>NZ_CP083457.1:0-300000 GCF_020229735.1 Deinococcus taeanensis | reverse complement strand
CCCGGCAGGTTCTGCGAGGCAACTGCGAACACCACACTCGGCACGGCAATCGCCAGGATGGCCCGCAGGTTGAAGGTCGGCTGGGTAAAGGTCAGCGCGCCCAGCGGATGAACTACGCGGGGGTGCAACTCACCGGTGAGCGCCGCGGCACCCAGCCCGGCGAGCAGGGCGAACGGGACCGCCCAGCGCGGCAGAAAGGCGCGGCCCAGCAGGTACGCAGCGAACATCGGCACCAGCAGGGCCGGCGCGGCCGGGACGGCCGCCATGCCCCGCAGTACGAACGGGAGCAGCACTCCGGCGAGCAGCGCGGCAGCCAGCGGCGGCGGCAGCTTCCGGGCGAGGCGGTCGAACAGGCCGGTCAGGCCCAGCACGGTGAGGGTCACGGCACTGACGAGCAGCGCCCCGACGATGTCCCCCGGCGTGAAGTGAGGCCCTTCGGCGATCAGCACGGCGATCCCCGCCGTGTTCCACCCGAGGATGATCGGAGCGCGGTAACGCAGACACAACGCGGCGCCCAGCACAGCCAGGGCCAGGTACATGCTGCTCAGGCTGCTGACCGACTGGGCCGGCGTGAAGTGCGCAGCGGTAAACAGCTGCATGAACAGCGGCAGGTTGCTGGACGCACTCACCAGCACGGCAATCAGGCCCGCGAGCAGGGGAGCCGCGAGATCCTGAAGCGGTGAGGGGGCCCGGCCGGTCATGCGCGCCGCGCCGGCAGGCCGTGACGGGGCCTTCTCTTCGCCCGCATGAGGGACCCGGTGCTGGAGGCCGGGCGGGCGAGAGGTGGCGCGCTGAGCAGGTGAAGGAGGGGGTTCATCTGCTGTTCCTCACCTCGCGCGTGGGGAAGGCCCCTGCCCACAGGGGCGCGGGGTGCGCGTCACGGGACCGTCGACAGTCGAGCATGCCAGTTCACTGTAGGGCGTGCCGGCCCAGGGGCGCGTGAAATAGCCTCAGCGTTCAGATGCGGCCCACTTGATCCCCAACCATGCCGGGTGGCGGAAAAGGCAGGGTCGACCCGGTCAGGGGAGCGGGAAGTTCATTCTGATTTCGTCTCACCGCATTCCGTCCCCAGCCGGAACCGGAGCGGGCGAAGCCCCCTTTCAGAAGGCTGGGGATCAGCACCGATCTCATGCAGCCAGACGCCGACCCGCGGACCGCCGAGCCCGCACGGCCAACCCAATGAGCCGTTCCAGGCGTTCTGGACGTGTAACGCCCGTTCCTTTCAAAGCTTCTCCAGGCATGGCAGGGTGTCGGTGCTCAGGGGTCAGCACCTGATTGACGTGACCCCTGTTTCTCGGTCCACTCCGATTGCGACAAGATGAGCCAACCGGAGGCGCAATGAAAGGGACACGGTAGACCGAGCAACAGATTCTGGAGATCCTTGGGCAGGGCGAGGCTGGTCAACCGCTGGCCGAGCTCACGCGGCTCCATGGCATCGTGGTCAGTACCATCCACCGCTGGAAGGCGAAGTCCGGTGGGATGACAACAGACGAAACCAAACGGTTTCATCGCCTGGAGGAGGAAAACCGCCGTCTGAAGAAGCTGGTGGCCGATCTTTCGCTGGACAACCTGGTGCTGAAGGAGAGGGTCGCAAAAAAGTGGTGACGCCCGAGGCGACCCCACAATCCCAGACCCCGTTGAAGCGGGAGATGGTGGGATTTGTCCGCCCGCGCTTTGGGGTCACCGAACGGCGGGCATGTCGCCAGCTGGGCTTCTGGCGATCCACACACAGGCACAACAGCCCTGGACAGGAAAAAGACGAAACCTTGAAGACCCGGCTGCGAGAGTTGGCAGGCGAACGACCTCGGTTCGGTGACCGTCGTCTCCATGTGATGCTGGAGCGCGAAGGACACAGGGTGAACCACAAACGGGCGTACCGGATGTACCGTGCTGAAGGGCTGGCTGTGCGTCGCAAGGCCCGCAAGAGGCTGGCCGCCGGAGAACGGCTGCACAAACCGCTCGTTTGTGCAGCGAATCAGCGCTGGAGCATGGATGTCATGTCCGATCAACTGGCCTCAGGGCAGCGCTTCCGGGTGTTCAACGTGGTGGACGACTTTACCCGGGAATGCCTGCTCATGCATGTCGGCACTTCGATCACCGGTGCAGATGTCGCCCGATTGCTGACCGGCGTGCTGGCTGAGCGCGCTCAACCAGCCATGATTGTCACTGACAATGGCCCGGAATTCATCAGCAAAGCGCTGGATCAATGGGCCCACGAACGCGGGATTATCCACCACCTCAACCGCCCTGGAAAGCCCACCGAGAATGCCTATATCGAGAGTTTCAATGGGCGGGTCCGGGATGAGTGCCTGAATCTCCATTGGTTTCAGGCGCTGCCTCAGGCCCGTCTGATCGTGTCTGCCTGGCACCAGGACGACAACCAGATCCGTCCGCACAGTTCCCTCGACAACCACTCACCTCAAACGTTTGCCCGCCTGATACAGGCGGGCTGAGGTGCGATTTCATTGCAACCGGATTGGACCGACCGAGGGGGGAACCTCAGCTTGATCTTCAAGAGCGCCTGCTTGTGAGGGTTTCGCGTTGTCCATTTTTCCTCCGGGACAGTGGGCCACATGCGTCAGTGTCCCCGGGGGGTAGGTGGTTGTTCCGGCCCAGGAGGTGATCAGGGCAATGAAGGGATCACCCCCTTGTCAAGGGAACGGAGTTGAACGCGAAAACCGCTCCCAAAGGAGCGGCCGCGCCTGCAGGGGTTACGCCGTGACAGGGACTTCGTCCGGCGCCGCCCCAGAGCGTGTCTACTGAGGTACGTTGAGCCGCGTGAGGGTCTCCCAGAAAGCGCGCAGGTCGTCACTGGCGGCCGACGTGTCTATAGCCGTAGCGTTCAGCGCCTTGAGCTCGTCCCGGGTCACGGCGTATTCGGGGGCTTCGTGGCCCTTGAGACGATGCAGAACCTGGTACGCCACCGGCGCCGTCACCACGCCCTTGCTGGTCGCCACTGTGTCCGTGGTTTGCATCGCCTGTCCGACCAGGGTGATGCCGGTGGCACTGACCAGCGTGCCCCGGTCGTGGCACTCCTCCATGTGACTGGCGAGCACAGGAGGGCGCGCATGCTCGACATGCGCGCGAAGAGGGGCAGGTGCGGGAGCATCGTGCCGGCCTTTTTCAGCAGATCTTTGTCCATACCCTGAAGACCTATTGCGCAGTAGTCGAAGGGGGAGCGGGGCGACGGGAACCGTCGCCCCGCTGGCTTAGCCCTGAATTCAGTGTATGGACAGGTGGAGTCGGCGTTGCCAGCGGCGATTGACGAGTCCGGCGACACAGCCCCAGATCAGACCGTGCCGTGCGGTCTGGTTCCTGAAGAACGCGTTGCAGGCGCGGAACTTCTTCATGCGGTTAATGCTGTTCTCGGCGGTGATCCGCACCTTGGCAATCAGCCGATTGGGCTCCCGCTGTTCGTCGCTGAGTTGACTCAGATCTTGCAGGTTTAAAAAAACCGTCTGTGACGTGCTTTTGGTCCCATGATGGGGTGTGAACCCAAAAGAACAACGTTCCAGACGACTGTATTCTGACGGTCTCCCGCGCTTCTCGCGCAAGCAGCACCGAGACTCGCTCAGGGTGTTCCTCGATCCATTTTGCCTGTTGCTCCTGCCTAATGCGCTGCCCCCAGTCTTCTGACCCATCGTCGGCCCCGAGCCGGCAGCACCTGAGTGCGGGGCTTGCAATTGTTCGATTCTTAGCTAATAATCCAATTATGAGCGCCGTGTTCAAAGCCTTGTCGGACCCAACCCGGCGCCAAGTCCTGCAGCACTTGCAGAACGGACCGCTCGGCGCCGGCGAACTGGCGCAACTCTTCGACGTGTCTAAACCGACCATGTCGGCCCACTTCGCCGTCCTGGTCGCCGCCGGCCTGATCGAACCGGTAAAGCAGGGCCGCACAATCACCTACCACCTCAAACTGTCTGTGCTCGAAGATGCGCTGCTGATGTTTGCCGAGGCCTTTGGCCTGCAAGTCACACGAACCAAGGCCGGCAAGCCTTCCGGCTCACCCCATAAGGAGTCACGATGAACCCTTTGTTTCGCCTCGGCCGCGCCCTGCTTGGCGCAGCACTCATCATCGGCATTGCGGTGGTGCTGCAATGGCTGCAGCCTGTCTACATCAGCAAAGAACTGTCGATCCGCCTGATGGGCGCCGTGTTCGGGCTGGTCGTGGTCGTCAATTCAAATGCCATTCCCAAGACGCTCGGACGCAGGTGGCGGGTGCAATCGGGTGCGGCCGCTCAGGCGGCACGCCGTGTCGCCGGCTGGAGCATGGTCCTTGGAGGCATGGGCTACATGCTCGCTTCGCTGTTCGCCCCGCCCGCTCTGGCATTCCCGGTGAGTGCAGCGATCCTGCTCACCGCCCTGTTTGCCGCAACGCTGCGTGTCACTCGAATCGGCACCAGCTGCCCCAGACAATAAGCCCTTCAATCACCTCAGGAGTCGCCATGTTTGCCATGTTCATGGGTTTGAAGTCCATCAGCTGCCAGGAACTCCACCACCGCATGCAGAACGGAGGCGTTATCGTCATCGACGTCAACGCCCCCCAGTCCTGGTTGAGCGCACACGTGCCCGGCGCGCTCAACCTCAGTGTTGACTTCGATCCGGCCGCCCTGCCGAATAAACGCGACGTACCGCTGGTCTTCTACTGCTCAAACCCGTTCTGCCGTAAGGCGCCCCAGGCGGCGAAGCACGCCATCAAGCTGGGCTACAGTGATGTGTCAGTCATGTCGGCCGGAATCACGGGATGGAACAGCGCCGGGCTGCCGTTCGAGGCTGGGACCTGACACGGCTGCGCGGATGGTTTGAGCATCGTCTTGTTGCGGCAGCTCGATCACTGCATAGCCTTAGAGTCGCTTTTCCATAGCCGCCAAGAACTGACAAAGCAGCACCTAAACAGCGTCCAGTTGCTGCTAATGCATAAACGTTCCAAGAATGTCAGTCTACGGTTGACTATTGATACCGGTTTAAATCGGAGTTGCCGCCATCAGCCGCTGTGGCAGGCTGATGTACCGCATCCGCTGCCAACCCGAGCGCAGCCGCGCCTTGAGTTCTTTGATCGTCCTGGCACAGAAATTGCCCAGCACGTTGCGCTTGACATCGGCCCAGACCTTCTCAATAGGATTCAATTCTGGCGAGGAGGGCGGCACATAGACCAGGGTGAGGCGTTCTCCGGTCTCTACGAAAGCCGATACGGCTTTCGCTCGGTGAATGGCGGCATTGTCCAGCACCACAACCACCTCACCTGGGACATGCGTCAAGACATGTTCCAAAATTCCCAGGACATCGGGCGTCTTGATGGCGCCTGCCTGCGTATGCTGCAGAAATTGACCGGTCGACGTGATCGCGCCAATCGTGGACAGCTTGTGCCAACGGGCCGGGAGACGCACCAGAAGGGTCTTGCCTTTGGGTGCCCAGGTTCGGCGCACCACACCCTTCAGGCTGAAGCTCACTTCATCCAGATCCACCAGGGTCGCGCCGAGCGCGACCTTTTTTTTCGACCACTGGGCGTGTGGTCTGCAGCCAGATTCGCACCGCGGTCTCGTCCTGCTCGAGCGCGCCTGTGCTCGGTCGTTGAGGTGAAAAGCCCAGCCGGCGAAACAGCTTGCGAACATGATCCGGGTGGGACCAGACATCAAACCGACGACCAATCACCTCACGCACGCGAGAGGTCGTCCACGTGTCCTCCAGACACCCGAACGCGCGAGCACCCTCCTGCAGGAGGGTGCCAAGCATCGGTCCAGGCCGAATGAGACCAGCGTACTTCAGCCCGCCAAGTGGCGGGCAAACTGCTGTGGCGTGAGGTTCCCGAGCGAGCTGTGCGGACGGTCCACGGTGTCATCCCGCCGCCAGATGGCGTGGCTCAGCCTCATCTGCGGCATGCTCAGGACCCGTTGGACATTCAGCAACTCGTCGCGCATCCGACTGTTTGATCTGTCAAGGGTTTGGTGGAGCCTCAGTTCAGGATGTAAGCCTGCTCCTCGAAGGCCGTCGGTGACTGATACCCCAACGACGAGTGACGACGGCGACGGTTATAGAACACTTCAATCCACTCGAACACCTCTGTCCGTGTCTGGGCACGGTCCCACTGCGCTTCACCAAGCCCCATCTCCGTCTTCAATGTCGCAAAAAAGCTTTCCTGGACAGCATTATCCCAACAATCCCCCGCCTCGCTCATACTCTGAACGGCCTGCAGTCTGTCCAGCGCCTGCTGGTACACATCGCTCGTATACTGGCTCCCTCGATCCGAGTGATGCAGGAGTCCGCCTGGTGGTTTCCGACGCGCTACGGCCATCTCCAACGCCGCTGTGACCAGCGGCGTCTGAAGTCGCTCATTCAGCGCCCAGCCGACAATTTTCCTCGAGTACAGGTCCATGACCGTTGCCAAGTACAACCAGCCATCACGGGTGGGTAGGTACGTCATATCCGTGACCCACTTCTGGTTCGGGGCATCCGCAGTGAATGCCCGATCAAGAATGTTTTCTGCGACTGGACGCGAAGATTTCGTTTTGGTCGTCGTACGGAACTTCCGTTTCCCACGTGCGACAAGCAGGGCTTGTCGCATGAGCCGCCTGATCCGCTGACGACTGACCTGCTCTCCCTGTGCCTTCAGGTCGGCTTGGATGCGCAGCGCCCCGTATGTTCCCCGGCTTTCCTCGAAGCTGGTCCTGATTTTCTCGATCAGCACGCGGTCTTTTGTGATCCTCTTGCTCTCCGGCCTTCCCCGCGAAGCGTAGTACCCGCTGATGCCCACCTCGAGAACCCGGCACATCAGTTCCACTGGGAACTCGTTCTGGTGCCCCTCGATGAATTTGAAGATCAGGGCTGCTTCGCGAAGAAGGCCAGTGCTTTTTTCAGAATATCCCGTTCCTGTCGTGCAATTTCCAGTTCCCGCTCCAGTTCCTTGAGTCGAGCCTCCTGTGGTGAAAGGGCGGGGATTCCCCGCCCGGTGAAGGCTGGGCGGCCAGCGGCCGTCTGGGTGTCCTGCTGCTGCTTCCACCGGACCACGTAGTGAGGGGGAACGCCAAGGTCACGGGCAATCTGGGCGCAACTCTTTCCGGTCGTGCGGACCAGCCGGACGGCTTCTTGTTTGAACTCAGCGGTGAATTTCTGCTTGGGTACGGACATTCTGTCCTCCAGTGTGGATCACACTGAACTTACCCTCCACCAAACTCTATCCAGTTCAGTTGAAACTATTTGTGTATGCGTTCTGGACGGGCTTTCCAAGATCAATGAAGTGATGGGTGATGCCCTGCGAGTACGTCCACTGATCCAGAGCCCGACCCGTACTCTCTGGCACGTTGTCGGTCAGGAGCACTTTGGGTTTTCCGCGTTCCTCAATTACGGCTGCCAGCTGACGCGCCACGGTGCTGCCGGGAATCGACGTCGACGCAAAGCTGAGCACGCACTCCCGTGTGCCGTCGTCCACGCCGTTGAGGAGCGGCAACCGCTGGCCGTTGGTCAGCTGGGCACTGACGAAGGCCAGGCTCCAGCGCTCATTCGCTCGGGTCGGCGACGTGAGCGGCAGTCTGGTCTGCGCCACCCCCCTTTCTGCGGGCCTTTTTGCGGACCGCTCAGCCTTCATTCCAGTACACGCGGTAGACGCGCTTGTGGTTGACGGCCTCGCCCTGGCGGCGCAGAAGGATGTGGAGACGCCGATATCCGAACCGGGGACGCTCGTACGCGAGCGTCCGGAGCTTGTCCGCCAGATCACGGTCATCTCTCGTCGCGCGATGACGCTGTGTAGAACGATGAAAACCAAGGCTACGGCAGGCCCGCCGCTCACTGATCCCGAATAGGTGCCGCACTTGCCGGATGCCCCGTCGTTTGAGGGGCGTCTAGACCTGCGGCATCTGATGGGGACTCACCGCTGTCGGCCCACCACCTCCTTCAGGATGCTGTGATCGAGTGCCAGATCCGCGACAAGTCTCTTCAGGCGGCGGTTTTCTTCTTCCAGCTGACGGACGCGCTTCGCGCCGTCCTTGGTCATGCCGCCATACCGTGCCTGCCAGCGGTGAATGGCGGCCTTGGATACCCCGGACAACGTGGCCACGTCACCGACCGCAGTGCCCGCCTCGACCTTGGCCAAGACATCGAGGATCTCGTTTTCGCTGCACTGCTTGCGCTTCATGACCCCTTCCTGGAGACGATCTTGTCTTATCCGGAGTGGGCCGACCAACCGGGGTCACGTCACCACCAGGCCATACAGGGCCACAAATCAAGAACCACGTACGCCGCACGGTGTCCGTCGTCCGACTCGGCCTGGACCATCTTCAGGACCTGTTGCTGCGCCCGTCGCCATCATCCTGGCGCCCTTTGGCAAGGCGAAGAGTAGCCAGGTTCGACCCGTCTTTTTCATCAGACCGGGGGTGTCCTCTGAAGAAGTCCCTGGTGGTCTTTTGCAAAATCTGGACACCTTCCCGGTTGATTGTTGACCCGCAATTGCGCCAGGAGTATACCTGTGAGCGAACCACAACACATTTCAGATTTTGTTCGCGCACGGAGCCAGCATCTCCCTTCGGTACATGGATTGAGGAGGTTTCAATGAAACGCCTGAGCTTTTCACTTACTGTGTTGCTTCTCGCCAGTCTGGCTGGAGCACAGAAAACCACGCTCACCATCGAAAGCTGGCGCAACGATGATCTCAAGGTCTGGCGCGACAGCATCATTCCCGCGTTTCAAAAAGCGCACCCGGACATTCAGGTGGTTTTCGCCCCGAGTGCGCCAGCCGAGTACAACGCTGTGCTTGACGCAAAATTAAAGGCCGGTACAGCCGGAGACCTGATCACCTGCCGGCCGTTCGACAAGAGTCTGGAGCTGTATAAGGCCAAACAGGTCATCAGCCTGAACGACCTGACCGGCCTGAAAAACTTTGATCCGGTCGCCAAAGCGGCGTGGTCCACCGATGATGGGAAGACCACCTTCTGCGTCCCGATGGCGTCGGTCATTCACGGGTTCATCTACAACAAGGCTCTGTTCAAAGAGCTGGGCCTGAGCGTTCCGAAAACGGAAGCTGCTTTTCTCAGCACGCTGGACAAGATCAAAAAGAACGGCAAGTACGCCCCGCTGGTGATGGGCACCAAGGACCAGTGGGAATCCGCAACGATGGGTTACCAGAATATTGGCCCCACGGCGTGGGACGGCGAGAAAGGACGCAAAGGTCTGATTTCCGGCGCGGCCCAGTACAACAAAGGCGGGTTTCTGCAGGCCTTTACGTCACTGGCCAGCTGGAAGCCCTACCTGCCCAACGGTTACCAGGCGCTGGCCTACCCGGATGCTCAGAACCTGTTTGCTCAGGGCCGCGGCGTGATCTACCCGGCCGGAAGCTGGGACATTGGCACCTTCCGGCAGATGAATCCCAAGATGGAAATGGGCGCGTTCGCCCCGTACTCCATCAACGGCAAGAAATGCGTGATTGATGACCACCCCGATATTGGCATGGGCATCAACGCCACCAGCAAAAACCAGGAGGCCGCCAGGACGTTCCTGAACTGGGTCGCGTCCGACGCGTTTGCCACGCTGTACGCCAACGCGCTGCCGGGGTTCTTTCCCCTGGCGAACGTGAAGTACACCGTCAAGGACCCAGTGGCCCAGGAATTCCTGAAGTGGCGGACCCAGTGCGCCAAGAGCTTCCGCTCCTCGTATCAGATCCTGTCGCGTAACGCCAACCCGAACAACGAGAATGATCTGTGGAATGTCAGTGCGCAGCTTCTGAACGGCAGCATGACCCCGAAAGCTGCCGCTGACCTGGTGCAGAAGAACCTGGGCTCCTGGTACGCGCCGCAGAAGGGCAAATAAGGCCGACGCGCCCGTGGCGAGGGCCCTGAGCCGCGGCGGTGAGTTGAACCCACAGTGCGCGCCCTGCCCGGGTAGCAGAAATCGCAGTCCATTTCCTGCTTTGTCACTGGACCCAGGCCCGACCCGGTACTTACCGGTCGGGCCTTTTCCTGAAACTGAAGGATGTCTGTATGACTGACAGATCCTTGCCGCGCGTCCGAACACGCCGCCCCTTTCCCTGGCACGTCGTGGTGTTTGTGACTCCTGCCCTGCTGATCTACACGGTGGTCATGATCTACCCGATCCTGTCCTCGTTATGGCTGTCGATGAACAACAGACTGCCGGACGGGTCGGAAGTGTTCGTCGGGCTGGGGAACTACCGGAAACTCCTTGCGTCGGAGCTGTACGCGCAGCCCCTGTGGAACGCGTTGAGAAACAACGTTGTGTTTTTCGTGGTGCATATGCTGGTTCAGAATCCGGTGGGGCTGCTGCTGGCCGTGCTGCTCAGCTTCCGCCTGCGGGGCAGCGCGGTGTACCGGACGCTGCTGTTCACGCCGACGATCCTGTCGGTGGTGATTATCGGCTTCGCGTGGAAGCTGATTCTGAATCCGGCGTGGGGCGTGCAACGGGCGCTGCTCACGCCGTTGACTCTGCAGGAACTCGACCTGCCGTGGCTGGGGCTGCCGGCCACGGCTCTCCCTGCCCTGTCCCTGATCAGTGTCTGGCAGAACATCGGAATCCCGATGCTGCTGTTTCTTGCGGCCCTGGTGCGGATCCCGGAAGAACTGTACGAGGCGGCGCGGCTGGACGGAGCGGGCGGCTGGACCATCTTCCGGCGCATTCAGCTGCCCCTGATTCTCCCCACTGTGGGCATCGTCAGTGTGCTGACGTTCGTGGGGAACTTCAACGCCTTCGACCTGATCTATTCCACTCAGGGCGCCCTGGCAGGGCCGAACTTTGCGACGGACATCCTGGGCACCCTGTTCTACCGGACGTTCTTCGGGTACCAGTTACAGTCCGGCGATCCTTACATGGGCGCGGCCGTGGCAGGCGTGATGCTGGTCGTGATTCTCGCGGGGCTGCTGATCTACCTGACGGCGTGGCAACGCAGGATCACCGAGGTTCAGCTGTGAGCGCGGCTGGAGTCCCGCTGCTCAACCGCCGCGCGCAGGTGCTCGGGCATCTGGTGCTGATCTTCTATACCCTGCTGGCGATCCTTCCGACGCTGCTGATCATCGTCAACTCCTTCAAGGACCGGCTGACGATCTTCTCCCACCCCTTTGCCCTGCCCACCGCCAGCACCTTTACCCTTGACGGGTACCACACGCTGGCCAGCTCCGCAAACTTCTCCCTCTTCTTCCTGAACAGCCTGCTGGTCACGCTGGGATCACTCGCATTGATTCTGCTGCTCAGCAGCATGGCCGCTTTTGCGCTCAGCGAGTACCGCTTCCGGCTGAACACCCTGCTGGGTCTGTACCTGTCGGTCGGCATCATGGTGCCCATCCGCCTGGGCACCATCGGCATCCTGAACCTGATGGTCAGTCTTCACCTCGTCAATACCCTCTGGGCCCTGATTCTGGTGTACACGGCGCAGGGGATTCCACTGGCCGTCTTCGTGCTGACGTCTTTCATGCGGGGGGTGCCGCGCGACCTGAAGGAAGCGGCACGCATCGACGGCGCCAGCGAGTACCGCATCTACGGCATGACGCTCCCCCTGATCCGCCCCGCGCTGGGCGCGGTCACAGCGATCAGTATGATTCCGATCTGGAACGACCTGTGGTTTCCTCTGATCCTCGCGCCGGGCGAGAAAACGAAAACCATCGTGCTGGGCGCGAGCGCCTTCCTGGGCCAGTTCGTCAACGACTACAACGCCGTCCTGGCCGCCTTGACGCTGGCCATTGTGCCGGTGGTGGTGCTGTACGTCATCTTCTCGCGTCAGCTGGTCAGCGGGATCACCGGAGGTGCCCTGAAATGAGCCGCCTGCGTGTCGGTCTGATCGGTACAGGCCTGATGGGCCGCACCCACGCGCAGGGCTGGCAGGCCCAGCCGGGCGTCCTCACCTGCGTGTATGCCCCGGACGAGCGCGCCCGCGAGTTCGCCCGCGAGTTCAACCTGTCTCCCTGTGCCAGCACAGAAGACCTGCTGGCGCGGGTGGACATCGTGGATCTGTGTACGCCCACTCCAACGCACCACGCCCTGACGGTGAAGGCGGCGCAGGCGGGCCGGCATGTCATCTGCGAAAAGCCGATGGCGCTGACCCTCGCTGAGGCCGACGGGATGACGGCGGCCTGCCAGGCAGCGGGTGTGCGGCTCTTTGTCGCGCACGTCCTGCGGTTCTTCCCGCAGTACCGCGCGGCCTGGGACCAGGTGCGGGCGGGAACCATCGGTGAGCCGCGCGTGCTGCGACTCAGCCGCGTCAGTTCCCCCCCTCCACGCGGAAGCTGGCTGCTGGACGACGCCCAGAGCGGAGGCGTGCCTCTGGACCTCATGATCCATGACCTTGACTTTGCGCGCTGGGTGGCGGGTGAGGTGGACAGGGTGTATGCCGCGGGCCACAGCCACGGCGAGCGCGCGGTGGTTCAGGCCACGCTCTCCCACACCAGCGGCGCCATCAGCCTGATCGAAGGTGGGTGGGCGGCTCCGCCGGGGGTCTTCCGCACCGCGCTGGACCTCGCCGGCACACTGGGCGTGATCGAGTGGAGTTCCGACGCGCCTGCGGCGCTGCGCGGTCACGGGCCGCAGTCAGGGCCACTGCCGACAGGCACGGCGCTTCCCGCCCTGGCGGGCGATCCCTACGCCGCAGAGCTCCTGCACGCCTACCAGGCGATTGAACAGGGCCTGCCGTTCCTGGTCGGGCCTGAGGACGCCCGGGCTGCCCTGGCCCTGAGCCACGCCGTCCGGCGCAGCCTGAGCAGCGGTCAGGCTGCCCGCATGGAGGACCTATGACGCCCACCCGGATTGCCCTCCTGGGCGTGGCCCATGTTCATGCCGATGCCTACGCGGCGTGGCTGACCGGCTGCGCTGACGTGCAGCTTCTGGGGTTCAGCGAGGACTCACCAGAACTCGCGGCGGAATTCGCTTCCCGGACCGGACTGCCTCACCTTCCCCTGGCGCAGGTGCTGGCGGCCGGACCGCACGGCGTGATCGTCTGCAGTGAAACAGTCCGGCACCGCGTTCTGGTCGAGGCTGCGGCGCAGGCGGGCGCTCACGTGCTGTGCGAGAAACCCATCGCGACCACCCTGGACGACGCCCAGGCCATGAATCAGGCCTGCAAGCAAGCTGGGGTCGGGTTCCGCACGGCCTTTCCGGTGCGCTTTGCTCCCGCTGTGCAGCAACTCCGGCAGCTGGTGCTGACCGGCGCTCTGGGACAGGTGCTGGCCTATAGCGGCGTGAATCACAGCATCTGCCCGGATCAGGAGCGCCACTGGTTCAGTGACCCGCAACTGGCGGGCGGCGGCGCGGGCATGGACCACATCATCCACCTGGCCGATCTGTTTCACCTGTTCGGCGAGCAGGTGGATTCGGTCTACGCCCGGCTGACGCCGGTGCCTGCCTGGGTCCTGCCCGGGCAGGCACCGGTGGACGCCGCCGCCCTGGTGACGCTGCGCTTTGCCTCCGGGGCGAGTGCCACCATCGATTCGTCCTGGAGCCGCCCGCGCACGTATCCCCGCTGGGGTCACCTCAAACTTGACGTCACCGGGACTCAGGGCCTGCAGACGCTCGACATTTTCGCCGACTCACTCACCATCACCGGCGTGACAGGCCGGCACTGGGCTGGGTACGGAACCGATCTGAACGCCCTGATGCTCCGTGACTTTCTGAACCTGTGTACGCAGCGGGAACACTCCGTAGGAGCGGATTGGGAAGCCGGATTCCAGGCTCTGCGGGTGGTCCTGGCCGCCTATCAGGCAGAGGCTCAGGCGCAGGCAGTGTACCTCTGAACCCCTCGGTACCAGGGAAAGTGAGTTCCGGCTGCACGCCGCGCAGCGTCGTCACCGGGGGAGCTGTCCGGCAGGCGTGGGTCCGCGCATGCGTCCGGGCGGCGCACCTGCCGTTCCGGTCACGCTTCGCTCCAAGAACAGAAGGCCCCGGAAAGTTGGGCCTCCGGCCTGACGCTGTGCGGAGCCAAGGACCACTCAGGTTCCAAGGCGAGACCGGACGGATGCAGGCCGTGGCCTGTCACGATCCCTCAACGAGCCCGGCTTCCCCGCGTCATTTCTCATCTACACGGGGAGCGCTCCACTAGCTCCAACACTCAGGCCGTCATGCACGCGTCCGGATCAAGCCGGTTCACCGGCTTCCCTTCTCCTGAAGGCCCGGCACCACCGGGGGCTTGTCCCGCAGCCGCCCTCCGTTCGCGTCCAGGGCAAGGCAAAGGCGACTGTGCCGACCGGAGCCTCGGCGCGCCGGCTCGGGAGAACCTACTTCTGGCGGGTGAGTTTCACGAAGAAGGTCGTTCCGCGCTGCGTGACCTCCAAGGTCAGCTGCCGGAGTTGCGCCCCTTTGCGAACGAACACGCCCTTCGCCTCACGCTCGCCGTACCGGGCGTCCGTGACGAGGTAGCCTTCCGCACGCAGGCGGTCGGCGTAGGTCACGTACACCTCACTCAGGCGGGCCTTGCGCTGAAAGCTCACCTGCGCCTTCAGCGCATTGACATCCACGGCCGGCAGCCCGGTCAGGGACGACCGCGTGACGGCGTAGCTTGAGGTGTCCGTCGTCCAGCTCTGCGCTTTCAGAGGGTCGAGCACGCGCTTCAGGGCCTGGGCCAGGCCGGGCCGGCCGGCCACGTCGACCGGCGTCATGTCGCCCTGGGCGGCCGTCCGCGCCGTGAGGGCCCCGAGGTTCAGCGGCATCAGACTGGCCAGCGCGAACACCTGGTTGACGCCCTGCGGGAGGGTCAGGAGAAAGGTGGACGCTTTGCCTTTCTTCGGGAACACCTGCGTGGTGTTGGCCTTCACGAAGGTGCCCGCCGCCTGAAGACCATTGGAGGCCAGCAGGGCGACGTGCCCCTGCGCGTCGACATTGAACAGGTAGACGTAGGCGTCCTGATTCACGCGGGTGTAGAACTCCAGGTGGTCACCGGGCGCAAAGGTGGGGACCACCTGAGCGGTGGTGGTCCGGTTGGTGCGCACGTTGACCTTGAGGCTGGTGGGGACCGGGTTCACGATGATGCTTTGAGCACTGACCTGAGCCTGGGCAGCGGAGCCGATGGCCAGCAGGGCGACCAGTGAAACGTGAGCTGTGAAAGATTTCATACCGTCAAGAGTGAAGCACACTCTTGACGCCTGCCTGACCCCATCTGACGCACCGTTTAAGAACCAGGCCGTCTCAGGGCGCCGGATGAGCAGGCCGCAGCCACCACAGCGCCGGGTGGGGAAGCGTGGGGAAGGCGTCACCCGCCGACGAGGAACACCCAGGTGAGATCGCCCTGAAGCGGCGTGCACTGCCCACTGCGCGGCCCTCCAGGCCGCGCGCCCGTAAGCGGCTGAGCAGCGCCCGGCGCGGTGCTCAGCCGGTGCCTGCGGCCCTCTGGTGTGGTCCCCAGTGATCAGCGCGAACGCGAAACTGCGCCCGAACGTCCAGATGGACGTCGGCGCTTGCCACCACTCCGGGCAAGACCGACTCGGGGGAAGAACCAGGTGCAGGGCTCCAGGATCATGTGCGTATCTGGTGCGGTGAGTCATGTTCAACCTCATGCTGGAGACGCGCGTTGATTTGTGGCGGCAGAGCGTCTGCGCGTCTATGGCGCCGGACGAGCGCCGTCCATCGTTTCCCCGTCCGGGCGCCGGGGGAAGGCTCTGACGACCCTGCGGACCGAATCTGGAGAGGACGGCGGCCGTGACGGTTTCGGCCCCGATACCATGCACTTGAATTACGTCAACCCATGGCGTCCGCCTCGAAGCCGAGTGCGTCGAGCACCCGCTTGAACGCCTCCGGTGGGAGCTGGCCTCCCGAAGCCTGATCGTGGCCGTGCCCGTAGCTCTCCGTCGCCCCGCCCACGTCGACGCTCTGAAGAAGCGCAGAGAGGTTCAGGTCGGTGCGCGCAGTCCGCACCGCGAAAGCCACCTTGCCCGGCAGGTAGCCTGTGTTCGCAGCGATGACGGCGTACCCCGGCAGTCGCCCCCGCCACTGCTGCGCGATCAGCGGGTAAATCTGCGCGCCGGAGTGCAGCCGGACCAGCGCGAACGGCCCCGTGGCGCTGAACCGGGGAGCCGTCCGGCGAGCGACAGCGAGTGCTGCGTTCACTTCGGCGCGGGAGGCGCGCAGGCGGTCCGCCCCGCGCGCGTCATCGGTCGCCAGTTCTTTGGGGCCTGCGGCGTGCATCAGCAGCTCCAGCGCCGTGCCGATGTCGAAGGCGCCCGACCGCCTCGCGGCGTTCACCAGTGCGGCCGCCTCTTTCAGCCACCTGGCGGTGTACCGCTTCTTCAAGCCCGGCAGCGCGTCCCACGGGGCCCGTTTGCCCAGGTCGCTGATCGTCCCGACCGCCCCGATCCACCCCAGGTCCTCGGTGCTGGCGAGCGGCGCGAGAAGGTCGTGGGCAAGCCACGCGCTCGCGGGGATCGGGTCCCAGGCGTAGCCGCTGACGACCGTGACCGGTCCGGCAGGCAGGCCGTCCGGCTGGTGGTGGTCCACAAACAAGGTGGGCACCTCCGGCAGCACACCCGGCCCGGTTACCCCCAGGTCAGTGACGATCAGAGCTGCGGGTTCCAGGGCGCGCGGCCGCGTTCTGGCCAGCTCCGAAAAGGCCGACGCCCCGCGTCCGGAGGGCACCACCTGCACGTCCTGGAAGCCCAGGCGGGGGAGGGTGCGGCCGAACAGGGCCCCCGCGCAGAGGCCGTCGGCGTCGAAGTGGCAGAACACGATGACCCGGCCGCCCGGGTTGAGCCTCTCGAGAAACGCCCGGGTCTCCGCCCGCGCCGCGGGAAGGGCCGTCTGGAGGGGAATGCCGCGCATGACCGAGTTGATCCAGCCGGGCCATCTGG
This sequence comes from Deinococcus taeanensis, assembly GCF_020229735.1. Taxonomy (NCBI): domain Bacteria; kingdom Thermotogati; phylum Deinococcota; class Deinococci; order Deinococcales; family Deinococcaceae; genus Deinococcus; species Deinococcus taeanensis. Next base: position 283,243 of record NZ_CP083457.1, on the reverse strand, counting down.
CTGGTGAAGGGCGCGCCCGCCAACGTTCATGGTCAGCCGACTCCCCATAACCTTACAGGCCTCAGTCCAGCGTCGCCGTGGGCGTCAGGACGTTCGGCTCGGGCGGGGTGGAGTGGTGAGGGCCGGCACCGAGGTGGGTGAGCGCGAGCAGGCCGTGCAGGCTGCCCAGGGCGGTGTGCAGGTGGGGGGCCGTGAGGACGGGCGGGGGAGAGGCGAATGGTACTTTGGCGCTCAGTGGAAAAGAGCGGAGCAGTCAGCGCTGTTCCCGCTCCAGCCGCTGAAGCAGCTGGGCGAGCTGGGCCTGTTCCTCAGGAGAAAGGACACTGAACCGCCCGACCAGCCAGTCCTCGTGGGCGGGAATCAGTGCGTCGAACAGGGCCTGGCCGCCGGGCGTCAGGTGCAGCTGCTTCTCCTTGCCTGCGGGGCGCCGCTCGATCAGCTGCCGTGCAGTGAGGTTGAGCAGCAGTTGGCTGGTGTTGCCCTGGGTGACCAGCAGCTTTTCGCTCACCTCGCGCTGGGTAAGGCCCGGTTGCCCCCCAATGGTCGCGATCACGTTGAACTGGGCAGGACTGAGGTGATGCGCTTTCAGGACCTCGCTCCAGGCTTTGCCAACGTGCTGGGTGATCCGCACCATCCTCAGCCACGCCAGGACCGCTGGGCGCCCGGTCATGGCCCGGCGGTGGGTGAGGCGAAGGGGTAAGTCAGGCACAGAGACACTTTAGAACTAAAGCGTATTCCTGTCAACGTCCCCGCGAACCCCAGCCGACAGGTGACTGCACGGCGGTTGAGTGGTCACCCTCCAGCCTCGCGCCCCCTGCCGTAAGGTTCATCGCCACCGCCGGACCACCCGGTCACCCACCAACCCCTGCTGCCAGGGAAGCGGATTAAGCTGCGAGCATGAGCAATGCTCGCCTTCCTGTTTCATTGGACCACTGCGTCATTCACGTCACTGACTGGGAACGGTCCAATGCCTTCTACGCGGCTGTGATGGGCGCTGAGCTGATTTCCATGCGCGGGGGGTATGCCTATCGCTTCGGCGCGCAGCAACTCAACGTGCACGGTCCTGGGGTGACGGTGAATCAGGTGGCGCGTCTTCCTGTACTCCCTGGTGGGTCTGATCTCTGTTTTCAGTGGAACGGCCCAATCGAAGACGCGGTGCAGCACCTGCAGCGCTACGGGGTGGCGGTGGAAACAGACGTCGTGCAGCGGCGAGGAGCGCAGGGACAGGGACAGAGCGTGTACTTCCGGGACCCAGACGGCTCACTGCTCGAATTCATCAGTTATGACTGAAGGTGCCTCGACCTGCCGCCTGGTCGACCCTGGCGTCCCCCACGGTCTGTCCGCTTGAGGCTGCGCCGCAGCTCTGAACTCTCACCAAAAACCGGATCAGGTCGGGTGGTCGTCGCTGAGAGGCGGCCGGCCGCGGACAACGCTCTGAGCGCAGGGATGGTCGGCCCGGAGTGCCGCCTGAGAGAGGGGGCCCCACCAATCGGTCCACTCCCAGGCCCGGCGAATGAAGGTGGCACTGCGTGTGCCGGTCCTCGTCCGTGTCGCCACCATTGAACGCCTTGAGATGAGCAGGGGCCTGCGGTCGCGCAGAGAGTGCAGGCGCAGGGCCCATTTCAGGCTGTGGGCAACCAGGCTGCCCTGGACGCCGCCGTCCTCCGAGCAAGACATGAGTGGACTGCTTTGTTGTCTCACAGGTTTTGGCAGGGAAGCTCAACAGCAAGACTCACCGGAGAGAAGGCGCTTCGTCAGGTGTGTCAACAAGGCGCCGGTGGTTCTCCGCTCAATCAGGTCGAAGGACAGGCTGAGGGGTCCTCGGGCGCAGCATCCCTGCGACGATTCGGGCGGTCAGGGCGCGCGGGAGGAAACGGTGAACCTGGGCCAGAAGAACGTTGGCCGTTCCCGGAATCACGTGACTCTGCCCACGTTCCAGGGCGCGTAACCCCACCCTGACCACGTTCTGCGGGGTGTCACGCCGGCCGACTGACGCCTCTGGCGCCCCCACCACGTCGAAGAACGCTGTGTCGGTGGCGCCCGGACAGAGCGCCGTGACCGTCACGCCGCGCCCGCGGGTTTCAGCCCACAGCGCCTCGCTGAAAGACAGCACGAAGGCTTTGGTCGCGCCGTAGACCGCCATATACGGGTCGGGTTGCAACCCGGCCGTTGAGGCCACATTGATGACGCCGCCCAGACCGCGCGCCAGCATCTCCGGCAACGTGGCGTGCGTCAGTTCGACGAGCGCAGTGATGTTGAGTGAGATCTCGTCCTGTTGCTGCGCCATGGGGAGTTGCTCAAAGCGGCCGTGGGTCGCAAACCCTGCGCTATTGATCAGCAGGTGAACGGAACGGCCGAGGTGGTGCACCTGCCTGGCAACCTGCGTTCCAGCGCCAGGGCGTGAAAGGTCCATGGGGACCACGTCAATCTGAACGTGGTGGAGTTGCTTCAACTCATGGGCAAGTTGCCGGAGCCGGCCTTCCGAGCGCGCAACGAGCACCAGGTTCATGCCCCTGGCGGCAAGCTGCCGGGCGAACATCTCACCAATGCCGCTGGACGCGCCAGTGATGAGGGCGGTTTGACCTGAGTACGTGAACATCTGGTTCTCCTTTGGGAGCATTTCTGCTCCTGAAGGCAGCCTACGATCCCAGACTTTCCTAAATCCAGCACATTTTTTGACAGGATTATCCTGAAAGCGCTACATAATCGTTATGGAGTTGCGTCAACTGAAGTATTTCGTGGCTGTGGCCGAGGAGCTGCATTTCGCCCGCGCCGCCGAACGGCTGCACCTGGCACAGCAGCCTCTGAGTGCCCAGATCAAGAAGCTTGAAGGGGACCTTGGGGTGCGACTCTTCGAGCGCACCACGCGCAAGGTGGAACTGACACCAGCAGGCGCAGCGCTCCTGCCTGAAGCGAAAGCCGCGCTGTCGCATGTGCAGCGCGGGACCCAGTCGGCCCGGCTTGCTGCTCAGGGCAGCCTCGGTCGCCTGACCGTCGGCTACGTCAGCACGACGGTGTACAACGTCATGCCAGCCACCATGCGGGTGTTCCGGGAGCGTTTTCCTGACGTCAAGGTCACCCTGCGCGAACTGTGCCCGCCGCACCTGGAGGCGGCCATCCTTGCCGGGGAGGTGCAGGCCGGCTTCTTAATTCCGCAGCAGGGCTATCCCGATCTCCTGATTGAACCCCTGGTCCGCGAACGCGTGATGGTGGCCCTGCCCAACGGCCATGCGCTGTCGCTGCCCGGGCAGGTTCCCCTGAGGAGCCTGGCGCAGGAAAGCTTCGTGAATTACGACCGGGACGTGGCGCCACATGTGCATGACGAAGTGATTGCCCTGTGCCGTGCCGGGGGATTCAGTCCACGGGTGGTGCAGTCCGCAGGATCGGACCAGGCGGTCCTTGGTCTCGTGGCCGCCGGGGTGGGCGTCGCCTTCGTCGCGGAGTGCCTGACGCGGGTTCGTGTGGACGAGGTGACTTACCGCGAGGTGGTGGACCCCTCCTCGTCCGTGACGTACGGCTTGGCGCTGCGGCGCGGGGACGCCTCACCGCTGGTGAAAGGCTTGCGGCAGGTGGCCCGTGCGGTCGCGAAGGCCAGCCCCACTCCCAGGTGAGGGTGCGGCCCGCCCTGCTGAGCCTCAGGCAAGGCCCGCCTGAACTCCCATGACCTGACGCCATGCCACTGGCCCGGGAGAGGCGGGGACGTGATGATGGTCACCGCCTGGGTGCTGGAGAAGAAACGCTGTGGTGAATCACAGAGGCGGACGCCAGCGGCGTCTCACAGACCCAGACCACGTGGGTGCGCCAGGGAAGAAGCGGAAATCGGTTGCGGGCTCGTGCCCCCTTGACCTGAGCAGGCTTCGGCGCCGTGAAGGACCAGACACGGCGCCGCCTCCCGCCTCGCCTGAGCCTCATCCGTACACATTCTGTCGCTGCGTGGCCGTTCCCCAACTCCGCCGGTGGAGTGACGAGGCACCTGTGGTTAAGCGCAGCGCTCAGCTGACGGACGAGGCGCTGTGGCAGGGACGCTGCGCACCCGTGCCCTGGCCCACTGAGGCGCGCCGCCATTGGGCACCGGGCGGGGCCCGCGGCAGCGGCCCGGACCTTCTCCACGCCCGTGTTCAGCGCAGACGAGCCTCACGGGTTCATCCACACCATCAACCTCAGGAAGTCACGGTCGACCCGTCCGGGGCCTTTCCGTGTTTCACAGCGTGGCGCCCGTCCAGGTGGCCTTGATTGCACGGCAGGACGACCGTCCCTGAGGGCGGATCTCTCTTCCAGAGAGCAGGCGCGGCATCACCTGGGCGGCGGCGACCGCAAACCCAGGAATGCCCCGGCATGTACGCTCGAATCTTCAGCCTCACCACGCAGTCCCCACGCCTGTTCGTCTCTGACGCCGTGACAGGAGGACGGCTGGCGTGAGGTGAGTCGGCCTGATGGCCTCTCCAGCGGTGAGGGGCCGGCCCCCCTCGTGGCCGCCGTTGCGACGTCAGTCCGCAGCAGGCAGGGTGAAATGAAAGGTGCTGCCCACGCCAGGCGTGGACGCCACCCAGATGCGCCCGCCATGATGCTCGACGATCTTGCGGCACAAGGCCAGCCCTATCCCCGTTCCGTCAAACCGGTCACGGGTGTGCAGGCGCTGAAAGATCACAAAAATCCGCTCGTAATACGGCTCTTCAATGCCAATGCCGTTGTCGTGTACGGAGAAGTGCCACATTTTTCCTTCAGGCGCGGCGCTCACATGCACCTGTGGCGTCACCCCGGCATGACGGAACTTCAGGGCATTACTCACCAGGTTCTGAAAGAGCTGGGTCAGGTGCCCCAGATCACCTGAGACGTTCGGAAGCGGATCATGCGTGACCGCTGCGCCGGTTTCGCTGATCACCAGCGCCAGCTGCGCCTGGGCTGTGCGCAGCGCCTCCTCGACTGGTACGGTGCGGCGGCGCTGCGGAACCGTGTTGAGCCGTGAGAAGCTCAGCAGGTCCTCAATCACGCGTTTCATGCGTTGCGCCCCCTGCGTGATATGGGCGATGTACTGATCGGCCTTCTCGTCAAGCTGGCCCTCATAGCGCCGTGCGAGAAGCTCCGCAAAACTTGACACCATCCGCAGAGGCTCCTGCAGATCGTGGGAGGCGACATAGGCGAACTGCTCGAGCTCTGCGTTGCTGCGGCGCAGCTCCTCATTGATCTGGCGCAGCGCTTCTTCAGCCTGCCTGCGTTCGGTGATGTCACGGAACATCACGACGGAACCTTCGATTTCGCCGTTTACCCCACACAGTGGTGTTGAAACGTACTCGACCGGGAAACTGGTTCCGTCCTTGCGCCAGAACACCTCATCGTCAACCCGGCGCACCTGACCGTCCCGCCCGGCGGTGTAGATCGGACACTCAGATGAAGGGTAAGGCTCACCGTTGGCTGTGGAGTGATGAACCAGGGCATGTTGCGGCTGGCCAATCAACTCCTCGTGTGTTCGCCCGATCATTCTCATGGCGGCCGGATTCACGAAGGTGGTCACGCCCTGTGCGTCCACGCCGAAAATCCCTTCACCCGCTGAATCAAGCAAAAGGCGGTTAAAGGCACTCACGCGCTCCAGTTCCGCATGCGCGGCGTCCAACCGGTCATGCGCGGCGCGTTGCTCCGTGATGTCATGCATGGCCACCACCGCTCCCAGCTTCTCGCCGCCCGAGCTGTAAATGGCGTTGCCGTTCGTCCGGAGGTACCGGCTTTTCTCCTGCCCGCTCCTGGGCACCACCACCATGTCCACGTTGCGCACCTGCTCGCCTGAAAAGGCACGAAACAGGGGGATTTCCTCTTTGGGCAGCGGGGTCACCCCATCTGGCCGGTACAGCTGGTAGTGCTCTGACCAGCGCTCGGGCGCCAGGGGTTCGGCAGGCAGGCCGTGGAACTGCTGCGTGGCGCGGTTGAAGACTGTCAGGAGACCGTTGGCGTCGCAGGCGACAATACCTTCGGTGAGGCTCTCCAGCAGGGCCTGCAGAAACTTGCGCTCCCGTTCCAGCTCATACGTGCGCTCCTGGACACGCCGCTCCAGGTCCTGGTTGAGCACCTGAACGGAGTCGTACAGGCGGGCGCGCTCCAGAGCCTGCGCGCACTGCGCGGCAAGCGTCATGAGAAAACGCCGGTCCTCATCCTTGAAGGCCCGGTCTTCCCTGAAGCCCAGAATGAGCGATCCGATCACGCGGTCGTGCAGCCGCAACGGCAGCAGCACCGAGCTGCGCAGGTCGCCGCGCTGACCCACCAGGTGCGGATACTGTTGATCAATCTCCTCGCCGGTCAGGAACCGCGGCACACCGTCCCGCACTACATCAGTGACGGGGGTGGGGAGAGAAAGCGGGATGCTGGAGAAACGCTGCACCATCTCTGGCGGGTACCCCCGGTGAGACAGCGCCTCAAGGGACTCCCCGTCCGCGCTGACGAGCATAACGCCACCCACGCTTGCGTGGAGTACCCCCCGGCCCTGACTCAGGATGATCTCGACCACCTCTTCCTGCGTCTGCGCGCCTGTCAGTGCGGCCGAAACCATCTGCCAGCGTTCCGCTTGTAATTCGCTGCGAACCCGGTCGGTAATGTCCCTCGAGACTACGAGAAACTGTTCCAACTGTCCGGTGACGCCGTACAGCGGGGACACCCGAACACTCCACCACTTTGGCGCACCAGCGAAGGTCGGGCAGAACCCCTCAAAGCGCCCGGTCCTGCCGGCGCGGGCCTCCGCCATGGCTGCTTCCACCTGCGGCCGCATGGCATTGTCCCAGAACTCCGTCCAGAAGGCGTGATCGCACACCCCGAAGTCCGGGATGTCCATTTCCGCCATTCCCCCGGCATTCATGTACACGAGGCGCCCCTGCAGATCAATGAACTTGATGCAGTCACGACTGGTCTCGATGATGTCTGCCGCATACTGCAGGCGCTGACGCTGCGCGTGAATGTCCGTGCAGGTCCCACACCACATGAAACCGGCGCGTTCTGCGCCGGGCACTGGCTGGTACTGACAGAGCATCCAACGGAAGAGCCCATCGTGCCGGCGCAGCCGGACCTCCACTGCGCTGGCCTGATTCGGTCGCCCCGCCTGCTGCCAGCTGTCCAGCACACGTTGCCGGTCATCCGGGTGAACGAATGAGACGAACTCTGAGCGGGTCAGGTCGGTGTGATGACCCGTAAAGTCTCGCAGGCGCCGGTTGGTATACACCCAGTTGCCGTTTCTGTCTGCCCCCCACACCAGCTGTGGCAAGGCTTCAAGAAGAACCTGCGGACCGGTGGTGAGTGCAGGGCCCACAAGACTGTCAGACGACATACATTTAGTATAAGAGATTGCCGGCTTCACTGGTCCTGAACGCCGTGAACGAGGGCCCTATAAAGGCCTCGGGAGGTTCGGGAAATGTTTATTAAACCTCTCCCCGGGGGCAGCTGCGAGCTTGGCAGCCTGGGGAAGCGCGTCCCGCGCCTCCGCTCAACGCGGCACTTTCCGCCCTGGTGTTCGCCGCTCCTCACGTCCTTCCGTTTGCAGACTCGAGGTTGTTGGCACCCGCGGACAGTCAAGGCATGCGGAGTCCGGCAGATCAGAGCAGCCGACCAAGTGGCCCCATTCTGAGTCTCCTTCAAAACGCAGCGGGAAGCCGACCAACGTCCGCCAGGAGTCCAACACTGGGGGAGCCGATGTTGCAGGTGGTCGGGGGCCTTCTGGAAGACAGGCGTCACATGATGTCTGTGTCCGAAGAGCTGCACCCCTGGCAGGCTTTCCTGGCGTTCACCCATGCCTCACACCCGGACAGACGCTGTGAAAATAACCGTCAGAAGCGGAAAGATGCGTTCGACCTGAGTCAGCTGGGCTTCAAGGCCCTCTGCGGCTCAGCGCTGCTGGCGGCTGTTATACCGGCCAGCGCAGAACGTAGGACCGAAGGGTGCTGCTGGCGTGTCCCGGTCAGGCCAGGCAGAACGGTTTTCTGCCCGGATTGGTGATCGCGGTGACCCGGAGGGTGACGCCGTCGATCGTCACCGGCCGGTCCCAAACACGCCCTTGACCGGGGTGCACTGTTGTACACGAGGTCCGGAGGGACCGGCAGACCGCGACGTAGCCGGCGCACCCTGGTGTGGGCGTCGCTTCCCTCTGCGCGACGAGGGGCAGCAAGGAGTCAAGCCGAGGGCGCACCAGTTTCCCCTGACCCACGAGGTCAAGGCGCACTTCGAATATGGCGCGGCGGTACTTGCGGCCTTGCACAGCACGGCGTGATGTCAGACTACAGTCGTCTGAGATGCGGTTCTCTTGGGTTCTGACTCCGTTTCGAGCGCCGGACGCGCGTCTCCGACAGCCTTTTGAACACGGAAAGAGGCCTGCTGATCCGCGAAGTTCGGGCCAGTCATCGTACAGCGTGCAGTTCTTCACCTTTGTCCTCGAGTCTTACGCTGGGTTGGTCAGGAGTTTCCCCATGACACTTGTTGCAAGTTGGCTGCTTTTCCTTCTGGGTATCGCTCATGTTCTTTTCGGGATGGCAAGGTATCGACCTCACTTTCAGGAGGCATTTTCAGAGGGATTTGTCGGTCGATTCAGTGGAGAGTACGGTCGCGCACTCGCCTTCTGGTTTACGATCATGGGCCTTCCCCTGGCTTTGATTGGCTTTTTGGCGGCCCACCTGGTATCGATTGGCGATCTCGGTACCGTTAAAATCATTGGATTCGCCCTTTTGATGACTGCCGTCACTGGCGTGTTGGCCTTTCCAAAGTCACCTCTCTGGCTCCTTGTTCTGCTCTCGCCCATTTTTGTTCTGGGCGGATATGAAGTGATTTCCTGAGCAGTGACATGGGAGTTCACCCACTGCCCACTCCGCCCCTCACTCCGCTGTGTGCACCGCCCGTGCCCAACTGAGGGCGTTGCGGCCTGACATTGATTCTCTGGGGCAGGCCCCGCTGGCAGCTCACCTGTCCCCCTGTGCTCAGCTCGAAGAGCGCCACTTTGCGGCGCTGGAATGAATGGCGCGCAGCGCGCACCGCTATCTCGAGAGGACCGGTCCCCAACGTCTACAGCTGGAAGGGCTGGCTCAACTGTGACGGCCGTCTCCAGGCACAGTGGCCAGAGGCCTGCCCCCTCCGGGATGGGGAGTTCCTGCTCCCTGTATCCTCTGCACTCTGCTCAGGCTCCCAGCCGGAGTTGAAGCGCCAGTGCTCCCGTGCAGCATGGCCCAGGGCAACCCGACCAGTGACCTAAAAAATGAAGAGGCGCGGCGAACCTGATTCGCCGCGCCTCTTGTGACTCTTCACTGCACTTGAACAGGCTGGAAATATAATCGATACACGTGCAGAGGTTTTCGTTGTGGCCGAGCTGATTCCGTGAAAGGGCCCGGGCTGCGTGAACGGGCGCCGCTCCGGAGTGGGTGGGGTGGCCTCTGTTCAGTGGCCGAGGATCTTGCTGAGAAAGGCCTTGGCGCGGTCATGCTGGGGGTTCTGGTAGAAGGCTTCCGGGGTGGTGTCCTCGACGATCGTGCCCTGATCGAAGAACAGGATGCGGTCGGCGACCTCCCGCGCGAAGCCCATCTCGTGCGTGACGACGAGCATGGTCATGCCGCTGCGGGCAAGTTCCTTCATGACGTCCAGAACCTCCTTGATCATCTCGGGGTCCAGGGCGGAGGTGGGCTCGTCGAACAGCATGACCTTGGGGTCCATGGCGAGCGCGCGGGCGATGGCGACGCGCTGCTGTTGGCCGCCGGAGAGCTGGGCGGGGTACTTGTGGGCCTGCTCCTCGATGCCGACCCGGCGCAGCAGCTCCAGGCCGCGCGCCTCGGCGTCGGCCTTGCTCTGGCGGCGCACCCGCATGGGCGCGAGCGTGATGTTGTCCAGCACCGTCAGGTGCGGAAACAGATTGAACGACTGGAACACCATCCCCACCTCCCGCCGGATCGCGTCCAGGTTCTGGCGTCCGTTGAGTGGAATGCCGTCAATGGTGATGCTGCCGCTGTCGTGGGCGTCCAGGGCATTGAGCGTGCGGATAAAGGTGCTTTTGCCACTGCCGGAGGGCCCGATCACCACGACGACTTCGCCGCTGCGAACCTCGAGACTCACCCCCCGCAGGGCGTGAAACGTGCCGAAATGCTTGTGAACGCCGCTCGCTTGAATAATGGATGCCGTCATGGTTCTTTTCCTTCCTTACCGGGACGCGATTTTCAGTCGCCGTTCAAGAACGTCAGTGAACAGGGTGAGCACCGTGGTCAGGGTCAGGTACACTGCCGCGATCGTGATCAGGACTGGCACCGGCTGAAAGCTCTCACTCGAGACCCGCGAGCCGGCCAGGGTCAGCTCCAGCAGGGCAATCGACGACGCCAGCGAAGAGTCCTTAAGAAGCGCGACTTTGTTGTTGACCAGCGGTGGCGTCACGATCCGCAGCGCCTGAGGCATCACGACCGTCATCATCGTCTGCGTTCCGCTGAGCCCCAGGGACCGGGCCGCTTCGTTCTGACCGCGCGGCACGGCCTGCAGCCCGGCGCGGATCACCTCTGCGTTGTAGGCGCCGACGTTCAGGGCCAGGGCCAGCACTGCCGAGGAAAACTCGTTGAGTTCAGCGCGGATGCCCACGGACTTCAGCATGATGGGCAGCGCGTTGTACACGAACAGCAGTTGCACCAGCAGCGGCGTCCCGCGAATCACCCAGATGTAGGCGGCGGCCGGTACGCTGAGCAGCCGCAGCGGCGAGGTCCGGGCCAGGCCGGCGAATGCACCCACCACGAGACCCAGCGCGCCGGAGATCAGGGTCAGGATCAGCGTGGTGCGCGCGCCCTCAACGAACAGCGACGCTCTTGACCCGATCGGATCCGGGATTCGCGTCAGCACCGCGCTGATCACGAGAAACAAGGCGAAAAAGGCCGCGATGCCCAGGGCCGTCCATCCGGTGGCCGTCAACGCTGCGTGGGGCGTTCCGGGCAGCACGCGGCGGTCGCTTCTTACTTGCACCGGACGTCCTCTCCGAAGTACTGCTTGGACAACCTGGCGTAACTGCCGTTGTTTTGAGCGGTCTTGAGGCTCCTGTTCACCGCTTGAAGCAGGGTGGTGTTGCCTTTCGCCACGGCCATGCCCAGCTGCTCCTGAAAGAGCAGTTCGCCCTGCTGGAGGCGGCCTCCCGATTGTTTGAGGGCCTCCAGAGCGTAGAACTTCTCATTGACCATGGCGTCTACCCGCCCGCTGGTGAGGGCCTGCAGCGCGTCGCTGTTGTTCGGGTACAGCCGCAGGTTGGTGCTTCCTGTTACCGTCCGGATCTGCTCGGCATAGGTTGTACCCACCTGCGTGGCAATGACCTTGCCTTTCAGGCTGGCTACGGTCCGGGGGCCACCCGGCAGCGAGACGATCAGGCCGCCGCTGCAGTAATGCGGCGCGGTAAAGTCCACCGCCCTGGCCCGTTCGGGGGTGATGCCGTGGCTGGAGATCACCAGATCGAAGCGGTCCTGGTTGAGCCCGATCAGCAGCGAGTCGAAACGCTGGTTGATCCACTGGGGTTTCAGGCCCATCTGCCGCGCCAGCAGGTTCCCCAGGTCGTACTCGAAGCCTTTCATGGTCTTGCCCTCAAAGTACGTAAACGGCTTGAATTCGGCGTTGGTCGCGATGCGCAGGACGCCGGAGGCCTGAATGTCCTTCAGGGTGCCGGCCTGGGCGTGTCCCAGGGCCAGAACGGCGCACAGCAGCAGTGACGGGGTGGCACGCAGCATAAACAACTCCAGAGGGGGCCCGCGCCGCTGGAACGGCTCGGGAAAGGAGGCGCCCTGAGGGTCGCCGGTGACGGGGTTGGATGGGCAGACAGCAGAACCTTGGTTGACGGAGGTTATAGCTGCGGACTGGTTGCCTCACAAGGCCAGTTTTGTGCGAAGTTCACCAACCAGTTTGCACCTGCGCCTGCGGTCCCCCTGAAGTGCCGGGGCCTCCGCGGGTCGGCGCAAAGCGGCGCCGCGCTGCGCCAGTGCGGGTGGCCGGCGAGCTGCACTGGCCCCGGCGCGGCCACCCGATCCAGGCCGGCAGAACGTGCGCGGCCCCCCAATGGGGGGGCCGCGCACGTCGCTGAAACCTAGTCGGTCAGGGCGCGCGGGTTTCGCCGGCCGCCTGGGCAATCGCAGCGCACAGCACGCCGGCGCTGCGCTGAATCTCCGGGACGGTCAGCCCGCCGTACCCGAGCAGCAGCCCGTTCCGGTCCGGCAGGCCCAGGTAGTACGGGGCCAGCGCCGGCACGATCACGCCCTGCCTGAGGGCCTCCTCGATCACCTGCTGGGCGCTGACATCCGGGTTCAGTTCAAGGTGGGCGTGCAGGCCGGCGTCCAGGCCCATCAGGCGGGCATACGGGCGGATGGGCTGCAGGGCCAGGTTGACGGTCGCCCGTTTCAGGGCATAGGTCTTGCGCATCCGCCGAATGTGTCGTTCCAGATGCCCCTGGGTGATCATCAGGGCCAGGGCCCGCTGCACCGGCCAGGAGGTGTGAAAGTCCGCCTTGCTCTTGATGCGGAGCAGCCGGTCTCGCAGGGCGCCAGGCGCTACCACATAGCCCACCCGGACCGCGGGGGACAGCACCTTGGAGAAGGTGCCGAGGTAAACGACGTGGCCGCTGGTGTCCAGCGAGGCCAGGGAGGGCAGCGGTGAGGCGCCGTAACGGAATTCGCTGTCGTAGTCATCTTCGAGAATCAGAACGTCGTGCTGCCGGGCCCATTCCAGCAGCGCCAGGCGCCGCGGAATGGACAGCCGCACCCCCAGCGGAAACTGATGTGAGGGGGTGGTGTACACCATGACCGGCGCCCCCGCGCCGCTCGGCAACGCACTGAGCTGCAGGCCATCCTTGTCGACAGGCAGGGGCAGAATCTGGGCGCCACTTTCCTGCAGGATCTGACGTGCGAGGCGGTAACCGGGTTCCTCGAAGCCCACCTGGTCGCCCGGCGCCAGGACTGCCTGAGCAATCAGGTTGACGCCCTGCACAGCGCCCGAGGTGATGATCACGTCGTCCGGTGAGCACACGAAGCCCCGGGCACGTTTCAGGTACTCAGCGACCGCCTCTCTCAGCAGGCTGTCGCCGGCCGGCGCTTCATAATCGGTCGGCAGGTCACTCTCGGCAACCTCCCGCCACACGCGGCGCCACTCACTGTGTCCCAGGGTGGAGGTGTCCGTCTGGCCGACCCGGAACTCCACCTGATCACGGGCGATGGCGTCTTCCACCTGCGGTTCAGGGACCTGGCGCTGCAGCCAGCGGGCGGTCGGTTTGGGCGCGGGCCGCGTGGCCCGCAGGTCCAGCACCTGTGGGGACAGTTCCTGAGCCACGAAGGTACCTGAGCGGTCCTTACCCACCAGGTAGCCTTCGGCCAGCAGGTCCTCGTACGCTTCAAACGCAATGTTGCGGCCGATGCCCAGGGCGCTGGCCAGCGCCCGCGTGGACGGCATGCGCTGGCGTGGTTCCAGCTGCCCCTGAGCGATGGCGGCGCGCAGTTGCCGGGCGAGCTGTTTGGTCAGGCCCACCTCGCTGGTGCGGTCGAGGACCAGCGGGAGGTCGCCGGGCGCCACAGCCACCTGCCGGCTTCGCCGCTGAACTGGCTGGTTTATTTGAGTCTGATCTGGCACTTTCGCTCCTCCCAGATCATGCTTACTCTTTGCGAGACAGGAGTCAACCAGCGTCCCACTCACCGTCCAGCGTCACCCCGCTCCGTGCGGGGTGAGGAGGCCCCATGCCCACCCCACGCCCACAGCCGGAGTGCTCTGCGCCCACGCCCCCGCCTTTCCCTGCCTGCGCCAGCCATCCGGCGCTCCGGTCCCTGCTGCCCCGGGCCCTCACGCACGTGTCGGTCTACCCGACCGTGGCGGCCGCCACGCGCGCAGCCCTGCACCACGCCCGGCGCAGCACCGGCCGGCGCGAACTGATCTCCACGGTCCCCGCCGACGGCCTGAGCGCCACGGCGCCGGACGGAAACCTCCGGCACCTCGCCTACGGTGACCTTCACGCCCTGGAAGCCGCTGCCGGTCCCGAGGTGGCCGCCGTGATGATCGAGCCGTTCTGCGGTGAACGCGGCCTGGCGCCGGGCAGTGAGGCGTTCATGCGGGCCGCCCGCGCCTTCTGCCGCCGCTCGGGCGCCCAGCTGATCATCGACGAACGACACACGGGGTTCGGTCAGACCGGCCGTGTTCTCGCGCTGGACCACGCAGCGGTCGCGCCTGACCTGCTGCTGCTGGCCCCCACCGGCCCGGCTGGCCCCGGTCTGCTCGTGAGTGGGAAAGCGGCCGGCAGCCCGCCGCCCGACGAACCGGCCGCGCAAGCTGTCCTTCAGGGCCTGAACACCCTGCGCCGCTATCAACGGAGCTGGACAGGCCCCGGCGGTTTCAGTGCCGGGGCCGCGCTGGCCCGCCAGCTGAGGGCGCTGCCTCACGGCGCGTGGGGCCGGGTCCAGCACATGGGCAGCCTCGTGAGCGCCGAGCTGCCCGACCCTCACCACGGGGCCGGTCGCCGCTCCATTCCGCCTGCCCTGGCCGCCCTCACCGCGGCGGGCATTCACACCACCCGCTGCGGCCGTGCGTTGAGATTCCACCTGCCGCCCGGCACCGACGTGCTCAACGAAGTGTTGCCGGCCCTCAGGCACGCGGGGGGCGCCTCATGAGCGCAGCGCGGCCCGCCCTGACCGGAGCAGGCGCCGAGCCACCCGTCACCATCGTGTATGGGCGCGGCCCACGGGCGGCGCGGCTCACCGCCCGCCTGCGCCGGCACCTGGCCGCCCTGGGCCTCACCCCCGACCACGGGCAGCAGCGCGTCCTGCTGGTCGACGAACGGGGCCTGGTGTTGCGTGACCGCCTTGGCCTCGAAGCGTACAAGGTGCCCGTGGCCCTGCCCGATTTCCCGCTGCGCGGCTGGCCAGCCGGTGGTCTCGGTCCCGGTCTGACGGAAGTGATCCCGGCCGCCCGGGCCACCTGCCTCATTCACGATACGCACCTGCCGCTGACGCCCGCCGCTCTCAACGCCCTGCGCGCGAACACCGGCGCGCCGCTGCTGCACGTGCTGCGCGGTGACCACTCCCTCTGGAAAGGACTCCACCCATGACCCTGACTGCCCCCACCCCACCCCCGCGCAGGACCGCCCCCGCCCCCCACACCCCGGACGCGGCGGCAGGCCCGCTGTCCTACCTGGACCCGCAGCATCCTGGGCCATACGCGATGTTCCTCGATCAGGTCGACCGGGTCGTGCCGTACCTGGGCCCACTGGCCGTCTGGGCCGAGACGTTGCGCCGGCCCAAGCGGATCCTCGTCGTGGACGTGCCCATTCACCTGGACGACGGGTCGGTGGCCCACTTCGAAGGCTACCGCGTGCAGCACAACACCTCCCGCGGCCCCGCCAAGGGGGGCGTGCGCTACCACCAGGACGTCACCCTCTCGGAAGTGATGGCGCTGTCGGCCTGGATGACGGTGAAGAACGCGGCCGTCAACCTGCCGTACGGCGGCGGGAAAGGCGGCATCCGCGTGGATCCCCGGACCCTGTCCCAGGGTGAACTGGAACGCATGACCCGGCGCTACACCAGCGAAATTGGCCTCATCATCGGCCCGGACAAGGACATCCCCGCGCCGGACGTCGGCACCGGCCCGCAGACCATGGCGTGGATGATGGACACGTACTCCATGAACGTGGGGCGCACCACCACCGGCGTCGTGACCGGCAAACCGGTGTCGCTGGGCGGCTCCCTGGGCCGCGCCGACGCCACCGGACGAGGGGTGTTCGTGACCGGTGCCGAGGCCATGAAGAAACTCGGCATGTCAATGGAAGGCGCACGTATCGCCGTCCAGGAGTTCGGGAACGTAGGAGAAGCCGCCGCCCGCATCTTCCACGCGCACGGCGCGAAGATCGTGGCCATTCAGGACGTCACCGGCACCATCGCCTGCGCCGCCGGAATTGATCCGGCCCTGGCCCTGACCCACCTGCAGCGCACCGGGGCGATCACCGGTCTGACCGGCACAGACACCCTGCAGCCCGATGAGTTCTGGGACGTGGCGTGCGACGTGCTGATTCCCGCCGCCCTGGAAAAGCAGATCACCCTGGAAAATGCCGGGCGCCTGAAGGCGAGGCTGATCGTCGAAGGCGCCAACGGTCCCACCCTGCCCGCCGCGGACGACCTGCTGGCCGACATGGGCGTGACCGTGGTGCCGGACGTCCTGGCCAACGCCGGCGGGGTCACGGTGTCCTACTTCGAGTGGGTCCAGGATTTCAGTTCGTTCTTCTGGTCCGAAGAAGAAATCAACCACCGGCTGGACCGCCTCATGCGCGAAGCGTTCCGCAGCCTGTGGGACGTCAAGGAACACTACAACGTGACGCTGCGCACCGCGGTGTACATCGTGGCCTGCACCCGGGTCCTCGAAGCCCGCGCGCTCCGGGGCCTCTACCCTTGACTGCGGCGCCCACGGAAGAGTCGCGGCCTGCTGCACGCGCCGGTGCCTGCCCGTTACACGACGTCCTGCTGAACCTGCCCCAAGCCGCGCAGCGCCTGAAGCTGCCCGTGCCCAGCGTCCGGGCCCTCCTGCACCAGGGCACGCTCCCGAGTGTTCAGATGAACGGCCAGCTGCACGTGACCGAAGGCGCACTGAAAGCCTACCTGAGCCGGCCAGGCCCGGACCCGACGGTCCGTGCACTGCAGACGTGGGCGCTGAATGTGCTGCATTTCCTGCGCGTCCTTGAGGACCACGACATGCGCCGCACGCTGCCAGAACGCCTGTACCGGGTGCGGCGGCGCCTGACCGGCCCGCTGCGGACCTGTGCGGAGGACCTCCTGCGCGGCGCTGCGGACCACGACGTCCTCAGGGTCGCCGACTGCGCCTGGGCGGCGTGGCTGCAGGTCAAGGCTTTTGAGAAGGAAAACGGTCCGTTCAGCGTCGAGTTGCGCGCCACACTGACCCCGCCCGACCCCCGGACGGGGGGATGGAGCCCGCAGCACCGCGCGACCAGGCCGTGGAGACAGAACCTTCTGACGTCTGAACGGTACATGACCGCGGTATAACCCCGCCGCAGGCCCGTGAGGTCCCCGCGCATCCCGCAAGGGGGGAGCTGACCTTGAGCTGCGCCTGTCCGGTTATCAGTGCGCGCCCCCCTGCTTCCCGGTGTGCCCAGGGGTGAGCGCATCGCTCACCCCATCCCCTCTTCCCGGCAGATCGGAACTGCGCGGTGATGGCCGTGCTGGCACACGCAGCGGAGAAGCAGAGCGCGTCTGCGCAGATGCACGGCAGTGCTTCAGACGGCAGGTCACCTGGTCCCGAGGACGCTGACGGTGATGGGCCGGGCGACCAGGTCCGCACTGTTCAGGTGGACGGGCGCATAGGGAGAGCTGGAGCCACACGGGCCTGGTGTCAGCCCGGGTTGGCCCACGGTGCATTGGCGGTGCGGTGAAGGTGCGGTGAAATGGTCTGGTGATGGGCCGACTTGCTGCGGAGCTGGAGGTCAAGTCTTGTGGAGCGGGAGCTTGAACACTGACCCGCACCGAACGAAGTTGAGGCCGCGACAGCAGGGGCGCGGGAACAGACGGTCAGCCTTTGCGCAGGCCAGGCTCGGTTCCCCGTTCGAGCAGCCGGGATGTGGAGGTGGAGCGGTGCCGGCCGCCATCCCGCAGACTGCGCGCCGCTGCCTTTATTCCCATAAATCCGAGCGGAATGGTTGACTTTACGGCAGGCCGTTTCATAAAGTGCAGGCCATGATTCGTCACGCCTTCCTTGCCGTCCTTGGCCTCGCCCTCACGAGTGGCGCCCTCGCCGCCCCCAAGGACCACGTCAAGTTCGCCGTCACCCTCGAACAGATGCGCGGCCACTACGATGCCAGCCTCCTGAACTACCGCAACGGTGACCTCGCCATGGCCGCCAAACATGCCAAGCACCCGGCGAACGAGCTGTACGCCGCCGTCCAGAGTGATCTCACGCCCGCACTGCGGCAGAAGTTCCAGGCGGACTACACCCGCATCAACCAGACGCTGGCCACGAAGAAGCCCTCCGCGGACTACCAGAAGGTCCTGAATACCTTCTATGCCGATGTCGACGCGGCGCTCGCCCTCCTCGGCGACCTGCGCAATGACCCGAAATTCGCGGCGCAGGTGATCGCGCAGATCCTCGAAAGTGCCGAGCACGAGTACGAAGAAGGCGTGCAGGGCAGCAAAGTCACCAATCTCGCCGAATACCAGGACGCCGTGTATTACGTCGCCCGCGCCCAGATGTGGTTCGACAGGAACGCGAAAAACTTCCCCCAGCACCAGCGCGAGGAGACCAGCGAGGCGCTCAAGGACGCCGTTGCCGTCATCGCCCGCAAGGGTGACATCAAAGCGCTGGAAAAGGCCATTGACCAGGCAAAGGAGGAACTCGCGGAGATCAGCGGCGTGCAGCAGGCCGCGAAGGGCAGCAACGCCACGTATTTCGCCGCCATCGACCGCCTCCTCGCCGCTGCGAAGAGCCACTACGCGGGCGGGATGGGTGGCGCCGCTGAGGAGGCCCTCATCGACGCGTACCTGGAGAACTTCGAGTACCTCGAAGGCCCCCTGGGCCAGAAGGACAAAGTCCTGGAAACAAAACTGGAGAAGACGCTGCGCGAGGACCTGCGGGCCCTCCTGAAAAGCAAACCCAGCGCGCAGAAGTTCAACGCCGCGGTTGACGCCGCCCTCGCGGACCTGAAAAAGGCCCGCGCGTTGCTGGGCGAGTAAGACGTGAGGCGCTTCCTCGTCCTGCTCCTGGCCCTGCTCGGTGTGGCCCTGGCCGCGCCCGGACAAGTCAACGTGCCCGGCGAACTCCGCACGGCGCATGATCTGGTGACCCGCAGCCTGCACGAGTACGCGGCCGGTCAGAGAGAGGCGGCCTACAGGACGGCCCGCGCGGCGTACCTCGATCACTTCGAGTACGCCGAGCCACCCCTGCGCGTCCTGAACCCGGATCTCATTCTGGAAATGGAGTACCGCTTCGCGGACCTTCGCAACGCCATGAAAAGCGGCGCGAATGTAAGCGAGTTGCGCGCCATCGCGGGCGATATCGACGACAGCCTGCGCAAGGCCGAGAGCATCGTGAATGGCACCGGCGTCCTGGCGCCCACCCTGGCCGCGACCGGAGGCTTCACCATCCTCTTTCGCGAGGGGCTGGAAGCGGCCCTGCTGATGGCCGCGATCCTGTCGTATCTCGCCAGCACCCGCAACGACCGCCTGCGGGGCGGTGTGTGGTGGGGGGCCGGGGCGGCCCTCGCGGCCACCGCCGCCACTTGGTTTGCAGCCACCTACCTGCTTTCCATCGCGCCCATCTCACGTGAGCTGATCAGCGCGGTCACCAGCGTCATCGCCGTGATGATCCTGTTCTACCTGTCGTTCTGGATGCTGCAGCAGAGTGACCGCAAGCAGAGCGCGGAGTTTATGCGGGCCCGCGTGTCACAGGCGGTGCAGAGCGGCAGCCTGGCGGCCGTCGCGCTCGTAACCTTCACGACCATCTACCGCGAGGGCTTCGAGACCGTGCTGTTCTACCAGGCGCTCGCGGTCGCCAGTGGTCCGGTCCTGGGGTATATGTACCTGGGGATTGCGCTGGCCGGTCTCGCGCTCGTGGCTGTGTTCGCGGTGATCTTCCGACTGGGGCGCCGGGTGCCCACCCAGCGCCTCTTCCCGGCACTGGTCACCGTCACGGCGCTCTTTGCGGTCGCTTTCGTGGGCAACGGCGTCCGGGCCTTTCAGGAGGCAGGCTGGCTGCCCGTGACCAATCTGTACGGAAAGATGCCGACGCTCGACCCCAACGTGGCGGCCCTCACCGGCCTGCATCCCACCGCCGAGACACTCGCGGCGCAGGGCCTGATGATCCTCGTGTACGTGGTGGGCTTCATCCTGTTCCGCGCCCGGGAGCAGCGCCGCCCGCAGCGTGAGGCACCGGTGTGACGCACCGGCCCCTGTCAGTCCGGATCGGCATCGACGTGGGCGGTACCTTCACCAAGGGTGTCGCCCTCGGTCCTGACGGACAGATCCTGGCCGTCTCCCACGTGCCCACCACCCACCGGCACAGGCTGGGGGTGGCTGCCGGCGTGCTGGATGCCCTGCGCACCCTGCTGGGTGATCTCCCCCCCGGCGCCGTCCCAGCCCTCGTCGCGCACTCCACCACGCAGGCCACGAACGCCCTGCTGGAGGGGGACACGGCCCTCGTCGGCATTCTCGCGCTCGGCGAGGCCCGCGACGAACGGCGGGTGCAGTCGGTCACCCGGCCGCCGGCGGGTCTGCAGGCGCGGCACGCCTTCATCGCGACGGACCTGCCGGAGTTCGGCGTCCGGGTGCAGGCCGTCCTGGCCCGCTGGCGCGCGGAGGAGGTGGGCGCCGTCGCCGTGTCGCAGGCCTTCAGCGTCGATGACGCGCACTTCGAGCAGCGCGCCGGGGACCTCGCGCGGCAGGCGGGCTTCCCGGTGAGCCTGGGAAGTGACCTCTCCGGCGCGTACGGGTTGGAGATGCGAACCCTGTCCGCCACCGTGAACGCCAGCATCCTGCCGACCATGGTCCGCACCGCCCGGCACGTCCGCGACGCGGTGAGTGAGCTGCTCCCGGGCACACCGCTGCTGATCGTCCGCGGGGACGGCGGCGCAGCCGACCTGCGCGCCTTTGAGGAAACGCCCCTGCACACCGTCGTGAGCGGACCGGCCGCGAGCCTCGGTGGAGCGATCCTCGCGCACGGCGTGATGGACGGCGTGTTCTTCGAGGTGGGGGGGACCAGCACGAACATCGGCGTCATCAAGGACGGGCAGCCCGCCCTGAAGTACATGACAGTGATGGACGTCCCCACCGGCCTGCGCGCAGCGGACATCCGCATTGCGGGCGTGGCGGGCGGCAGCCTGGTGAGGCTGCGGGGGCGGCGGATCGAGGACGTGGGGCCCAGAAGCGCGCACATCGCGGGCCTCCCGTACGCCAGTTTCGCCTCGCCGGACGCCCTGACCGGCACGCGGCTGGCATTGATCGCCCCCAGCCCCAGTGACCCCGCCGACTATGCGGTGTTGGAGACCCCGGCCGGCCAACGGTTTGCCATTACCCCCACCTGCGCCGCGAATGCCCTGGGCGCAATTCCCGAGGGCGGATACGCGCACGCCCACCCGCAGAGCGCCAGGCTCGCATTGGGGCTGCTCGGGCAGCACCTGGGGACGAGCCCGGAGGCGGCGGCGCAAGCGGTGCTGGAAGCCAGCGCGGAGAAGCTCACCCGGACGGTGCAGAGCCTGGTCCGCGCGTATGGCCTGCGCGGCACGCCGCTGTACGGTGGGGGCGGCGCGGCGAGCGTTCTCGGCCCGGTGGTGGCCCGGCGCCTGAAGGTGCCCTTCGTTCCGATTCCGCACAGCGACGTGATCTCGTCCATCGGCGCCGCCCTCGCCGTCATCCGGGTGGAACGCGAGCGCAGCGTCACCCGCCAGGACCCCACCATCGCGGACCTGCTTGAACGCGAGGTGGGCGACGAGGCGGTGCGGCTGGGCGCGGACCCCGCGTCGATGCGGGTCGAAACCCAGTACAGCGCCCGTGAAGGCCGCCTGCGGGCCGTGGCAACCGGCGCGCATCCCCTGAGTGCCCGGACCCGCCCGCTTGACGCGGATGAGTTGCAGCAGCAGGCCCGGCAGGTGCTGGGTGATCAGGCCCAGCTGGTGCTGGGCGGGACCCATCACACGCTGTTCGTCGCCTCACGGGTCCGGCGCAGCCTCCTTCGCCGGGCGGAGCAGCACGCGGCCCTCGTCCTCGACGGGCGAGGGGTGCGGCTGCTGCGCTTCGAGGACGCCCAGGTGCTCACCGGCCGCCCGCACGACGCCCTGGACCGCTTGAAAGCTCTGCTCGCCGGGCGGGCGGTCGCGCCGCATGTGGCGGCCCTGACCCCCTCCCGGCTGCGGGACTACGCGCACCTGCACGACCCGAACCTGTTGCTGCGGCAGCTCAGCGACAACCTGCGGCTGGAGAGCCAGGTCGCGCTCATTGTCGAGCAGTGAGCCTCCATAGGAGAATCCAGTCATGCTGTACCGCCGTCAACGCAACCTCTCTCCGCTGCTCGTGACCAGCGCGGCCGTTCTCGGTCTCGCGCTGGGCTTCTTCGCTGGCCGCGCCACCGCGCCGCAGCCGACCCTGGCGAGCCTGCTCACGCCCGGGGTGGAGCACGCGCGCAAAGCCTCCGGCGCGCTCGAAATTGCCGCCCTGGAGTACGCCCGCGCCCAGGAGGGCAATGCCAGCAGCCGCGACGCGGCCCGAAGTGCGGCCCGACAGGCGCACGCTGAACTTGACGCGGCCACGCTGCTCCGGCAACTGAATCCGGGCGGGTTCCGTGAGGCGCAGGCGGCGCTGGCGGCCCTCACCGGCGACATGGACGCCCACCGCAGCGCCGATGTGATCCAGGCCGACGCAGCGCGCGCGCAGGCCGCGCTGCGGGTGCTTCAGGGCGTCGCCAGCCCCTGAGCGCAGCAGGCCTCCTGACCTCTGCTGCCCGGGAACGCCTCTGACCTGCCCACACCCCAGGCGGCAGACAGACCGGGCGGAATGCATCTGAGCTGCCGGGCATGATCGTCCACCCGCGGACCCTCCAGGGGCAGTGCAGGGTGGGGGACACCTGTCCGGCGCCAGATGCAGACACTTACCGGTTCTGGTTCATTCCCCACCACGGCAGGTTCGCGAACGGGTAATGTCCGTCATTCCCTGCTTTCAGTGCGGCGTAGAACTGCGGGAAGTTGTACCGCGGCTGATACCCCAGTTCAGCCTTCGCCTCCTCCACAGACCAGAACGTGAACCCCCACATGGTCGACAGCTCAGCCAGACGCCCACGCCTCTGCGTAACAAGCTGAGAGAGCCCTGGACACTGTTATTCCAGGAATGCGGCTGGATCCTCACGCCAGCGGGACCACTGCTCCTGGGTGAAGGGCACTTCTGCCATGATGTTAAAGGCGTCGCAGACGACCGTGTCGTTGGCCAGACCAAGCAGGAACGCCTGGGCGACATCCCGGTCATCCACGCCGCCTTTGAGCAGCCGGAAGCCGTACCGGAGAAAGTCTTCCGGCACGAACATGCCCAGGCGGTAAGCAATCGTCCGGATGCCGTGGCAACGGGCGTAAAAGCAGGCGACTTCCTCTGAGAGCGTTTTGGTCAGTCCGTAAAAATCCATGGGTAACGTGGGCAGCTCTTCCGTCACGACTGCAACGCCGTGCTCGGGTGTGCGGACGCTCTCCCCGTACACGCCCATCGTGCTGCACAGCAGCACCTTCCTGATCCCGTGTTCCCGCGCCGCTTCATAGATGTGGTAGGTGCCTTCAACATTCAGACTCCAGAATTCATCCCGGGAATGGTGATTCAGGTGAACACCGTGCAGCGCGGCGCCGTGCACGATGACGTCAACGCCTTCGGCGGCCCGGAAGACGTCCGCCTTGCGTGTCGCGTCTCCCTGAATGAATGCAAACGGCGTGTCCAGCGGCCGGAAGTCCATCAGGACCGGCGTGTGTCCGCTGTGCTGTAAGGCTGGGGCCAACACCCGACCCAGATTGCCGCCCGCACCAGTAATCAAAACCTTCACCGCCGCCTCCATGACGCCGTGCCGGGTCGTTTTCTTTTCTCTGGACCGTGCGGGGAGCCCACCGTCACGGCCATCCCGCTTCATTGAGCGGCGTGACGATCACTTCGTTCAGCACCAGTTCGCCAGGCGCCGCACACATCCACACCAGAAGATCAGCGACGCGCTGCGGCGGCAGTGCATTGGTTGGAGGCGCAGCTTGCGTTTCCTGCTCGGTGCGTCGTTCCGGATCAAACGTGCCCCAGCTGGTGGCCATGCCGCCGGGGTACACCACACAGGCGCGGATCCCGTGAGGTTTTCCTTCTGCGGCCAGGGCCTGCGTGAAGCCGGTCAGCCCGAATTTTGAGGCGCAGTAGGCACTCGCGCTGGCCCAGCCCCGCTTCCCTGCCACGGACGACACGTTGATGATCGTCCCGCGTCCAGAGCGCTGCATGTGCGGGAACGCAGCTTTCGCCAGCAGGAACGGAGCGCGCAGATTCACATTCAGCACCCGGTCCCACTCCTCGGCAGTCAGCTCAACCACAGGTCCAGGAACGTCCGTCGCGGCATTGTTGATAAGAATGTCCAGTCGCCCGAGTGTGGTCACACCCCGCCTGACCGCGTCCGTCAGGGCCGCACTGTCTGACAGGTCGACCGGACAGACCAGCGCCCGGCGTCCAGTCGCTTCGATCTCAGTCGCGATCAGCTGCAGGTCACCCGCGCTGCGGGCCATGAGCATGACGTCCGCCCCCGCCTGGGCAAGACCAAACGCAGTGGCGCGGCCCAGTCCGCTGCTGGCGCCCGTCACCAGGGCCACCTGCCCGGCGAGGGCATCCGGACGCATCTGTTGGCGTTCACGCGTCATGTGGGCTTCCTGGCGGTGACGGACTCGATCAGCTGAAGGTCGTCGTCCGTGAGAAGTGTCCGCGTGGACGCCCTGACGTTCTGCTCCACTTGTTCAGGCGTCTTCCCGCCGGGGATGGCGACCGAGACCGCCGGGTGATTCAGCACGAACCGCAAGGCCACCTCACCCAGGGGGCGGTCAGGCGAGGCCAGGCTGCGCAACTGCTGCACCTGATCAAGCTGCGCCCGGTACCAGTCTTCCTGCGGCCAGTTGTGCCGCACGTCGCCTTCCGGGAACCGGGTGTCTGCGGTAAATTTCCCGGTCAGCATGCCCATGCGCAGCGGGCCGCGGACGACCACGCCGATGCCCCGGTCGAGGCAGTACGGCAGGATGTGCTGCTCGGCCGTCCGGTTGAGCAGGCTGTAATCCAGCTGCACCACGTCCAGCGTGCCGCCTTGGTTGAACGCCTGAACATACGCGAAGTCATCGGTGGACACACCGACAGCCCGCACCCGGCCTTCCTGCTTCAGCTGGGCGAAGGCGGTCAGGAACGCTTCTGTTTCGCGTGGTGTGTTCCACCAGATATGGTCGAAATAAACGTCAATATAGTCGGTCCCCAGCCGGCGCAGGCTGTCCCCGAAGGCGGAGATGATCTTCTCGGGCCGGTCATACACGGGTTCCCCGTTCGGGTCCCGGTGGTGGCCCATCAGGCCCCCCTTGGTGGCCACGATTATCTGATCGCGGCGGTTCTTGATGACCTGGGCGACCAGCGTTTCACTGTGCCCGTTCCCGTACACGTCGGCGGTGTCGATGAAGTTAACCCCCAGTTCCAGCGCCCGTTCCATCGCGCGGAGCGAGGCGGCGTCCTCGACCGGACCCCAGGCGTCGCCGCCGATGGCCCAGGCGCCGAACCCGATCTCAGAAACCTGAATGCCAGACTTTCCCAGTGCACGCTGTTCCATCCGTCGCTCCTTTCCATCCTGACCGTTCAGCTTGTGTCGCTTCACCTTAAAGGCCCTGGGCAACCGAACCTCAGGGCTGGGTTGAGGCCACCTTTATCCAACCCGCCACACCCATTTCATTGGATTGATGCCCCGAGGAAGCGGGAGCACGTCAGCACCTGTTACAGCCGGGACGTGAAAGCACCTGTGCGCCAGACTGACCCACACCCGCCTGCACGACCACATGAACGTGCTGGATGACGGCGCCCACGGCCCACGCTCCGGCGATGACCTGCGCCGTGAATGCCCGGGTCGCCGGTGTGCTGGAGGCGAACGTCGCCCCTGACCGTACCGGTGAAGCCCGAACAGGGGGCCCCGACACTCCCGAACGGCGTGCCTGACGCGCACGCGCCGGAACCGGTTCCCGGAGGGGAGGCGAAAAGCTTGCCCGTGGCCCTGAATGGGTTCGTGCTGCCTGAGGCCAGGGTCCGGCTCCCGCTGGGGGACGCGCTCGTCACACGGGCAAGGCTTCCATCGGGCGCGCTCCATACGGTGGAGGCCGGCGCGCGTCCGGCAACGGGGTGGTGATCGGTTGCGGGCACGCTGACCGGATCGGGCGTGAGGCGCTGGTGGACGCGTGCCGCAGCGGGGTCACGCGAGGCCTTCGCGGCACTCAAGACCCGGGGGTTGAGCCTGGACGCCACCCACATCACAGCATCCGAGCAGTTCTCCCAGCTGTTCGGGTTGCGCTGCATCACTTTGGTCTGGAAGGGTCAGCGCGCAGACCGTGCAGCAGACCCCAGAACGGCACGCTGCCCGGGAGCGGGCGTGATTTTGGCCCGCACCGGGTGACTGGTGCGGTGTCAGGCCGTGAGGGGAAGCGTTCTGGAGTCTGCCGTCAACGGCTCAGCACGCCATTTTCGACCATGGCCCCGTCACATCTTCATCATGTGAGGGGCAGGGGCTGAGCAGGGGCGGAGGTGCGGCTGGGGGTGGAGCGCGGGGCGGGTGCCCAGGTCTCGCTCATCTTATGCCATGCACCGCCGGCTGTGACATCAGCGATTGCCACTTCGCTGGAGCTGATCCAGGCGAATGTGTTGCTGTTATGCGGCCCCTCAATATTCGGCGCGGCCTGCCCCCTCTCGTGTCTGGCACGACGGAGTGGACGGTGCAGACAAGCCAGATGACGGCCCTGGACTCAGTAATTCACGGTCATGGTGACGCTGTCGGCATACTCTCCAGGAACGAGATTCTGATTGGGAAGAATGGTGCCTTGCACGGTGAGCACCTGTACACCACTCTTGCCTATGCCGGATACACTGCCGTCCGCAACGGCCCCACTTAACCCGAGCTGGTAAGTCAGCTTGCTGGCCGGACTCCCGATCAGGCTCATGGTTCGCAAAGCCGTGCCGTTGTCCAGACTGACGTTGTAGGCCATGCCCTTGGTGCAGCTCACCTGGGCCGACGTCGAGCCCGATGTCGATGATCCTTTGTACGTTCCGAAGTCCAGGGCGGCGGCCCTGATGTTGCACGTCCCAACCACTTTGACGCGCACCGCGAAGCTGGCTGACTTGCTTGCAGCCGATACTGGAGAGGAGCCGAATAACACAGCACAGGTAAGAAAAAGGGTAAGGCGGGATTTCATATGTCTCCTGGGGACCCGCTCGGTCTGCACTGCGACCAGGGGGAGAAGGGAGAAGGCACTGTTATGGTGCATGGGTGGGTTTGGTGCCCTCAAATTGATAGGTAGTGGCTCTCCTATTTAAGTATCTGTCTCAAGTCTGACAAATTAATTGCACTTAAATTCATTTAAACAACGGTAGCAATATATTTTATTTTCCTATTGATTTATATTAAAGTAGGCATAAATATAAAAGTTAGTAATCAATTACTAGGTTTAATGTGTCTGTGTAGTTTCCTGGCTTGATGTACTGACCACTAAAGATGCGGCCATAGCCTGTAAGTGAAGAGGTATTGCTGATATTTCCGCCGACGGTGAAAGTTCCTGCAGTGCCGTTGCCCCAGATTGAGCTCCCTCCATTGATGGTGTAGATGTTGTAATTTAATACCTGAGCACTCCCCACTAAACGCATTGTTCTAGGGTTTGAGATTGGCGATGTTGATGTAACGGTAGCCCCACCTGACCCACCAAGCCAGGCTGTGAAGTTCCCGCCCCCGGACCCTGACGTACAGGATATGTTCGCTGTAAAAGTAAACGCAGTATCACCCGGGGTTGCCGGGCTGTAACTCACAGGACTGGACGTAATGGTGCCAATACTAATGGTCGTACAGGCGGCAAATGCCGATGACCCAATACAAACAACAGTAATGGCCCCCAGATAGACGGATGGACGTGAACTCAAGAATAGACGCACGTTATTACCCCCAGCTCTGCAAATGGATCCTGTGTTTGCGGATACACGATTTCAGCCTCACACTGCCCCTCCTCCCAGGTCACGCGCAGGCGACTCCGTTCGGCAAGACCCTCAACATACGTCTCTCCGCCACCCACCACCGGATACTCCATGGCGTCTGAATCCACCCGCACGGTCGCCCCAAGCGGGACCGCCTCACCGGTAGGCAGCATCAGGGTCAGCAGCGCGCTCCGCTGAATCCGCACTGTAAAGTTCACCACCGTTCCACTACCCGCGTAAGGGACGACGGTTTGCTCTGCCTGCGTGGCTGTCACATTCAGCGGCAAGTCACGGGTATCGATGGAGAGAACGTTGCGGGCGTAAGGCGTCAAGGCCGGTACGATCAGGGCGCCGTGTGCATCGGTACGCCCCACCAGCTGACCACCCCGGTAAACCCGCACGCCCCCGAAGGCCCCGACCTTCACAAGTGCGTATGCGTCCTGTATCCGCTGGCCCAGTTGCACTTGACCGCCGAGCAGCGACACACTTCCCTGCACCCGTCCGTGGAGATTCAACCCATCCGGCCCGAGCCTTCCAGCCAGCAGGGCGGTCCCATTGCGGCCCTGCGACGACAGTTGCCCGCTCCCGCTGAACTGTCCTGCCGCGAATCCAGCGTTGGCGGAATAACCGAGGCCCCCTTGGGCCGGTGTGTTGCGCCCCACGCTCCCCTGCGCGCCGTGAAGATCACTGCCAACCCCAACGGTGACGTCCCGGCCCAGCTTGATGCTGGTGCTCAGGGAGACCGCGGTGCGCCCCTCAGGCGCGAATTGCCGGGTCACTCCGACACTCAGAGGATTGCCGAACACGGGAACGCTGTAGGTCCCGGTCAGTGAAGACACTTGGCTTCCGTCACTGCGGCGCTGAAAGTTCAGACTGGCGCTCACGTCGCCCCCTTTGCCCAGGCCCACGCCTACGCCTGCTCCCATCACCAGTTGAACCGCATCCTCCACGCCAACCTGCCGGAACGTAGGGGTGCGGTAGGTGACATTCCCGCCGTACGACAGCCTGCCCTGCTGTCCACTCACGCTCAGGCCAACCAAGGCGCCTGACCCAGCGGCACTCCGGCTGCCTGCGAGCGTGGCTCGCACGACACCAGCGCCAGGCTGAGCCCAGATCAGGTTGCCGCCCAGCGCAGCGACTCCCGAGGACCCCTCACCGTGGAGTTCGCCAGTCAGCCGTTCAGTCAGCCCGCGGCGGTACAGGACGCTGGCGAAGGGCACGCCGTAATCCCAACTTGTGACCCCATAGTTCTGCCGCAGTACTCCTGCATCGACAGCGAAGGCCACGAGGCCAGGCTGCAGGAGAGAGGCGTCACTCAGGAAAGCCTGGCGTATTTCCCGAACGTTGCCAGCCGCGTCGCGGACGGTGACGCGAACGACCCCAGTGACCACCGACGCGGGAATGCCGCTGATGGTGAACGGACCCGCCGGCACCTCGCGGGTCAGGACCAGGCTGCCATTGACGTACACACTGGCCGTTCCTGGCACAGGGGTCTCGCCCTGCACGCTCAACTGCGGGGCAGTCGACTCGTCGGGGCGCAGAGCGAAATTGGTGGCCCACTGAACGCCGCCATACAACAGTGACGCCCCCCAGGCCCCCCCCTGACTGAAGTTGTCCCCTATCCGCACGCTCGCGGGTCCTTGCGGTAGATCAACACTCCAGGTCGTCAGGCCACGCACCAGAGAGAGCCCATCGGGCCCGCGAACGAGGAACGCGTTGCTGCGGCCGACCCCGAACGGGGTGGAAACCCCCGCATCCACCGCGCCGTCCAGCGACCAGTTCTCCGCGTACGTGACACCGAAATCATAGTTCAGGTACGCGCTGTAGCCGCTGCGGGTGGGCGTGGCGCCGCCCGAGTCGGGCCGCAATTCAGTCCCTTCGAAACTGCTGGGCACTACCGTCATGGTCAGCGTGAGGGCACCCTCATCCAGTTGAACTGGGCCACTGGCAATGCCCGTCAATGAAGCGAATTCCTCTCCCAGGTAGGAAAGACGTGCATCCGCCGGCAGACGCAACCGCCAGCGGGCGAAGTCCGCCACCGTCACCCACAACTGTCCACCCTGGCGCAACACCATGGTGGTTCCAAACGACTGGCCGTTGATGGTGACGTCCAGCAGAAGTTCCTGCACGTCGGCTGGGGCTGCCTGCGCGGCTTGCCCCACGGTCAGAGGGGTCTCGGCTGCAGCGCCGCCCAGCAGCGCCCCTACCAGGACCGCAGCCTTAGCGGTCCAGTGTGAGGTCCACACTGAAGTCTCCGGCGTCCGTCCCGGCCTGCAAACGGAACTTCGCGCCAGGGCTGAGGGCCTGCCTGGGTTTGTAGCTCCATGAGCGGGTTTGGCCGGGGAGAAGGTAAGCGGACATATCCTCATCCAACAGGACGACGGTGCCCGTGCCTAAGGCGCCGAGATGGGTCACCTGGACATGCGTGGTTCCGGTGTTCTGGGCTGTCAGGTGAAGCAGGCCGTCACTGCCCAGCCTGGCCTGCCATGAGAGTGAGGAGACGGGGGCCGCCGCCGGCTGCACAAAGATGGGCACGCCAACGCGCAGCAGCACCTGAACACTCACCCCATTGCCGGCACTTTTTCCCGGGACCTCCTGCAGGTACAGGCGGTAACTCAGCTCCTTGCGGGGGTCTACAGCGCGTCGCAATGCCACCCGTACCACCTGGGTTGAACGTGGCGCCAGGGTGAAGATCGGGGGCACCACCAGCAGGTCGGTGGTTGGGGTATAGATGTCCTGCCCGTCCTGTTGCGTCCACGCAACCACTTCCAGCTTGATGACCAGCGGCTGGTCGCTGGGATTGCTGAGAGTGATGGCGGCGGTGCGCGCCTGCTGGGCGAATTCCAACCTCACCGGAGCAACGTTGAAGGTTGCGGCGCGAGCCGTCATGTGCAAGCCGGCCATAAGGGCGGCAGTACCCAGGAGGAGCTGCCGGAGCAGGGTGGGCTGTGGTGCGGGCATAGAGGTCTCCAGATAATAAAGCAGGGGCTCCAGATAACAAGTCAGGACCAGCACTTATCGCGCGTGGCCCTGAGGAGATTAAGCACTTAATAGTCGATGGTCAGGTTGACCGTAGCGGAATACGCACCCTGCATCACGTCTTGTAGAGCGGGGATACTACCCGTGATGGTGTACGTCTGCTCGGCAGAACTGGTGCTCGTTATCGGGACGCCAGGCGCTCCGTTCGTACCGTCACCCCACAGCACCGTGGTGTTTCCGTTTGTGTAAGACAGGGAGTACTTCAACTGGCTGGTACTGCCCTGCGGGACGGTTGTGAAGGTGCGCAGCCCGTTGGTCATGGGGCCGGCCAGCTTTATGGTGTACGCTGCCCCCATGGTGCACTTCACCCCGAAGGTTGCTGTGCCTGACGTGGCGGTCGTGGCGTAGACGTTGTAACTGCCAAAATTCAGGGTTGTCGGAGGCGTTGAGATACTGCACGCACTGAGCACCGTGGTGTTGATGGTTACGGTACTGGCCGGCGTCGTGGTTGCGGAGGCCCCAGAGCTGATCAGCGTAACGAGCGCCACTATCATGCTTTTCGTCAAATTCATTTGTTCCCTCTCGGAAGCAGATGGCGCTCGAAGCGGCCGGAAAACGACTTTAGTAGTCTACCGTCAGGTAGACGGTGTCGGTGTAGCTGCCCTGCGTGGCGTCCTGCCCGGCGGCAATGCTTCCGTTGATGGTGTAGGTTGCTTCAGCCATTCCGGCGCTGGTCATATCAACAGGCGCAGCGTGTCCGGTTGCTCCGTCACCCCATGGGGTCGTGGAGTACGCGAGAGAGTATTTCAGAGTACCGGGTCCGCTGAAGGCACGAACGCCGCTGGTGTCGCCACCCGAAAGCTTCATGGTGTAGGCGGTCCCCTTGCTGCACTTCACGCCAAAAGTTGACGTGCCTGTGGTCGCGGCCGTGGCATACACGTCGTAGTTGCTAAAGGCCAGTGCGGTGGGCGCGGTCGAAATGCTGCACGTTTTGTTGACGGTCGTACTAACCGAGAGAGTGCTGCTGGGAGTGGTGGCTGCCAGCGCCATGGTGCCTGCCATCAGACCGAGTGCTGCCACAATCTTCATGTTCTTCATGATTCTCCTTGCGCAGGAACACGCTTCCCACCGTCTCACGATGGAATTCTGAAAAACGTGCACTTCTGCTTAACTGTATCTATACGATACTTCACAAATCGTTCTCACGTAAAGAGGTTTAACGCTCCGCATCGCAACACCTCATGCACAACGGTCATTCACCACCGGTCACGTGAACCCCGGACTCAGTTTCCGACAGTTTCCAGGGTGGTTGAAAAAGCGCGAGTGACACGCGAAAGCAGTGCGCGTTTCGTGAGGTTCTGGTCACGCTGATCCGCTGCTTCACTGGGAACCAGGGCTGAACAAGACCCCAGACCCACGGGCGGCCAAAGCGGTGGGTGGGGTGTTGAACGAACGCTGAACACCGGTTGGGCTGAACATGCTTATGCACCCCGAAGAAAGAGTTTGGAGAGAGGAGCGCCAACATCATTAAAACAAGCCAATGGTGGCTTGAACTGCCAACCTGACTGCTTCAGATGAACCCCCGCAGGAGACCGTCTCTATGTCCCCAGGCTCAATCAATCTGACTGACCCTCTGGACTACCAGTGGATCTTCGAAGCCGCCGGTGTTGGACTCCTGGAAATTGACTTTCACGGTTGTATCCGCCGGATCAACCCGGACGGCGCCGCATTTTTCGGGTCCACGGTCGACGTTCTGACCGGGCAGAGTGTCATGAACCTGACCTACGCGGAGGATATTCCGCGGACGGTCGAGGCACTCGGGCGGGTCATCGATGGAACCGTCCCCCTGGTCGTCGTGGAGAAACGGTACGTCCGCGCCGACGGTGAAATCGTGTGGTCCCGCTCGCGTGTCTCACTGCTCCGAAAAACGTCAGGTCCACCCGACTCGGTGCTGGCCGTCGTCGCTGACATTACCGAACTCAAGCGGGCGCAACAGGACCTCGAGGCACTGAACCTCAGCCTGCGGGCCACCCTGGACGGCGGGCTTCTCGGCCTGGGGATTGCCCTGGAAGCCCGGGACCTGGAAACCTCCGGGCATACCGTGCGGGTGATCCACTACAGCAGGCGACTGGGTGAAGCGCTGGGCCTGAGTGACGAGCAACTCACTGAACTCAAGCATGGCGCGAGTCTGCACGACCTCGGCAAACTGACCATCCCGGACGGCGTTCTGCTGAAGCCGGGCCGGCTGGACGCGACCGAATGGGCCATCATGCAAACGCACGCCCTTAAAGGGTATGAGATTGCCACGCGCATTCCCACGCTCCCTTGCGCCGCTCTGGCCGTGATCCGGTCTCACCACGAGCGGTGGGACGGCACGGGGTACCCGGACCGCCTGTCAGGCGAGGCGATTCCCCTGCTCGCCCGCATCTTCGCCGTGTGTGACGTGTTCGACGCCCTTCTCAGCGACCGGCCCTACAAACAGGCCTGGACGCAGGAGGCGGCTCTGCATGAACTCCGTCAGCAGCGCGGTCGGCACTTCGACCCGCGGGTCGTGGACGCCTTCGTGTCCACCTTTGAAGCGGACGATGCGGATGGCGCCTGAGCTCAGTGGGTTCACGAACGGCCTGTCACGGCCCGGCCATGCTGAATGCACCTGCTGGGTTGCCGCGCGGCGCTGCTGACCGCGCTCTGCCGGGAGTAGTGCAGGGTTCAAGCTGGATCGTCTGCGCGGTTCAGGCAGTTTCAGGCAGTGACCGTACGGTTGCGCCCGTGCGCTTTGGCGCGGTAGAGACGCTCGTCGGCAACAGCGAGGGCGTCCACCTCCGGCGCCACCAGGACCAGTCCGCCGGAGACCGTGAAGGTCTCGCCGGGCAGCCCGGCGCGGGCCGCCAGGGTGCCCTGCACGTTCGCGCGGATCCGCTCGGCGACGTCGGCGGCCGTCTCGGGCGGGCAGTGGTGCAGAAGCACGGCGAATTCTTCCCCGCCCAGCCGGTACACGCGGTCTCTGGCACGAGTGCTGTGCTGCGTGATGGCCGTGAACGCCTGTAACACCCGGTCCCCGCCGTCATGGCCGTACGTGTCATTGACGCGTTTGAAATGATCCAGGTCGAGCAGCAGCAGGTAAGTGTCGTCTGGCACGGCTGCAAGGTCCTGCTCGAACTGCCGCCGGTTCAGCACGCCGGTTAAGGCGTCCGTGGAGGCCAGGGTCTGATAGTGCTGCGTGCGCGCGAGGCTGCGCAGGCGGGTGTTGCCGGCCACCTGCCCCAGCAGCAGCCCGACCGTACTGAGCACGGTCAGGGCCGTATAGGCGCCGACGGCGGTGGTCCAGGGCTCTCTCCCCAACGCGAACGCAATGAACAGCGGGAGATTCGCCAGGGCAAACAACCGCAGGGCCACCCAGGGGGTCCGTGTCAGCGCCGTGCGTTCGCTGGCGGTCAGGCGGAGCCACGCGCCGTCAGGCGCGGCGAGCCAGGCCACCAGCAGCAGTTGGAGGAGGGAGGGGACCGCCCCGACGCCTCCGAGCAGGAAGCGGCAGGTGCCGACCGGGAGGGCCACGGCCAGGCCGGCGAGGCGGCCGTGACGGCGGGCGACCAGCGCGACGGGCACCATGCGGAAGTCGAACAGGATGCCCGGGACCAGCTGAACGGTATTGGCCAGCGCGAACAGTGAGGTGGCAACCAGCGCGACGTACCGGGCCAGCAGGGCGGCGGGGCGGTCCGGTTGACCGACCCGGAAGAACGTCAGGCTGACGAGGAAAACGCCAGCGATCAGGACAGCCAGGTTGAGTACCACACCATTGACGAGGGACAGGGCACTCACGCCGGTATTGTACCGGCCCGGTCTGCCAGTCACGGTCCCCGGCTGGGCGGCGTTGGCTGGTGACTGTCGGGCCTGCCGGCCAGGCCGGTCAGCTGTTTCCTCCTGAGACAACCACCAGCAGTGTGGCCGGCCAGTAAGTTGCCTGGGGGCTGATGGATGACGGCACGGGTTTGCCCTGGGACGGCCGCGCCTTGAATTCAGCGCGAGTACGGCGATCGCGCGTGATGCGCTGGCTGCTGCGCTGGTGAGCCAGCACCTGCCGGGTCGGCATTGGAGCGGCATCAGGCCGGCGCCCATCATGTCCGCTGGGGGAAAGGCTAAATCACTGCCGACAGACAGGAGTGGACGCCCAGACCGACTGCTCAGGCGGGGTGTGCCGCTCTTGCCCGCGCCAGGGGCCGCAGGGTTCAGTGCCCGGGTCCACGGTGCACCGCGCCCAGTTTGTCCTTGACCACGACGCGGTCGGTCAGGGTCGCGGACGCCTCAGTCAGACCGATTCCTGAACGGTCGCGAACTTCGTGCAGAGCTTGTTCTTCCGCAGTGACGCGCTGCTCAGACAGGATGAGTGGCCGGTCAAGGGTGCGCTCATTTTCTCGGACAGTCTTGCCCTCACGGTGGACGCCGAGCAGCTGACCGTCGACCTGGGCTGTCGTCCTGCGTTCGTGACGCGCGTCAGTTCCGCCCTTCCCGGCGACCGGTCAGCGACTGGCCTGACGGAGCGAGACCAACCGGCGATCCCGGTTGCTGCTGGCGTTGCTCGCGCCGGACGCCCTGGCGTCCGGCGACCACCAGCTGAGCGGGGCAACTCTGGCCAGCCGGTGGGTCCGGTGCAGGTCTGTGCCCGGCGCACCGTCACCTTGATCATCAGGATCGCCTGTGGAGCCTGGCGCCTCCTGGCCGCCGCAGTGAGCGGTGCGGGCACCAGCGGGACCTCGAGCAGACCGGAGGACCGGCGTCCCGTCCCTCGGGGGATCGGGCTTTCACCCGGGTTCTGTTCAAGCCGGGTCAGCGCCGCCATTTGATGAGCCACCGGTACACTTCGCTGGTTCGATACGCAGTTTCCCAGCCGGCCTGATGGTCACCGTATTCCACCTCGGTGTACCTCAGGAACCGGGTTTCCCCACCAGCGTGGAAGATGGCGTCCACCATATTCCGGGTGTACTCCACTTTTGTTGTGCGGTCGTCCTGCGCATGGAAGGCCCATATGGCGAGGTTCTTCAGCGGCGCGGCGTGTGCCGGGCTGCCTGAGGCACTGATCGGCACGGCGGCGGCGAAGAGACCCGGGTGCCGCATCAGTGCGTTCCATACCCCCTGCCCGCCCCGGGAGAGTCCGGCGAGATACACCCGGTCCGGGTCGATGTCTGGGTGGGTATGCAGGAGTTCGGCAATCAGGGCGATCAGCGCGGTCATGGAAACTGTTTCCGGGGTGGTGTCCAGGTTGTATTCGGGAATCCCGGTGCTGGCCCAGCGAATCTCGACCGGCGTCTGGGGCGCCAGAACGTACGCCGCCTGCACCTGCTGGTGTTCAGGGAGGGTGAAGTACTGTGGTCCGTACCGGGTGCCTGCAAGCAGTTGTTTTTCGTTGTCAATGCCGGCTTCGCCTGAGCCGTGAAGGTGAATGATCAGCGGCAGTTTGCCCGCTGCCAGCGCTGTGGTGGGGGTGTACAGCTGGTATGGCAGGGAGAAGCCGCTTACCGTGATGCTGCGTTTTGTCCACTGACCGCCTGTGCCCGGCACGGCCGTGGCAGTGGTGGGATCAATCAGCCGGCTGGCGTGGGTGGGGGCCGCCACGAGGAGCGTCGAGAGGAGGGTGGTTAACACGGGGTTCCGCATGCAGGGCTCCAGTGGTCGGGTGGCGGCGTGGGTTCAGGGGAGGGACGAGCGCAGCAACCTGGCGGCGTTGCCCTGCGGGATCAGCTCGTACGGGGGAGATGAAGCGGGAATCAGGAGGGTGTCAAACGGGTGAAGGCGCGCCGTGGTGTCGCTGCGCACTTCCACGGTGCCTTCCGTCACCGTCAGGGCGTGGAAGGTTTCTCCTTCGGTGCGCCCGGTCACGGCGCTGTCCAGGTGCAGGAGTTCCGTCGTGAAGTAGGCGCAGGTCACCAGGGGGTAAACGCCTGTCTCCCGGGCGGTGGGACCAGCGTGGAGGGTGCCTCGCCCCTCTGCCTGGGTGACCAGCGCTGCTTCCCTGAGATGCAACGCCCGCCCCGCGTCCTGTGGTCGGTCCCAGTCGTACATGCGGTAGGTGAGGTCACTGGACTGCTGCACCTCATACGTGAGGAGGCCGGGCCCAAGGGCGTGGAGGGTACCCGCCGGAATGAAGAGCGTGTCGCCGGCGTGAACCTCCTGGTATTGAGCCAGCGCCATCACCTGTTCACTGAGAATGTGGGTGTGCAGTTCCGCTGGCGTCGTCTCCTCTTGCACGCCTGAAATCACCCGAGCACCGGGCTCAGCCTGCAGAACATGCCACGCTTCCGTTTTTCCCACATGCCCCGGTCCGTGAAGGTTCAGGGCCTGCTCGTCGTTGGGGTGGACCTGGACGCTCAGCCAGGCCTGGCAGTCCAGCAGCTTGATCAGTACCGGAAAGTCCGTGAACTGTTCACCACGCCTTCCCAGCAGCCACCGGGGTTGTTCATGAACAAGGTCGCGGAGGGTTCTGCCGGCATGGGGACCGCCGTCAATGCGGTTGCCGGCGAAGACCACCCAGGCTTCCCCCACAGGTTCCGGCCCTGGGCTGAGCCGGCGCCCCCCCCAGACGCGGGGGTGGTAGTGCGGCGTGAGTCGAATCATAAGCCTCCTGTTCCGGGCGTGGCGTGCAGGGCGCCGCCGCCGAGCAGCGCCGCGTCCTCGAGCAGTTGAGAAGCCGACACCTGCACGTTGGGCAGGCCAGCTTGCAGGGAGGAACCGAAGTGAGTCCAGGCGCGTGACACATTGCCGCCCACCACCACTGCCGCCGCGCCGAACGACACGGTGAAGGGCCGGAGAATGTGAGCAAGATGTTCACCCAGCATCAGGAACGCGCGTTGGGCGTGAGGGTCTGCGCGGTCAGCGCGCCGACTGATTTCACGGGCTGTGCAGCGCTCGCCGCTCAGCGCCTGGTAGGACCGGGTTACTGCCTCACCGCACGCGAACGCCTCTGCGGTGCTGTCCGCATAGGGGGTGTTCCAGAGCTCACCTGCGGGGGGAATCTCGGGGCCGCTGGTGACGACGTGACCCCGCGCCACGAAGCCACTGCCGAGTCCGGTGCCCAGGGTAATGCCAATCAGGCGCTCGGCCCCTTGTCCCGCGCCTGCCCAGTGTTCGCCCAGGGCAAACAGGTCCGCGTCATTGCCCAGCAGGATGGGAAGCTGCGCCAGAGGTCCGCCCCGCAGCTGGGTCCGCAGGACGTCCCGCACATTGACCCCCAGCAGCTGCTCGTACTTGTGGGTCATGTGTGAGACGCCGCTCTGGTAATCGAAGGGAGCAGGGAGCGCCAGAGCGAGGTGGGTCACCGTCCCGGCCGGGCAGAGCAGCGAGGCCCGGGTCAAAGCGGAGTGCCAGGTCTGCACAGTGTCCTGAACGGAAGCGGTATGAAGGATGCTTTCCCGGACCCGTCCTGCGGGCAGAAGGGTCCGGGTGGCGAGGTCGACAGGCGCGGCCGTCACGTGACTGCCGCCCACATCCAGGCACAGCGCGTATCGCGAATGGGTCTTCACGTTGGGCGTCACCGGGTGCTGGAGCGCACCACGATCCTGGTCGGAACGGTGACCTGCGTGGGCTCTGCAGGCCGGGCGATCAGCAGTTCCACGCCGCGGCGCCCCAGGCCTTCTTTGTCGATGCGCATGGTCGTCAGGGGCGGGAAGGACGTCCTGGCGGTGGGCAGGTCGTCGAAACCGACCACCGCGATGTCCTCAGGGACTTTCAGTCCGAGGGTGTAGCAGGTCTGAATGGCCTGGATGGCCGTGCTGTCGTTCCAGCAGAAGATGGCGTCAGGGCGCTCTTTGAGGTTCAGGAGCTCCCTGACGGCATGGTCCGTTCCCTCGACTTCCTGCAGGATCGGCTCCCGGAAGACTTCCAGGGTTGGGTCGTGTTCGATGTGGTGGGTCAGCAGGGCATACCGGTAGCCCTGGCGCCGCTGGGTGATGGAGTAATGGGATTCCGGCCCGCAGATAAAGGCGATGCGCCGGTACCCGCGTGTGATCAGAAATTGCGTCAGCAGGTACGCGCCTCCGAAGTTGTCTGAGTTGACGCAGTTCATCTCGGGGTGCCACAGGTCCACCAGGGCGACAGGAATGCCGAGTTCCGTGATCTCCTGCAACTGCTCCCGCTCAAATGCGCCCACGCACAGCAGAGCGTCCGTGTCTGACCGGTGGGCGCGTTCACTGATGGACTCTCCACTGTCGGTGGACGTGAAGGTGAGGGAAATCTTCTCCTGATTGCAGGCGTCTTCAACCCCATGCAGCACCGTGGAGTAGAACGGATTATTGGCGAGGGTGTTGTGCTGGCGGTCGTAGATAAAGGTGAGGCGTCTGATGCTCCGTCCCTGGCGGAGGTTGCTGAAGTCATAGCCGAGCTGTTCTGCGGCGGCGTGGACCCGGGTTCTCAGGTCGGCATTGATGCCGTGGTGGTTGTTCAGGGCGCGCGAGGTGGTGCCAAGCGAGACACCAGCGGCGCGGGCAATGTCGCGGATGGTGGGATGACTGCGGGCTTTGATGGCCATGTTCCAAGAATAACCTTATTCTGTTCATTCGTACACTTGCCTCTGCTGGGCGGTGGCAGGAGGCATCGTTGCCCGAACTGCAGCGTCTGGAGCCTGGCATGACGTGACTGGTTGCGTTTGAATCGCGCCGCGAAGCCACAAGCAAGCGGCGAGACGCGGGTCGGACGGCATGATCGGGCACCATAAAGTTCTTGGAACATATAGAGTCAGTTTCGAGAACAGGGTTGACAGCCGTCAGGCCCAAATGTAAGCTTGGTTCATGTTCACAACTTAAGCGCTGGAGAGCTCTAAACCGTCTTGCACGTGCCCCAGAAGACGCTCAGCCCGACTTTGGGCTGACCTGACATGGTCGCTCACCGTCAGAACTGGGGTTCCTCGCCGGTGAACATCAGTGAACAACTACTTTTGGAGGAAGTCATGAAACGACGCGCCCTGCTCACCCTCACCCTGGCTGCCCTGAGCAGCCCTGCCCTCGCCAAAGACACCATCACCATCTGGTACCCGTGGGGCGACGCCGACGGACAGACCATTCTGGACGCCGCCGCCGAATACAACAAAGCCCAGGACAACGTCACCGTGAAAGCAATTCTCGTCAGTGGCGCCGGCATTCAGGGCACCTCGCAGGGGAAGTTCCTCACCGCCGTTGCGAGCGGTCAGGCCCCCGACGCCGTGCTGTACTGGGGCCAGGACGTGCTCCCCGGCCTGGCCAACCTGGGTGCCCTGACGCCCCTCAATGACCTGCTGAGCAAAGCCGGCCTCAAGGGCAGCAGCTTCAACCCCACCGCCTGGAAAGCCATGCAGTTCGGCGGCCAAACCTACGGCATTCCCGAGATGAGCAACGTCATGATGTTGTACTACAACAAAGACCTGTTCAAGGCTGCCGGGCTTGATCCGAACAAACCTCCCAAGACCATCGAGGAGCTCGACGCCTACGCGGGCCAGCTCACCGTCCGGAAGGGCAAAGACATCGATGTGCTCGGCTTCGCTCCCTGGATTGCTCAGGGCACAGCCGCCCTGTGGACCGGCGCGTTCGGCGGCAATCTCCTGAACGCCGACACCCGGAAATCTGACCTCACCAACGCCGGCACGCTCAAGGCGCTGCAGTGGCAGGCCACGTATGTCAAGAAGTACGGCGCAGAAGACCTCAACCGCTTCCAGGGAAGCCTCGGCAATCTCACGGCGTCCAGCGGCAACGACCCGTTTATTGCCGGGAAGATCGCGATGGAAGTCAACGGCCAGTGGCACGCAGGATTTATCAAACGCTACGGCCCCAAGCTCAATTACGGCGTGGCGCCTGTGCCCATGCCCAAAGGCAGAACCTTCCCCAACTCCTTTACGGTCGGCAACACCTGGATGGTGCCCAAAGGCAGCAAAAATCCGTTGGAGGCCCTGAAATTCATCGCCTGGTTCAGCGACGCCACGCGCAGCGCCGCAGTTGCAGACAAGGTGTTCAATATCTCGCCGGTCAGAAGCGGACCGGCCCTCCAGAAGACCGCGGGCGAGCCCGTCATGAAACTCGCGGCCGAACTGCTCTCCAAGGGCCGCACCTATACCCTGCCGCCCCTGGTCGATCTGCTCGCCGTGAACAACGAACTCTCCAGCGCCTTCCAGACGGTGCAGCTTGGCAAGGCTGATGCCAGGACCGCCCTGGACACCGCTCAGAAGAACCTCGTGAAGGCCGCAGCCCAGGGCCGATGACATGAAGTGTCACCAGCTGATCCTCTCGGTTCTCCTCGCGAGCAGCTGGGGTCAGGCCGCCACGTACGCTGTGACCTTTCCCCACAGTCCCGCCCCAGGCTGGACTGTGGACTGGTTGAGCACCGATACCGGAAGCGTTCTCCACTCTCAACCGTGGCCGGAAACCGGCGGCGTCCTGACCTCCCCGGACGTCAAACTCGACGTCTTTGCCCGCGCCCGCGCCCCCGGGATCAGTGCGGCGCCCACCGTGACAGACTGTCCAGGCGTCCAGCTGCGCAACCAGGGGTGGTGCAAAGATGGAAGAGCCTTCCTCCCCATCGGCATGAACCGCCGCCAGTTGTACTATCCACCGGCCAACCGCAACCAGTGGCGCGCCGAGACGTACATGAAGGAACTGCACAAGCGCGGCGGCAACACCTTCCGCGTTTTCAGCATGCCCGAATTCGAGAGTCCGGCCGGCACCTATGACGAATTTGCCCTCTCCGCCTACGACCAGATGCTCAGCGCGGCAGATCAGCTGGGCATCAACATCATCTTCAGCCTGATCGACCTGGCAGCGATGTCCGCCGACTTCTCAGGAGATCCCTATAACGTTCTCAACGGTGGGCCGTTCGAGAACCACCAGGACATCTACGGCAGCGAAGAGGGCCTGACCCTCCTGAAACGGCGCGTCACGTTTCTGGTGAACAAACTGCACCACCACAGCAGCCTCATTGCCTGGGAGATCGGCAACGAAGCGGACATTATTTCCGACAGGACGGCCAGCGGACACCAACAGACCGAGCGGGTGACGCTGGCCCTGGCGCGTCACATCAAAGCGGTCGACCCGTCGCACAAACCGGTCACGGCCTCGCTGCTGGCCGAGGCGGTCTGGCCGAACGTGTTTGCCAGTCCTGACATTGATTTCATTCAGTATCACAGCTACGCCACGAGCAACCCGGCCGCCTTACCAGGCGTCCTGCGCAATGACGCGGAACAAAGCGCGCGGTTCGGAAAGCATGTCCTGATTGGTGAGTATGGGGCGTTCCGTGCAGACCCCGAACGCTCTACGTTCCTGAAGACCGGCCTGTGGGCGGCCATGAGCCAGGGCATGAGCATCCTCCCCTGGGTGTCCGCCTCGGATGCGTTTGGAGAACTGTTTGATGAAGACCTTGATCTCTACGCCCCGCTCGCCACAGTGGCCGCCCAGGTGAACTGGACCCGCCCTCTGAGGCTGCGCAGCGCTGACTTCTCGGCGTCTGGCGCGGCGGTGCTGGCGTCACAACTGGGCAACGAGGAGGTGCTGGTGTATGTCCATCCTCAACGCTAACGCCCTCCGCCCAAAAGGAAGAAGTCGTAAAAAGACCTGGCAGTCCCTGTTTCTGGGGCTGGCGTTCATCTCGCCCTGGATCATCGGCTTCCTCTCGCTGGTGCTGTACCCGTTTGGCGCCTCGCTGTACTTTTCCTTCACCAGCTACAACATCCTCAGTGAGCCCCAATGGATTGGCCTGCAGAATTACCAGACCCTCTTCGCGGATCCCCGCTGGGTCACGTCCATCAAAAACACCATGTATTACGTGTTGGTCTGCGTGCCTGTCGGCGTGGTGCTCGCGGTCGCGCTCGCCATGGTCTACCACCAGCGCATGCCTGGACGCAATCTGATGCGCACCTTGATGTACGTGCCGCTTATTGTGCCTCCCGTCGCGACCGGCATCCTGTGGCTGTGGATGTTCAAGCCCATCGGCGGGCTGTTCAACACCGTGCTCGCCTGGTGCGGCATTCAGGGTCCGACCTGGCTCGGCGACCCCGACTGGGCGAAAATCTCACTGGTCATGATTGCCCAGTGGGCTGTGGGCGGCAACGTCCTGCTGCTGCTCGCCTCGCTGGCCGACGTTCCCAAACAACTGTATGAAGCGGCCGAGATTGACGGCGCCACCCTGTGGCACCGTTTCTGGCACATCACGCTCCCGATGATCAGCCCCGTCGTCCTGTTCATCACCATCACCGGCCTGATCGGTGCGTTCCAGGCGTTCACTGAGGCGTTCATCGTCAGTGGAGGGCAGGGTGGACCGGCAGACTCGACCCTCTTCGCCTCCCTGTACATCTACCAGAAGGCCTTTCGCGATTTCGACATGGGGTACGCCTCGGCGCTCTCCTGGGTGTTGTTCCTGGGGATTCTGGCGTTCACCGGCCTGACCTTTCGCCTGAGCAGGAAATGGGTGGTTTATGATCGCAGCTAAAGGCCGTCCTTCACACACCCAGTCCACCGCCCCTGTGAACAAGAGGCGCGCCGCGGGCACTGTGCTTGCGTTTCTCGTCGCCAGCCTGATCACCCTGAGTTTCGCGGTGCCCCTGTACTGGATGCTGATCACTTCGGTAAAGGGGGACACGGAGGTCTTTCTCACCCCCCCGACCCTCTACCCGCACGCCGTGGTCTGGGAGAACTACACCAAAGCGCTCACGAACATCCCCTTCTTCGAGTATCTGCGCAACACCCTGGTGTACGCCATTTTTTCCAGTATCGGAAGCAGTCTGTCGAGTGCCCTGGTGGCGTATGGCTTCGCGAAGATCCGCTGGGTGGGCAGAGAATGGGTGTTCAACATTCTGCTCGGCACCATGCTGCTGCCAGGCGTCGTCACCATGATTCCCACCTACCTGATCTTCCGTGACCTCGGCTGGACCGGAACC
This sequence comes from Deinococcus taeanensis, assembly GCF_020229735.1. NCBI lineage: Bacteria > Thermotogati > Deinococcota > Deinococci > Deinococcales > Deinococcaceae > Deinococcus > Deinococcus taeanensis. The sequence goes on along the minus strand of NZ_CP083457.1, from coordinate 239,701 downwards.
CTCCTGCCGCTGATCGTTCCCGCCTTCTTCGGCGGCGCCTACTACATCTTCCTGATGCGGCAATTCATCCAGACCATGCCGGATGAGCTTGCAGAAGCGGCCCGCATCGACGGCTGTTCTGAATTTGGAATTTTCAGGCGGATTATCCTCCCTCTGATCCAGCCGGCCCTGGCGGTGGTGTTTCTTCAGCAGTTCCTGCTGGCATTCAAGGATTTCCTGGGCCCCCTGATCTACCTGAACGACCCGTCGCAGTACACGTTGTCTCTGGGGCTCCAGCAATTCCAGGGGGCCAACGGTCAGGAGTGGGGACCCCTGATGGCCTGCGCGACCATTTTCACGGTGCCTCTGTTCGTGTTGTTCTTTTTCACCCAGCGGTACTTCGTGGAGGGTGTGACCTTCTCCGGCATCAAGGGCTAGACCCGGCCGTCGCCCCAGCAGACCGCTTTCAGCCCTCACGCCTGCGTTGCTGCGCGGCGGGCGGCGGCCGGTCATTGCCGGCCCGAAGAGCGGCCTGCAACCGCACCCACTGTCTCACAGGAGCCGACCATGAACTACGCGCAGCGCATGACCATCACGTTTCTGCTGACCACGCCGTGCCTGACCACCGCCTGCGCGCCTGCGCTCCGCCCGCCCGCCAGTTTCACCGCTGCGGGAACCGGCAACGCGGCGCCTGCGGCCGGGCAGGCGCCCACCACCAGCGGGGGGAGCCGCGGTGCCACCGGGGCCACTGGCGCTTCGCCCGTCATGACCCAGACGTCCAGTCCGGGCGCCGCAGTCCGCGCCGGCACCACCCTGCAAGCCGCGGCTCCAGCCACCTGGACCGCGGGCCTGACAGGACTGGGCTACAACAGCACCCTGGGGGTCACCGCCGTGCCTGCCAGTGCCCCGGAAGCGGCAGCGGCCCTGCGCACCTCCCCCAGCCCGGAGGCGCCCACTTACCTCCTGCGCATTGATTTTGACAACACCAAAGCCGACCCCGACCAGGACCTCAAGAAAGCCTATGCGCTGGTGGATTTCAGGGTCCCCCTGAATTTCAGCGGAGTAAACACAGTCAGCTTCGTCATCTTCAACCCGACCGCCATCACGCTGGACGCGGCCCTGACCGTCCGCACGACGGCCGCCAGAGAGTGGCAGGAATCCAGGTTGGTGGCCTTCGGGCCTGGCTGGTCGCACCTTCACTTCCCCCTGACCGAGCCCACCTTCAAAGCGGAACGCTCCGGCTGGGCAAACACCGCCCTTGTCCGCGACCTGAATGATGTGCGCGGCCTCGCCCTGATGGTTTATCCCCATCAGGGCATCAAAAATTACGTGCTGGTCACTTCGCCCATCACCGATGCGGCAGTGGGTGAGTGAATGCCGACTCATGCCCACGTCTCTGTGTGCGCCCCTGACGCCCCAAGGAAGCCTTCCATGCGTACGCCTGTCGCCCTGCCGGTCAGTCCCCTGCGGCCCGGTCCCTCTGATCGAGAGGTCACCCGGTGACGGGCTTCGCGTCAGCGTCTCGTTTCGTCCGGCTTGTGCTGGGCACCCTCGTGCTGGGCGGCGCAGCGCTGGCGGACGGGTTCGTTACCCGCTCGAGCGCCCAGCCCTGGACGCTGGAAATCGACGGCATCCCTTGTGTTCCCTACGGACTCAACCGTTTTGCCGTCATGAAGCCGGGAAACAACCGGGAGGACTGGTCCACCGAGCAGTACATGCGTCACGCGGCCACCAGGGGCGTTAATACCATCCGTCTCTTCGTGCCTGAGCCGGAATTCGAAAGTACTCGTGGCGCCTACGACCCGGAGCAGGTGAGGCGCCTCGACCAGACCATCGAGCTTGCCGGGACGTACACCGTGAAGCTGATCGTGTGCCTGTTTGATCACTGGGTGTTCCGTCACGTGCTGGACACCAGCGCCTATGGCGCAAAGAGCGGCGGACCACTCACCACCGGCAAGGCGTTCTATACGAGCAGTGTGGCCCGTTCCGCCCAGGCCAGGCGCATCGCATTTCTTGTCTCCCGGTATCAGGACAGTCTCGCCATTCTCGCGTGGGAACCCATCAATGAACTCAATGGCGTCTGCGCGGACTACCCCGGTCAACGCGAGGAGGCGCTGGACTGGCTGCACTTTGCGGTCGCCACGATCAAGAAGAGCGACCAGAGGCACCTGATCACGCAAAGCCTGACCGGTGACGTGCGCTGGGAGGAACTGTGGAGCGACCCCACCATCGATCTGGTGCAGCTTCACACCTACCGGGAGGTGCGCAACCCGGACCGGGCCGCCGCGGTGGCCCGCAACGCCATCCGCTGGGCGCAGGAGACCTTCCAAAAGCCGGCACTGGTCGGAGAGTACGCCCCCACTGGGCGTGGTCGCCCCGGAAACCCGCGCGGATTTCGTGACCGCCGCCACGCTGGCCTCGTTCGCCACTGGAGGAAGCAGCCTGCTGTGGACACACAAGAACGATGAGTTCGGCGATGTGACCGACGCTGAGTGGGCGGCGTACGAGCGGCTGGCTTTTCTTCCCAGGCTCCTGGGCCAGGCCGGACGGCGAGGGAACGTCCCTGCAGAAGGCAGGTCCGCCTACCAGTACGGTCCTGTGGTGGTGGCCTCCGCCGCCGGAGGACCACTGAACGTGGAGCTGCCCTTCCAGAACTTCACCGTGCGCCTGTACCGGCCGGATCTCCGCCAGTGGACCACGCTGCCGGCCAGCGCCGAAATGAACGCTCCGCAGGGCAGCTTTGTGCTGTTCGAAGCCGCACCTTGACCGCCCGTTCCTTGTCCTTGCGCACTCACTCGTTCGGGCCGACACCCCTGGCCCTGGAGGCATTCCTATGACCATCCTGACGTTCCATCAAAACTGGGAATTCAAGCCGCGTGAGGCGACCCAGGCCCTCCACGATGATTTCCGTTCCTCTTCAGGCTGGCGGTCCGCCACGGTCCCCGGGACCGTGCAGCAGGACCTGCTGCGCCACGGGGTGATTCAGGATCCGTACTACGGGCTTAACGAGCGGGAGGTGCAGTGGGTTGGAACCACCGACTGGCTCTACCGCGGTACGTTGACTGTTGAGGCCGGCGTCCTGGCGGCGCCGCACCTGCAGCTGACGTTCGAAGGGCTCGATACCGTCAGCACGGTGTTCCTGAACGGCGAGCGGGTGCTGCAGGGCGACAACATGTTCACGGCCCACACTGTGGATGTCAAAGGTCTGCTTCAGCCGGGCGAGAACACGGTCTGGGTCCTGTTCGAAAGTCCACTGACCGTGGGGCGTGGGCGTGAGGCGCAAGGTGGCGTGCGGGCCGCCTGGAACGGGGACACCAGCCGGCTCTACCTGAGAAAAGCCCAGTACCACTACGGCTGGGATTGGGGGCCGGTGATCCTCACGGCGGGCATCTGGAAAGCGGTGAGGCTCAACGCCTATTCCGTGCACCTCAGCGAGGTGCACGTTCCTGCGGAAGTCACGCCGGATCTCCTTCAGGCGTTCATTCCCGTGCACGTCACCCTCACGGGCGAGCTGGGCGACGTCGAAGTGCGCGTGACCCTGCGCGACCCGCAGGGCCGGGCGATGAACGCGGCGTCCGTGACCGGGACCCGTGTGTCCTCCGCGCTGTTCGAAGTGGCGGCTCCTGAACTGTGGCACCCCAGCGGCCGGGGCGCTCAGCCGCTGTACACCGTGCACGTCGAAGTGCGCCAGCGCGGCCAGCGGCTGGAGGAGAAAGCCGTACGTGTCGGTCTGCGGCGCGTCAGGGTGGTGCAGGAGAACGTCCGGGGCGAGCCGGGCAGCAGTTTCACCTTCGAGGTGAACAACGAGCCTTTCTTTGTCGGCGGCGCGAACTGGATTCCTGAACATCTCCTGCTCAATACGGTCTCTGAAGCGCAGTACCGGACGCGCCTCACGCAGGCCAAAGACGCGAACATGACCATGATCCGGGTGTGGGGCGGAGGCATCTACGAAACCGACGCGTTCTACGACATCTGCGATGAACTGGGCCTGCTGGTGTGGCAGGACTTCATGTTTGCCTGCGGAATGTACCCCGGGGACGAGACCTTCACCCAGAGCGTCAGGCGGGAAGCCCGCCAGCAGGTGAAACGCCTGAGAAATCACGCTTCCATCGCGTTGTGGTGCGGCAACAACGAGGACTATCAGATTGCCCAGGCGGTCGGCGCGTATGGGCCCGGCGGCGACGACAGCAAGTTCGATGCCCAGCACCTCTATGAGGTGGTGCTCCGCGCGGTGTGCGACGACCTCGATCCGACGCGGCTGTACTGGCCCGGCAGTCCGTACGGAGGGGCGGATGTCTTCGACCAGACCGTTGGGGACCGGCACACCTGGGAGGTCTGGCATGGGCCCATGGCGCCCTACCAGGAGTACAAGCAGTACGAGGGGCGTTTTGTCAGTGAGTTCGGGCTGATGTCTGCTCCGTCTCTGGACGTGATTGAGCAGTCAATGCCGCAGGAGGAGTGGTACCCCGAAAGCGAAACCTTCGTGCACCACACCCGTGCGCTGGGCCCCAACTTCAAACCCGACGGGGCCCGCCGGCTCGCCGTGTATCAGGCCGAGAACCTGCGGGGTCACCGGAACCTCGAGGAGTACATCTACAACACGCAGCTGATTCAGGCCGAAGCCATGCGGTATGCCTACCGGGATTACCGGCGGCGGTTTGAAGGGCCAGGAAAGCACGCCGTATCGGGGGCGCTGGTGTGGCAGCTCAACGACTGCTGGCCCGTCTCTTCGTGGGCCATCATCGATTCCCTGGGGACCGCGAAGCCCGCCTACTACTCGATTAAACGCGAACTTGCCCCACTGACCGCCGGGATTCACCTCGCAGGGGAGGCGCTGGAAACGTGGGTGTGCAGCAGTCTGCGGGAGAGCCGTTCGGTGGAACTCAGACGCTACGCGTACAGTGTCAGCGGTGAACTTCTCGGCGAGGACGTGTCTGTCCTGACGGCGCTGCCGGCGCGGCGGACCGATGTGCCGGCATGGCCGGTGGGCGGCGAGCCCAGGATCTATTTCGCGGAACTGGTGGAAGGCGGCGAGGTGGTCGCCAGGGCCAGCCATTTTCCAGAGCCGTATAAATATCATGATTTTGGCCCTGTCCCGCTGAAGGTGGAGGTCCAGCCCGAAGGCAGCGTTCGGCTGGTTTCTGATCGCCCTGCCAAGGGGGTCTGGCTGAGTGCGGGCCCTGGAACGGCCTGGTCGGATAACTTCCTGGATCTGCGTCCAGGGGAGGTCAGAACGGTCCGTCTGTGCGCCCCTGATGTTCAGACGGTGCGGGTGCGTGCGTTGGGGATGATGAACCCGCTGGAATTTGGTCTTCTGGCGCCCGTTTCAGGACAATGAAACCGGCGGCAAGGTGATGGCGTTGCTCTCGCCCTGTTCATGAACGAGATTTGCTCCCTCCCGGGAACTCAGCCTGCTCCTGTTCGGTACACCACAGAACAGAGCTTCCCGCACACCATTGAGAGAAAGGTGCAGAACGGACCGCTAGAAAATCGCCCCCGGGCGGTCCTGTGGTCCTGACACACCACCTCTCCGGCCCTGCCAGACCCTCCGAAGAACAACGGAGCAGTTGACAAGGAGAACCATGAGACACCCCTGGCCTGCCCTGCTCCTCCCGCTCACGCTCGCTGCCTGCACCGCCCCAGGAACGGTACCCACGCCGGAGAGCTTCAGGGCACAGGCCCTGTCTCCAGGTCAGTCCAGCGTGCTGGATTACATCAAGAGCATTTCCGGCAAGTACACGGTCGCCGGCCAGCACAACAAAGAACCCAACAGTGACCCCACCAGATGGACACGGTACGTGCAAAGTACGACGGGCAGGACGCCCGGGTTGTGGGGCGGAGACTTCCTGTTCCGCCAGGCGGACATTGACCACCGCTCGACCATGATCAACGAAGCCAAAAACCAGTTCAGGAGTGGCGCCGTGGTTGCTCTGACCTGGCATGCGTGCCCGCCCACGGTGGCGGAACCCTGCGACTGGAACACCGACGGTGTTCTGGCGAAACTGACGGACACCCAATGGAATCAGCTCGTCACGCCAGGCACCGCTCTGCACAATGCCTGGCTCGCCCGACTGGATAAACTCGTGCCTTACCTGCAGGACCTCAGGAACAGCGGCGTACAGGCGCTGTTCCGGCCCGTCCATGAGATGAACGATGGCTGGTCCTGGTGGGGGGGCCGGCCGGGCGTCAGCGGCAGCAGAAAGCTCTACCAGATCACGTATGACCACCTGGTGAACACCAGGGGCATCACCAACCTGATCTGGGTGTGGAACGTCAAGGACGTGGGCATGGATCGACTGTCGGACTACTGGCCCGGAGCAGCGTACGTGGACGTCGTCTCCGTGGACATGTGGTACAAGGACTTTCCCACCACCACGGAGTACAACCAGATGCTGACCCTTGCCGGGACCAAGCCGATCGCTCTGGCGGAAGTGGGCAAGGTGCCGACGCCCGCTCAACTTGCCTCACAGCCACGGTGGGCGTGGTTCATGACCTGGGCCGAGTACGTGCAGGACGACAACACACCGTCGGCCCTCACCTGGGTTGCGCTGGTGTCACGGCGCGCCCTCGCGTTCGTTCCTGCGCACCTCGCGGACGGCCCGGCCCGGGCCGCATCGTGGCCGCGGAAAGGCCGGGTCCAGCAGGGTCAGTCCAGCTGCCACACCCAGAGCCGTGAGCAGGCACAGGGACACGCTGTACGCGCCTGTCCAGGTCAGCAGCAGCCCTACCCCGAACGGCGTGAGGGCCTGGGCGAGGTTGACCGGCCGCGCCATGCGCCCGTTCGCTGCCCCGAACACCGCGGCCGGGTACCCCCGCGCCAGGAGTTCTGCGCGTGCCAGCGTCAGGGCGCCACTGGCCAGGCCGAACGCCACGATGCCCAGCACGAGGACAGGCGGGTGCTGGGGCCAGAGCAGCAGCGCGGTGCCGGCCGCCAGTTGCATGAACAGACCGGTGGTCAGGCGCAGGGCGCCGAGCCGGGTCAGCAGGGGCACGAACGCCACCCGGCCCGGCAGCGCGGCCAGGCCCAGCAGGCCGGTGAGTCCCGCCGCCAGGGCCGCTGAGTACCCTGAGGCCAGCAGCAGCGGCGCGAGTTGCAGGCCGACACCGACGGTCACGACGCGCGCCAGGGTGAAAGCCAGCGTGAGCCGCCGGAAGGAAGGGTCAGGGCGGAACGACGCGGGCGGCGCACCTGCCGGCGGCCGCGCCGGTCGAGGAGGCAGGGCGGCCCAGGTCAGTCCGGCGACCAGCATCAGCCCGGTTGCCAGGCCCAGCAGCGTGCCCTGCAGGCCCCACGCGCCCAGCAGCGCGGTCGTGAGCGGGACGAACATGGTGCTGGCCAGGCCGGCGACCAGGGTGATGGTCAGGGTCGCGCGTGTGCGCGCCTCGCCCTGCACCTGCTGTCCAAGGACGGTGAAGGCCGCCTCGTAGAACGTCAGGGCCATCGCGGCGCCCGCCAGCAGCCACCCGAGGACAAAGAGTGGATAGCTGGCGGTGAGGGCCAGCAGGGTGAAGGCCGCGGCGGCGCAGAGGGCCCCCAGGCTCAGCAGGCTCCGGCCGCCGCGCGCATCGAGCGCGCGGCCGACCGCCGGGGCGGTGAAGGCCGTGACCAGCAGCGCGAGAGTGAAGGCGAAGTTCGTCTGGGCGCGCGTCCAGCCGCGCTCGTGTTCCGTTGCCAGGGCCAGGAGGGGCTGGGCGTAATACAGGGCCCCGTACCCGACGGTCGTCAATGCGGCCAGCGCCCACACGAAGGGACGCTGGCCAGCGGGGCGGTGGGTCATCAGCCCAGCGAGATGGGGGCCTGCGGGGTGCAGCAGCCGCTTTCCGGCGCGCAGCCTTCGTCCGTACCGGCCGCGGGGGCGCCGCAGCTGTCCCCGGCCTTGCACTGCACGCCTGGGGTCCGCAGGTGCACGATGATCCGGTCGGGCTGGGTTTCGACGTGCGTGACGTGGTACTGCATGGCTGGGGTGCTGGCGTTTCCGTACTCGAAGCGGACCTCAGCGTCCTCGCGTACTGGGATGTGCTTGACCACGCGGTCGTAGATGGCCAGGAACTTCCGGTTGGTCATGAACCCGGCCGCCGCTTCTTCAGCGCTGCCGTCCATCAGTTGAATCACTGTCTCGCGCCAGGCGCTGGCTTTGCCGCCGCAGTCCATGGCTTCGATGGTGACGGCCTTGACCTCAGTGACGTGGTACCCGGGGGGCACCAGGGTTTCGCCGTGCAGTTGGAACACCAGGGGCCGCTGGGGCAGTGCACGCAGGTTGGCAAGCAGGGCGGCGGTGATGGTCTGGTCGGTGAGGCCGGGAATCGTCTGGGTCATGGCAGTCTCCTGATTGAAGAACTTGGATGCGTGTGGGCAGAAAATCAGCAGGTGGAACAGCGGGTCTGCGTCGCCGGAAGCTGGAGCGTCACCGGTGGGCGGGGGAGAGGCGCCGACGGCCGGGCGAGGCGGGCAGCGCGCTGTTGCTCGGCTGCGCGCCGCAGGTCCTGGTGATGGGCGAGGGTCAGGAAATGAAGGGTCATGGGGTTCATACAGCCTCCTTGTTAACCTGGGGCACGGCGGCCAGCAGGCGGTTCAGTGCGGTCTGAGCGATGAGTAGACCCTGAGCGCTCAGGGTGTAGTAGGTCCATTTACTGCGTTTCTCACTCAGCACCAGGCCGGCATCAACCAGGAGTTTCATGTGGTGGCTGGTGGTGGGCTGGCTGAGGCCAAGTCGTTCCTGAACGTCGCAGGTGCAGACGCCCTGCCCGGTCGAGCAGCAGCCGGCGTCCGCAGTGGCCAGGAAGTGCAGGGCCTTGAGGCGGTGCACGTCACCCAGGGCTTTGAACACCGCTGCTGTTCCATCGAAATCCATGGATGGATCATAGGCTTCCCATCGAGAAATGTCAATGGATCTTCCGGTTCTCTTCTGCGGGAGCCCGTCGTGTTCACGGTGAAGACACAGAGCGGTGAATGAGGGGCCGGTGATCACGCCGAGGGGCCACGCCGCCTGCCACGACAGAGCGGCGCTCTCCTGGGGGCCAGTCCGGCTTTTTGTTCCTGCGCTTGGGAAGCTGGGACCTCCAGTTGCTTGAGGAAGACCGCGGGCTTCCACAGGCGCCACAGGTTCTGCCCCTGACCTCCGACCCCCGAACAAAGTGCAGATGACGCACCCGAATGGTGCGCCCCCGTGGCGAGCAACCCCCGGAATGGTCCCTGATGGATGCCAGTCATCACGGGGTTCACGTCAACCCCGTCCCCTTATGCAAGCAGGGGCTCAAATTCAAAGTGCAGCTCAGGCAACGCGGTGCGCAGCGTGGGCATCACGGCATTGAGGTGAGAAGGCCATCCGGTATTGTGCCGGCACACAGCGCTTTATTGTCTGTGTCACTGCCCAGTCTCGCCGATGGCTTGACGGCCCACGGCGCGGGAGTCCCCCATGCGCCGAGACCACCTCCCCGACTTGCCTGCCGATCTGCCTGTCCATGCGGATGACGGCGCCGCCCAGCACTTGACCGGGACGGGTCCTCCCCCAAGCGCCCTGCACGTCACTGACGGCCGGAAGGTGCGCGCTGGCCAGATCGGCAGGCCACGCACGGTCATGTCCGCCTCCCCACCGACAGGCTGTCCCCATGACGACGCCGTGGAGGGGACAACGGCCTGAGGTGCGGGAGTTGGGAGTGGCGCTCGACGGTCTGAGCACGCAGGACCCGGTGTATCCGCAGGAGATGAAACCGCGTTCGCCTCTGCCGTTTCCGGTGCCGAGTGACGACCACCAGGACCTCACCCAAGCACTGTCCCTGCCGAACTTCAGCGTGCAGGGCGTGACGTTGCTCAGGCGCTTGACACTCTTCGTGCGAGACGGGCAGGGCGAACACACCATGCAGCCGGTTTTTTCACCACACCGACCTGTGCGTCAGGGGGTGGCGCAACACAAGGCGGAACACAGGGGACCCAATAAACTCGCGGGCACGCTGCACACTGAAACGGAAAGTCAAGGTCTGAGGGGTGCCCGCGGCTTTCAAGCCCAGCGTTTATGAACGTCAGCCCGGAGGTGCGTCCGTGCCCAGTCAGCGCCGTGAGATGGACCGTCAGGCCCCGGCAGCAGTGGGGTGTGGAGGACTGGCGTGACGTCCTTCGACAATTTCCATGCGGTTCCCCCAAGGGTCCGAGAGGTAGATGCGGCGCAGAGGGAGGCGGACATCCAGGCTCCACACCACCCCGAACTCTTCTGCGCGAGCAAGGACGACGTCCAGATCGTCGCAGAACAGGCACACATGGCCCTTCTCACTGGGGATGAACGCCTCTGCCACACCGGTATGAATCTGCCGGCCATCGGGCAGACCGAACCAGACTCCGCCATTCGCCCGCAGGACGTCCGGTTTCTGCACCTCAGGCAGCCCCAGAAAAGCGCTGAAGAAAGCGCGGGCTTGCTGCTCATGTCCCTGAGGAGCATTTACCTGCACATGGTCGATCCCCCGAATCATGGGTCGATCTTAGGCGCGTCCTGGGCGTGAATACGCTTCTCCCTCAGGGACACTCCCTGCGGAGGGGAGAACAGTGTCTGGAGCCGGACCCACGACGTGACCAACAGGTCCTCAAGACGTGGGCCCAGACGCGGGTTCCGGCGGCGCTGACCGGGGCGCAGGCCCCCGGGCACCTGGGGTGCTGCGCAGCGGCCCCCATCGCGCGGCGATGTCAGCAGGGCAGGGTCCTTGCTCGACTGTGGGGGCCGGCTCCTGAGGGCGCCTCTCAAAAGCCCGGGCAGGCAGACAGTCGTACAGGCCGCGGGATGGGGAAGCGCTTCCTCTGCCCTGAGGGCTGCGGGTGGGGCGGCGCCTGAACGGTGGGAAAACGGTCAGCCAGGACAATGAAAGCTGTCAAGACCGGACAGCGTCTGCTGCCCTGGAGCATGGATGTGTCTGAGGAAAAGATAAAAACCTCACATCTGTACCCATTGGGCGTGAGAACTATCATTCCGGGGTGAGTGCCTGCACCGCCATATGCGGTGGCAGGTGATTTTTTGGCCTTTCATCTTCTCAGGAGTTGTCATGAACCTGTTCCCCCATTCGTTTTCCCGGACCGCCTGTCTGCTGCTGCCTCTGGCGCTGGGAGCCTGTAGCGCGCCCCGGACGCCGACCAACCAAACCAGCCTGGAACTCCCCGCCGTGACGCCGGCCGATGGACTGGCCGCCTATACCCTTACCCTGACCAATCCGGGGCGCGGCGCCCTGAGCGCCCAATCGACGCCCAGCGTCGCCCTGCAGTCCGCCGGGCCGTCGGTGGGCGCCCAGAGCGCCGTGCGACTGCGCAGCAGCGCCGCCGGATTTCACGACGACATCGCCGCCAACCGCCGCTATCTCTGGACCACCTTTGAAGTGGTCAACGAGACCCGCGCCGCGCTGGACAACCTCACCCTCGTGGCGTACGCCCGTGCCGGCCAGAGTATCGGTGGCACTGCCCTGACCGCCCTGACCGGAACACAGGGTGAACCGGCGGCGCGTGAACTGGTGGCCCGCAACATCCGGCCCGGCGATTTCCTGCCGTCGCTGCCCGCCCCGGTCAACAGCTTCGGCTTTGCCGGTCTGCGCCCGGAGGAAGCCCAGGGGCTGGAACGGGCCGCGCAGCGCCGAGGCCTGCTGGAGCCTGGAGACGACGTCCTGGAGTACGGCTTCAGTGTGAGCACTCCCGCCACCGGGTCCCAGACCCTGCGTCCTGGTGCGCGGGGCACGGTCACGGTCGTGTTGAAACTCCCGTTGATTGATGCGCGCGCACCGGAGCAGTTCAGTCTCAGCCTGTTGCTGGCCACTGCCGGCACCGAACGGGTGACCCGGCTGATCGGCGAACCCACCGCGCAGGCGGCCGAGCGGGCCCGTGCCAGTGGCGCTCAGGAGCTGGCCCTGATTGGTCCCGACCGTGACCTGGCGCCCCGGAAGCTACGGACGGTGCGGCTGTCCAACATTCGCCTCAGCGGTGGCGCCACCCCCATCCACCTGCTGGATCCACTGGAGCCGCTCACCGGTTGTCTGCAGAATCTCTCCCCCCAGGCCGCCAATCCCCAGGGCACGGCCGGGCCACTGGTCACCTTCCTGAGTGACGACGGCACGGCCGCCGACCTGGAACGACTGCTGCCCCTGTTTCAGGAGAAGGGCGCGGTCATGACGGCGGCCGTCGCCAGTCAGAACATGATGTCGGGTGACGCCTACTTCGCTTCGGCTGAGCAGATCCGCGCCCTGCAACGTGCCGGTTGGGAAATTGCCAACCACAGCCGCACCCACGCGGACCTGACCACGCTGACGGACACAGAACTGGACGCCGAAATTGAAGGGGCGCGGCGCGAACTGGAAGCGCAGGGCCTGAAGGTCACCAACTTCGTCTACCCCTATGGTCAGCAGGATCAGCGCGTGCGGAAAATCGTGTGCAAGAGCCACCGGACGGCGTTTGTGGACCGGGGCGGGGTCAACCCCCTGCCCATGAACACCAACTACCGGATCACCCGCGTGGCGTTGGGCTCCTGGACCGACGCCGGCCAGAACACCCTGGAGGCCTACAAGACCGCCGTGGACGCTGCCCAGGCCAAAGGGGGCTGGCTGGTCTTTATGCTGCATCCCGGCAACCACGAGCAGCATGACGCCACCCAGCAGGCCTACCTCGCGCAGACCATCGACTACATCAAAGGCAGGAACATCCCGATTGTGACGGCGGCCGAGGCCGTCCGCCGCTTGAGCTCGCCCTAACACGGTCAGCTCACTTGAGCTTCTAACTACGGTTCCCTTTCAGAGCCCCCAGGTCGCGATGATCTCTATAAGAAATGGTTCTGACGAGTTGTTGAGGTAGGGTAGCGCGGGGTTGAGTGGTCAGAAGCTTCCCGGCTCCCGGTTCCCCCTTGCAGTCATCGGCTATGCCGTGTGGCTCTCCCACCGCTTCACTCTCAGTGACCGTGATGTCGAAGAACTCCTGCTTGAGCGGGGCATCGCTGTCACCCGTGAGTCGATCCGGACCTGGTGGATCAATTTCAGCGACGTTTTCGCTCAGGAACGCCGCCACCGGGAACCCCGCCGGGATTCCCGGTGGCACCTCGACGAAATGCACGTGGACATTTGTGGGGTCAACGCTGGCGGTGGCGGGCGATTGATGAACACGGCGCCGTGTTGGACGTCTTCTTGCCACAATACCGTGATACCGAGGCTGCCCGCTCGTTCTTTCAGCGGTTGTTAGAAAAGGACGACGTGCCGGAGGTCATTCACACTGACAAGTTGTGGAGCGACGGTGCGGCGAAACGGGAACGCCCCGTGCTCCACTCCGTGGAGCACGTACAAGTTGTTTCGACCGCTCGCTGGAACAACCTCGTCGAGCAGTCTCCTCGTCCTCCCCGACGACAGGAACGACAACAACGCGGATTCCGCTCCCGAAAACGAGCTCAAGGGTGTCTCGACCTGCACGCTCGGATCGCGAATCTTCATCATCCTGCCCGCTCCACCGTTCCCGCCCGTTCCCGTCACCAGCATCACCAAGCTGCCTTCACCACCGGGCGAGAGACCGTGCAGCAAGCGGCCTGAACTTCAGGCCGCTTGCCTTCATGACGCTCCGCTGCTCTCGTAACAACTAACAACTTGCCACAACCGGGTGAGACGCACGCGAGGGTGATGATCCGGTACAGGCCGGACGCGGCGACGGGCCGCGCGAACAGCCGGACGTGAATGCCGATGACCACCACCCGCTCACCGGGCGCGGCGTCCGCGAAGAGACGGGCGAGGTCCTCGCGGTCCTTGACCGGGTTCCGCTGGCGCAGCAGCGTCGCCTGACGGGACGGCAGCGTGCGGTCCCCCGCAGCGTGAACGCCAGCACGCACGTTACGTCCGTCCGGGGACAGGCCATGACGACCTCCACCGCCTCGCGGGCCCTGAGGGTCTCACGTTCAGCGCCTGGAGTTCCAGGTGCGCGCGGCGCAACTGCGTGACCGGCACGACGTGCCGCAACCCGGCGCCCGCCAGGAAGTACGGCGTCAGCGCGACCGAGGCGAAGGTGAACGCGGCTTCGGGGCGAGGTTCGGACCGTCGGCTGAAGTCGATCATGCCCGCCTGTGGCCGCCCGGCGCGGTGACCGTGCGGTGTGCGGTGGAGTGAGCCGAACGCGACGCGGCGAAGGGGGACGTGACCGGCCCGCCGTCACGCCTCCCAACCCTCACTCCGGGGGGCTGCCCTCCGCGTCCCGCGCGCCCCGCGCGCGGCCCCGTTCGGCGCCCACCTTCAACTGTTCACGCAGCACCTGCGACAGTGCCAGCTGCGCCCCCGCCGCCCCGTCGTCCGGCGCGGCCCGCGTGAAGTCCGGCAGCGAAAAATCCTCGTCCGTTGGCGCCGCCCGCGGGCCGGATCCACACCAGTTGCAGGGGCAGCGGAATGCGGAACCGCAGGTGCGGTCGGGTCAGGGGGCGGGGCCCGCCGCGTCTCCGGTCGGGGCGCTGTCAGCGGACGCGTCTCGTCCTGCGCAGCCCACGTGTCCTGACCGGCCAGCTGGTCGAGCAGGTCATCCGGCACGCCCGCGTCCGACCACGGGTCCGCGTCGATGGGCGTGCCGTCCACCGGCGGGAGATCCCGAGCAACACCCGGCGGCAGGGGGGAGGCGGGTATCGAGACCGGAGCGGGCGCGAAGCTCGCCCCACGCCTGGCCTGAACCTGCAGCGCCGCGGCGCGCAGGGTCATCAGGTCACGGACATCCACACTGGCTTTCATGTCTCCCTCCCCCCGCCCTCCGGCGGGTGTGCGGTCGGGTTACTCCGCCGCGTCCTCCGCTTCAGGGTGCCGGCCCCCGACCAACCATAGCGTGTCCTTTCCGCGCGTCACGGCCACGAACGCCACCGCCGCGTCCCCATCCTCCTCGCCCGCCTCCCCGGCGCCCAGCACCTCATCCGCCTCCAGCAGCGCCACCCGCCGCGCCTCCAGGCCCTTGGCCTTGTGCACCGTGCACAGCCGCACCGCAGGACCACGCGTAACAGGGCGCGCACGTGCGCCATGACCTCCTCCCCCGACGCCCGCGCGCCGCGCCGCTCGGCGAGCCCCCCGACCTCCGCGGCGAACGACGCGACGCACGACAGCAGGTCCACGTCCGCCTCCACCGCCCGGCGCAGCACCTTCCCGCGCAGGCCCGACTCGTAGTGCGCCTGCAGCAGACTCATGCCATACTCGTGCAGGCGACCCTCGACGTCATCCGGCGCGAACGAGTACGCGAAGCAGCGCCGCACGTGCCCCTCCATCGCCCTCACGATGTCATGCCCCAGCACTTCCACCGGCACGCCCTCCTGCGCGAGCCTCATGGCCATGCTCAGCATCGGCGCGTTCTTCCGGCAGATCACCAGGTCCCCGGGACGCAACTCGGGCAGCACCTCGTCCTCCGTCACGCGCAACACCGCACCCGCCGCCGAGCCCGGCGCCGCCTCGATCCCGTCACTGAAGCGCGCAGCCAACGCCACGTGCGAGGACGGGCAACGGAACGTCACGGTCAGCGGCAACGTCACCGCGTCGAAGATTTCAGCGGCGCGGCCCAGGCCGCCCTTGTCCGCGCCGCTGAAGCCGTAGATCGCCTGACTGTCATCACCCACGAAGATCACGCGGCCCCGGCAGCCCACGACGTGCCGGACCAGGCGGTGCTGCAGGCGCGAGAAGTCCTGCGCTTCATCCACGAGCGCCACGTCCAGCGACTCGAACCTGTACCCCAACTTCAGGGGCAGGTACAGCATGTCGTCATAGTCAAAGTGTCCGCGCGTCCGGAAGTCCGACAGCGCCCGTTCCTGCACCGCGCGCACCGCACCCACCACGTCCAACCGTTCTGGGAATTTGAGCTCCTGCTCCGCCGCCAGTGAGAGGACCGCGTCGGCCGAGTTCGCGATGTGCACCATCGACAGACGCACCAGGGACATCAGCGACTTCGCCACGCCCTGCGAGTACGCCCCCGCTTCCTTCAGGATCGCCTTGACGATGTTCAGTCGCTTCCACTCCACGAACACCGCATGCACCGGGCAGTGCTCCTCCACCAGCCGCCGACCGAACGCGTGGAAGGTCGACACGAGCACGTCACCCGGAAGGGCCGCGCGCAACTCCTGCGCGATGGACTTGTTCAGCGCGAACGCCCCGATCGTCAGACCACCCGGCAGCACCTGCGCGAACGTACGCAGCACCGTCGACTTCCCACTCCCCGCCGTCGCCACGACCATCACGTTCCGCGCCGAATTCACCACGTGATGCACCACGTTCAACTGCTGCGGCGTGAAGCGCTCCAGCGCCGCGCGCACCTGACCCGCCTCCACCCCCGGCCGCAACGAACGCAGCACCGCCGACGCGTCGAACGGCACGCCGCCCAACACCCCCGCGTGCACGTCACCCGCCGCGAACAACACGCCCTGCTCCGCTGTCACTGTCATGCCTCCCTGGGCCACGCGCCAGCGCGGTGAGGCATTGGGTCATCGCCCGCGTCCCGGACCGGTACCCGAGGGTGAGCGAGCGTCGAGTGACCCACGCGGTCGTCACGTGCAGACCACTCCGGTGAAGGTCACTGACCCGCGCTCCGGTTGAGTGACCCGAGTCGTCACTGCACGGCTGATGACCTGACCCGGACACTCCAGGGAACGTCCATCCGCCGCGCCTCCCGACCCGTGCTCCCTGCTCGCAGATCCCAGTCGTGATCGCCCCGCCGATGACCCCACCCGAGGCACAGAGACGTGACGATCACCCGACCATCCCAGGCCGCAGACCCGAGTCGTCACTGCACAGCCGACGACCTGGCCCGGACACTCCGGGGAGCGTCTGCCGTCCCCCCTGACCCGCGCGCCCCGCTCGCAGATCTGAACCGTCATCGTCCCGCCGATGACTCCACCCGCACGCCCTGGCGAAGAGCCACCGCCCGATATGCCCAGGGCGCAGACCAGCGCCGCTCACGCGCCCCCTGCCCACCCCATCACGACCCGCCGCCGGCACCCACGACCCGCACCGCCTCAGCCCCTGGTGAAGCCCTTACAGACCCACGCAGGACGCGGCAAGATGCCCTGGCTCCCCCCGGGAGCGCCTGAACTCCCTGAGAGTCTGGCGTGTACACTCTAATTGCCGACATGTCTGGGGGTTTGCGCGGGTGGGCAATTTTCTATTCGCCCATCTGTTGCGGGTAAGGGAAAGTATTCGCCAGGATGTGAACGGCCTGTCTGCGACTATTTGCCAACGTATGGGGGAGCAATCTCAGGACTGGTCTGCCCGTGAGCGCGCCCTGCCGCCACGGTCGCCCCCTACATCGGGTGGCAGATCTGTACCCCGGCCGCACGGAGGCGAGGCGCCGGACCGGGCTGGTAAGGACGTCCTCCGTGCGGCACGTGACGGGACAATCAGGCTCATCCCAACCACGACACCGGCCTCCCACATTCGCTGCAAACCGGGCCAACAACCGGCTGAACGAGGCCCCATTCTCACCCTGCTTGCCCGTGTGAGTTTGCCTGGGATTCGGCCTCCTCTGAGCCTCCCCTGGCGGTGAACCGGAGGGGGTGTTCGGTCCTCTGGCCTCTGCTGAATCAACCGGGTTTCAGTGCTGCGCAGGCCCTCTCCACTCCACTTGAAAACGGTGCACCGCCGGGAGGTGTTCACCTCACTCGAACCCTGCGGCGCACGCCTATCCGCGCCCTCGCGTCCCGCGCTCAGGGGTCGTCCTCGGAGCGTTCCGTCTCCCACGTTCCGTAGGTCAGACCGATCGTCCGGCAGGGCCCGCGCCACCCTTGTGCCGGTTGTCTCTGATTCGTTTCAGCGACCCGGCTCACCCCGCTTTCGCGCCTTCATCGTGAGGTGCGGTGGGTCAGTGAACCCCCTTCAGAGGGGTCGCCCCGCGCCCCACGAGACGCGGCCGTGCACCGCTGGGCACGGGCCGTTCGGGACTTCCGGATCACCGGTCCGCAGCGCCCAGGGTCGCTGGTCGTGGCCCACAGGCAGCGGGCCTGACCGGCGAATGAACGGTGCCCGGCGAGGGCGAACGGCATGCGAGCGCCCCTCTCACCACGAGCAGAAGGCGCCTCCAGATGAGACGCCTCCCGATCACATGGCAGTGGTTTACGGGGTGGGCATGCCGCGCCACCATTCGCTCAGAATGACCTGCCCTTTGGCTCCAGGTTCAGCCTGCATGATCCCCTCGACCTTGGCGATCCGCTGGCGGTTGGCCGTGCCCCAGATGGTCTGCAGGTACCCCTGTTGCGCGAAACTTTCGAGCTTCGACTGCACCGTCCGGAGCTTGTACACCCCCGTGTCGTATTCGAAGGCGATTGGCCCGTACAGGCTATGGAAGATGGCGTCCGGCGTGTCCCGCGCCAGCCGCCGCCGGGTGTCCAGCTTGAACGATTCGTTGGCCGGAACGTTCATGACGCGGCGCATCTCCCCGACCCCCGCGTAGTGTCCGAGGACGTTGTCGTCCTGGTACTGCAAGGCGGCGGACGTGAGGTAAAAACGCGTCCTGACTTCCAGGCCCGCCCGGCTGTGCACGGGGTGCATGATCGCCTCGACGTACGGCACATTCTTGAGGTCATCCGGGTGCAGCATGTAATGCCGGTACAGCTGCTCGGCGCTGATGACCCGGTCGGTCTCCAGGTCAGTTCTGAACCGGTCGATGCGGTCCGCGCGCCGCTCCCGGAGGACTTCCAGCGTCTGCTCCGGGAAGAGGTCCGGATGCTTACGCACCACCAGATCTTCCAGCAGGGCTGTGCTGGCCGGACCGGCGTACGCGTCATCGAATGTGGGTCTGAACGCCGTGCGTTTGAGCCGCTCGCCCGTGCCTCCGGGCACGTGGTGCAGCAGCGTGAACATGGAGGCGTGCTTCTGCGCGAGGCCGCGCCCCCGGGTCGGAGAGGGGGTGAACAGAATGACCCGGAAGTGGTGGGCGAGGGCGGAGGATTTCAGGCGGGTGATCGTCCGGTCAATCGTCGTTCGGGTGACCCCACCGCCCGACATGGTCCCGCCGACCAGCGCCACGCCCTGTGGCGTGAGCCGTTCAAAGAGTTCCATCTTTCCGGCGTACTGTTCAAGACCTCGGGTGGTTCGCTCGTCCGTCTGCTCGAACCCGTAGTCCTCCATGCACAGGCGGATGTACGCCCGGTCGAGGTTGCGCTGCGGGGCGATGTGGGTGCTTGAAGCGTCTCTCAGGACGAGCCGGCGGCCGGTGACGGAGAGCATGTGAAGGGGGCCGATGACGGTGTGGACCGGAAGGAGCAGGCCCGCTTTGAGGATCGCGCCCTGCCTCGGACACTTCGCCTTGAGTTCCTTGTCCGTCCACGCGCCGTCGTACTCGTAGAGCTCCCGGAGGGGGGCTTTCTCGGCTTCAGAGAGCGCGAGTTCGGTGCGGATCTTCTGGATGATGGCGGGGGGTCGGCCCATGGGTACTGGCCTCCTTGCGGCGGCAGGGGAGACCCGTGACTGGATCTCCCGTATGCGCTCAGGGGTGGTTTTACTTGGTGGCGTCGAGCGTGGTCGTGGCCTTGGCCTGCGGCGCTGGGGGTTTCGTGCCGGCCTTCGACTTGCTGGCGGTAGGCTTGGTGCCCTTGGCCTGAGGTGCGGCCGGGGTCTGGACGCGCTGCCCGGCGACCGTCTTGCGGATGGCGGAGAGGCGCGCGAAATCCAGTTCTCCGTTTTCGATCTGCTGCTGCGTGATCTGGATGGGTGCGCCGTTCTGGATGAGTAGGTACCGGCTCTCGTTGACCTGCGTCGCCAGCCAGGCGCGCAGTTCCGGCGTGTCGAGCAGCAGGTCGTCCTGGCCTTCGTGCGTGGCGTTCTGACCCTGCGCGTCGAGGTAATGGAGGGTGAAGGTGTCGCGGAGTGTGGCGGCTGCGATCACCCCCTTATGCACGGCCCGCTCGAACTCCTGCAGGGGCTTGATGCGGTCCTCCTTGGCGAGCGATTCAAGTAGGGCGCTCCAGCGGATGAGGGCGGGCGCCGGTGCCGGTGCTGGTCCGAGGTGCTCAAGCGCGGACGTGATGTCACCTGCTTTCAGAGTGAGCGGCTGCTGATCGGTCGGTGGGTTCGCGAGCGGTTGCTGATCGGTTGGTGGGTTGATGTCGTTCATGCTGATGACCTCCTGGCACTGAGCGGCGGCCTTCCGGTGGGGGCTGCGCGGGTCTCGCCGAGTGTCCGTGCAGGTTGGGTTTGGAGGCAACCCGTGTCGGCGTGGGACGCGGGCGTGGGCGGAAAACGAAACAAGCCGGGCGGGTGCGCCGGCTTGTTCAGCGGGGTGTCGTGTGCCGTGCTCAGCTGGCGTGACTCAATCCGGAGGTCTGGAATTCCGGCCAGTTGCCTACCCTCGTGCTCTCGGCAGGTTCACCGTTCAGGAGTCTGCGGACCTGCTCGTCCAGGTTCGTGATGACCTTGTATTTCCCTTTGCCGTGCACCTCGATGGCCGTGTCGAAACACGCGGTGCTGCGTTTGCGGTACTCGCCGGTCCGCTGGTCCTCGGTGACGCCCAGCAGGGGGCACAGGTCGAGGTTGTTCTTCACGTCTTCGAGGACGGAGCCGTGCACGGTGGCGATCGCGGTGACCCCGGCGCGCGAGGCGTTCATGAGCAGCTGCACGTCGCCGTTGTAGCCCACTTCGTCCATCAGCACTTCGGACGGGCCCTGGTTGCGGATTCCGCGCTTGAGTTTCGGGGCCTGCTCCAGCGGGTCACCCACCTTCACCCGCCGGGAGTGGCGCATCATGCGGTGCGGCACGTCCCCGTCCCCGGTGATTTCGTTGGAGCTGTCGATGATGTACAGGCCCGCGCCCAGGACCTCGCCCCGGATGCGGCCGATGTCCCGCAGCAAGGTCGTCTTCCCGACCGCGGGCGGGCCGATCACGAGGATGCCTTTGGCCTGCTCGATGTACTCCCGCAGGGGTTCGGCGACGCCCATGATGACCCGCGCGACGCGAATGATGATCTTGTCCACGAGGCCTTCTTCGTTGAATTCACCGGACACGCGGTGCAGGGTGCCGTTGATGCCGCGGCGCCCGTCGTCCCGGAAGTTCCCCACCTGGTTCGTCACGAACCGCGGGTTGCGGCCGGTGATCGGGACGGGGTACTCGATGCGCAGGCCGTCCATTTTCACCATGAGGTGCTGGCCCCGGTCGAGGGCGATCTCCTCCAGGACGTCAATGCGGGATTCGACGATGTCCCGGATGTGGATGGGCAGGACGTTGAGGGCCGCTTCGTACTCTTCGGGTGAGGTGATGTCGGTGGGCAGCATGGGGTCTCCTGTGACGTTCAGGGCCGCCTCGGCGCGCGGGTCACGGCGCGCCGGGCGGCCTCCGGTGGGGCTCAGGTGCTGGGGCGGATGACGGTGATGCCATTGCCACTGCCCGCGTCGGCTCTGCGGATCACCAGGGTGGTGACCTGGCTCGACCAGCAGGGCCACGCTGACCGGTCCGTCATCAGTGTCAAAGGGCAGGTCAACTCCCGCACCCGCACCGCCGCCCTGCCCTGGGCCGACCTGACCGATCAACCGCTTGAAGCCGAACTCAGCGCCGCCCTCGGCCGACCGGTCATCGTCGAGAACGACGCCAACCTCGCGGCGTGGCAAGCCTGGCACCCCCTGAACCTCACGCCGGATGACCCCCTGGTGTTCCTGAATTCCGAGTTCGGACTCGGCCTGGGCCTGATGCTCGGCGGTCAGCTCTACCACTGCGCCACCGGCGAACTCAGCTACGCCGCCGACCCGGCCAAACGCCGCCGCCACGACCTCGCGCTCCACCGCCTGCTCGGCCACCTGCGCGGCGTCGACCCGGAGACCGACATCATCACCGTCGCGGCCCTGGCCGCGGGCGGCCACACCCCAGTCAAACGCGCCCTGCGCGCCTACACGACCGACCTGGCCAACCACCTCACCTCGGCCGTAACGATCCTCAACCCCGCCGCGCTGGTCCTCCAGGACCTTCCCCCCGCGTCAGAACGGCTGCGCAGGGAAGTCACGCGTGCCCTTACGGAACTCGGCCTGCCCACCCGGGCCGTCATCAGCCCGCTCGGTCTGCTGGGTGGCCTCGACAGCGCCGCCCGCTACGGCGTCGCCTGGCTGGAGCGGGCCCACCTCTCGGCGGCCAGTGACTTTCCCGCCCCCCGCTGACGCCGGCGCCCTCCCAGGACCCGCCGGCGCGCCCTTAAAACACCGCCGGGAAGCCGCGCCCGCACTGACCCGGACCCCATGCCCGACCCCTCCGGCATTCCCCCCGCCACCGCACCGTAGAGGTTCTGGACGTCCTGGAGGAGATCGACCGGCAGGTTCCATCGGAACTCGCAGTGCACCACACCTGGTTCCTGATCGTCTCTGTCGCCCGCCGTCCCGTGCACACAGCCCCCGGCGGCCTGCTAACGCCCGCATAACTGGACAGCTCCTGTGCCGACCCGGCGCCAACAGCTACACTGACCCGCACAGTACATTCATAAATCCTCCGTTCGCGTTCCTGTCAAGGAGACCACCATGCGTAAGTTCGTGTTATTTACCCTGTCCATGGCGCTTGCCGCCGGTGCACAGGCCCAGGGCACCATCAAGATCGGGGCCATCACCTCCGTCACCGGCCGCTTCGCCGAGTTCGGAAAAATGCAGCTGGCCGGGTTTAAAGTCGGGGTGGCCGAAGTCAACCGCAAAGGCGGCATCGGCGGGCGCAAGATCGAACTGGTTATTGAGGACAATGCCTCGGACGTGAACAAGGGGCTGGCCGCTGCCGAGCGCCTGGTCAATGCAGGCGTGCCCCTGGTCATCAACGAATACAGCAGCTCGCTCGTCAAGGCCCAGGCGCAGTACCTGGCCCGGCAGAAGGTGCCGAACCTCGTCGTGACGTCCAGTGGTGACGACATCACCCAGCCGGGGAGCGAGTACACCTTCCGCCTCAACCAGCCCGCCACCGAATACGCCCGCGTCATTCTGAGCATCTTCCGTGACAAGAAGTTCAAGACCATGGCCGTCATCGCCGGCACGGGAGCCTTTGAGAAGAGCGTTGCGGACGCGGCCCAGACGCTGGCCAAGCAGTACGGGATCACCATCGTCGAGGACCAGCGCTACGATAAGGGCCTGACGGACTTCCGCCCGGTCCTCAACCGCATCAAGGCCAAGAACCCCGACGGCCTCCTGATGGTGTCCTACGCTGAAGACAGCGTGGCCCTGATGCGGCAGGCCCGCGAAGTCGGCGTCAAGCCGCGGCTGTTTGCCGGAGGGGCCGCCGGTTTCGCCCTGCCCGAGTTCATCAAGGACAGCGGCAGCGCGGCGGAGAACGTCATCACGGCGACCGCCTGGATTCCGCAGCTGCGCTACCCGGGCGTTCAGAAGCTGAACGTGGAACTCAAAAAAGCGCTGGGTGGTGCGGACCCCAGTTATCACGCCGCCCAGGCCTACGCCGGCGTGATCGTGGCGGCCGAAGCCATCAGCCGCGCCGGCAGCACCGACCGGGAGAAGGTTAAAGCGGCCCTCAACAGCCTGAACATGCAGACTGCGTTCGGGCCCATCCAGTTCAAGGACTTTGACGGCTTCCGCAATCAGAACCCGCTGGCCATGGTGGCGCAGCAGGTGCAGGGCGGCAAGTTCGTGCCGGTCTACCCCAAGAGCGTGGTGCCGCAGCCCATCAAGTTCGAGCGTTGAGTTTCCTGGGGACCAGCAGGTCCCACCGGCGGCGCCACTCTTGCTGGCACGAGCTCACAGGCACGCAGCGCAGGTCGACCACCCCCGGGGAGCGCAACATTGGCGCTCCCTGTTCCTCACTCCGAAGGAGCCCACATGGACCCAGTTGCCGTCACGGCTTTTTTTCAGACCCTGGTACAGGGCCTGCTGACCGGGGGGCTGTACGCCCTGATCGGTACAGGTCTGAGCCTGATTTTCGGCGTCATGAAGGTCATCAATTTCGCCCACGGCGACTTTCTGGCCATCGGGATGTTCATCAGTCTCGCGCTGTTCAAGACCTTCAACATCGACCCCTACCTGAGCCTGCTGGTCGCCGCGCCCGCGGGTTTTGCCCTGGGCTACGTGCTTCAGCGCTTCGTGCTGACCCGGCTGGGCGACCGTCTGGGTGAGGGCAGCATGCTGGCCACCCTGGGCCTGGGCCTGATTATCAGCAACACCCTGCTGCTGGGGTTCGGGGCGCAGCCGCAGAGCATCAACGTGCCGTACGCCAGCAGCACGTTCTCCTTTGCCGGCGTGCAGGTGAGCATTTCGCTGCTGATCGCGGGCCTCGGAACGCTGGCAGTGATTGCCGGTCTGAATCTGCTGCTCTACCGCACGGAGCTCGGACGGGCCATCCGGGCCACCGCCCAGAACCCACTGGGTGCCGAACTGCAGGGCGTCAAGACGGCCAACATCCAGGCCATCGTGTTTGGTCTGGGCGTGGCCTTTGCCGCCATCGCCGGCGTCCTGCTGATGCCCCTGCTGTATGCCTTTCCAACGGTGGGCGAGAACTACACCACCAAGGCCTTTATCGTGACGGTCCTGGGCGGGCTGGGCAACCTGCCCGGCGCCCTGGTCGGCGGCCTGGTGCTCGGCGTGATCGAGTCGCTGGGAGCGTTCTACGTCAACAACAACTACCGCGACGCCTACGGCCTGGTGGCCTTCCTGCTGGTGTTGCTGCTGCGCCCTGAAGGCCTGTTCGGGAAGACGGTGAAGCGGGTATGACCGCAGCGCCTGTGACGCTCAAACGGCCCCGCGCCCTGACCTTCGGCAACCTGTGGCTCAGCGCCGCCGTCCTGGCCGTGCTGTTCTTGTATCCCTTTGTGTTCGGCAAGACCATGAATTTCGGCATCTCCACCGTGATCTTTGCCGGACTCGCCATGAGCTGGAACATCCTGGGAGGCTGGGCGGGCCAGACCAGCCTGGGCCACGCGGCGCTGCTGGGCATCGGGGCCTACACCATGACGCTGCTGGCCACGCCGGAGCGCGTCCCGGCGTTTTTCGGCGGGCCCGTGGCCCCCTGGTGGGGCGCCCTGATCGGCATGGTCCTGGCGGTCGTTCTGGCGGCGGTCTGGGGTGGACTGACGTTCCGGCTGCGCGGCAGCTACTTCACCCTGTCCACGATCGCGGTGGCCCTGGTGATCCGCCTGGTGGCCATCAACAGTGAATGGACCGGCAGCAGCGAGGGCCTGTTTATGCCCGAACTGCCCACAGTCTTCGGGCTGGACCTGTTCGACCGCCGGACCGAGTACTGGCTGGCGTTCGGTTTCGTGACGCTGACCCTGCTGGTGACGCACCTCATCCGCCGCTCGCGCCTGGGGTACGCCCTGCAGGCCGTCAGGGAAGATGAGGACGGGGCCCGGGCCCTGGGCATTGACCCAACCCGGATGAAGATGATCGCCTTTATGATCTCCGCTGCCCTGACCGCTCTGGGGGGCTCGCTGTACGCGATCTATCTGCAGGCCTTCGAGCCCCATACGCTGCTGGAACTGCCGATCAGTGTCCAGATCGCCCTGATGGCCATCATTGGCGGGCGGACCAGCATTCAGGGACCGCTGATTGGTGCGGTGCTCCTCGCGACCTTTGGGGAGATGTTCCGCAACGTCTTTAGCAATGCGAACCTGTTGATCTACGGGGTACTGATCCTGCTCGTAACCCTGTTCGCCCCCAACGGCATCATGGGCCTGTTCTCGCGCGAGGGCCGGAAATTGGGGACCGCAAGATGACCGGCCAGCCTGTCTCGCCGGAACTCACCACCTTTCCCGGTGAGGTAATTCATGCGCCCCAAGGCCCCCCTCTGCTGCTGGCGGAGGGCGTCACCGTGCGCTTCGGGGGCGTCACGGCCGTCAAGAACATCAGCCTCGCGGTGCGACCCGGGGAGATTCTCGGGCTGATCGGTCCGAACGGTGCGGGCAAAACGACCCTGTTCAACGCGCTGACCGGATTTGTGCGGCCCAGCCAGGGCCGGGTCTCGTTTGACGGACGGGACATTACCCGGGTGCAGCCCCAGGTGCGTGCGCGGCTGGGCATGGCCCGGACCTTTCAGGTCGAGCGCCCCTTCGAGGACCTGAGTGTGCTGGAAAACGTGCTGGTGGCCGCCTTCCTGAAGTACCGGGGCCGCGCGGCGGAAGATCACGCCTACTCGGTGCTTGACCGGGTTGGCCTGGCGGACCGCGCCGCCCAGCCGGCCGCGCAGCTTAACCTCGCCCGGCGCCGCCGCCTGGAACTCGCCAAAGCCCTCGCCATGGAGCCGCGGCTGCTGTTTCTTGATGAGAGCATCGCTGGTCTGAACCCGCCGGCCCAGCAGGAGATGGTGGCCCTGATCCGCGAACTGGCCAAGTCGGGCATCGGCATCGTGATGGTCGAACACATCATGCACGTGATCATGAGCCTGTCGGACCACGTGATCTGCATGGCCTTCGGCGAGTTGCTGGCCGAAGGCGAACCGAAGGCGGTGGCCGCCCATCCAGACGTCATTCGCGCCTACCTCGGAGACGACCATGAGTAATCAGCAAGCTTCACGTGCCGCCTCCGACCGGGTCCTGGAGGCCAGCGGCATTGAGGTCGCCTACGGTGAAGTGCAGGTGGTGTTCGGCGTGTCGCTGCACGTGGACAAAGGCGAGCTGGTGGGACTGGTGGGCGGCAACGGCAGTGGAAAAAGCACCATCCTGCGCGTGCTGTCCGGCATGCTGAAGGCCCGCGCCGGGACCGCCACCTACCGGGGGCAGAACCTTAACGGCGTGCCGCCTCACCGCATTACGGACATGGGCGTGGCCCACGTGCCGATGGGCCGGCAGCTGTTTGGTCAGATGACGGTGGAGGAGAACCTCCTGATGGGGGCTTACCTGCCCCGGACCAAGGGCAACCGGACCGCCAACCTTCAGAAGGTCTACGACTTCTTCCCGAGCCTGACTGGGAAGCGCCTGAGTCCCGCTGCCGCGCTTTCGGGGGGCGAGCAGCAGATGGTGGCCATCGGCCGCGCGCTGATGAGCGAGCCTGAAGTGCTGCTGATGGATGAGCCCAGTCTGGGGCTGGCGCCGCTGGTGGTGTCGGAAGTCATGCGGGTGATCGGCAGTTTGCGTGAACTGGGCCTGACCGTGCTGTTGGTCGAGCAGAATGTCCGGCAGGTATTGCGGGTGACGGACCGCACTTACGTGCTGGAACTGGGACAACTGGTCAAGGAAGGCCCCAGCCGTGATTTAATGGGCGATCCGGACATCATCAAAGCGTACCTGGGCGTCTAAACCACAACTGCACCCATGAGGGATGCAGGTCTGTTTCCGGACAGAGGCAGATTGGGCCCGGCGCCGGCACCGCCCAGACCGTCGCCCCTGAGTACCCCTTCTACGTCACGGAGCGCTCGGACACCCAGCCCCGGCCCAGGCCGGAAGGGCATGGGGAGCTCAGCGACAAGTGGGTCGGCGCAGGCCACCTCAAGATCGGGGACAAGGTCAAACAGGCGGACGGCACGGTTGGCCTCGTTGCCAACGTCATTATTGATAACGGCATAAGTTAAAGTCCATCAAATGTTGAGGCAGGTCGATGTACCGAACCCGTTGCCAGGCCGTCGTCAGCTTCGCTTTCAGCACGCCCACTGAGCGGGCACAGAAGTTCCCCAGCACATTGCGCTTCACGTACGCCCACACCAGCTCGATGGGATTCAACTCCGGAGCGTACGGCGGCAAAAACACCAGCGACAGGCGTTCGTGGATCTCCACGAACGCCTGAGTTGCCTTCGCTCGGTGAATGCCCGCGTTGTCCAGCACCACCACGATCTCCCCCTGCACATGGCGCATCAGATGCTGGAAGAACCGGATGACGTCCCCACCCCGGATCGCCCCATGCTTCGTGTGCTGGAAGAATCGACCGTCCGAAGTGATCGCCCCGATAGTCGAGCGTTTTTCCCAGTTGGCCGGGAGTGTGACCAGGAGCGTGACGCCCCTGGTCGACCACGTTCGTCTTCGCACACCGTTCAGCGAGAAGCCAACCTCATCCAGGTCCACCAGGGTTGCGCCCTGCGCGACCTTTTTTTCCCAATTCCGGCGCCACCTGTTCTTTCCAGGACGCGATCCGGAGTTCATTGCGTTCTGCTGCCCGTCCATCCGGCATCTGGGGCGTGAACCCCAGCTGACGAAGAATTCTCCGGACGTGATCGGGGTGGTACCACACGTCGAAGTGCCGCCCGATCAGGTCTGCGACTCGTCTGGTGCTCCAGGTCGGGTCAGGGAAGCCATGGTGCAGCGCACCCTCCCTCAGGAGGGTGCGGACTTGTTCGAGCTGGGCGGTGGTGAGTCGGGAGGGGCGTCCTGTCGTCACCGTGGCCTGGAGACTGCCGGTGCGCTTCAGGCGTTTCTTCCAGTTGCTGACGGTGTGTACGGACACGCCGAAGTGCTGGGCAATCACCTGCTGTGAATGCTGGCCCCCTTGAAGCCAGGGGGTCGCCGCCAGTCGACGTTCCTCCAGCTGCGCTCGGGAGTATTTGGATGGATGCCATTCAGCCACACCTCCA
Organism: Deinococcus taeanensis; assembly: GCF_020229735.1. Taxonomy (NCBI): domain Bacteria; kingdom Thermotogati; phylum Deinococcota; class Deinococci; order Deinococcales; family Deinococcaceae; genus Deinococcus; species Deinococcus taeanensis. Next base: position 211,324 of record NZ_CP083457.1, on the reverse strand, counting down.
GCATACCAGCTCGTATTTACGTCGTTATCAATAATGTCCAGAAGACCCAGGAGATGTTCAACCTCACCGTCAGCTAGGCTCACACCTACTACGTGGGGAATGACGGCTGGCTGGTGCATAATTGTGGTCCAGACTTTAGCTCACTACCCACCGCGTTGCGAGGCAAAGCGCAGAAATTTAATGACCTCGAGTGAAATGGGATTGATGGAAATGCCCAGGTCCGGATTGAGGTAAACTCCGAAACGGAGGCCTTAGAATTGTACCGGGCTGTTCTTTTAGGTAGAGGTCTGCCACCGTTTAGGAATACAACTGGAATGCAACCAAACGAAGCGCAGGCCGTCCTTATGCCGAATGATATGAACGTTCATTGGGATACAACAGTTGATCCTAGGACTGGCCTGCTAGTGGGTCACCCGGCGAAAGACCCTTTTGCAGCAGTGCCTCATCTGCAAGTTCACTTACCGGGGGATAAAAATGGGCGTATATATATTACTTGGCCAAAAAAATAATCGTATATATATGTATAACCCTAAATTGGTTTCTCCGGTAAATCAATTGAATGCGAAATATGGTGGAAGAATATGCAAAGAATTAAGGAGCGCATCTAGTGGTATAAGATATTGGATTTGCATTCATAGAATCAGGATGACGGATCGTTATGTCCTGAGAAGCTTTTCTGTTGATGAAGAACTATGTACCGGTGAGTTTGATCTAAGCGATGAAGTCCTAGAGCATATTGAAGAAGCGGAGTTTGATTCATTAGCTCACTTGATGCTGTATATAAGCAATAATCACAACGAGCGTATACATGAATTCACCTCTCCATCGTCTGCAGGTGTACCACTTTAGCGCCTGAATTTTGGCAAGGTGATTCCATAGTATTTGGGGTATGTGATTAGCGACGCAGGCTGATCAGGACGTCAACGGGGTCCTGACCACGCAACCGCGCGGTCTCCACGGTGGACTTGATGCGCATGTACGTCTGCGCGCCCAGTGCATTCTTGCTGCACTGCGAGACTTTCCGGGCGATCACCACCGACCGCAGGCTCCGTTCCGCCGCATTGTTCGTCGGCGGGATATCCGGGTCGACCAGAAATCTCAGCAACCGTCCCTGTCGATGCTGCTTCAGCAGGCCCAGCCGCAGGCGTTCGTTCCCCGGGGTCTTCAGTGGGCGCCGATACAGCAGCGCCTCCAGGCGCAGGGTGAGTGCCTCACCCTGCACTCGGTACTCGTCCCGGTTGCATCCTCCACGACGGTGATGGGCATGCAGCGCCATCAACGCCCGACACACCTCCGCCAGACGCTGCCCATAGTCCCGGCCGCGTCCCCGTTTCCCCTGAACCTGCTCGCTGGTGGTCTGTGCATTGCGCAGGACATGGGCCAGGCACTTCTGTTGCTGGACACCTGCCAGCGTGTGACTGTCATACACTGTGAAGCGGTCACACACCAGCACGCCCCCGAAGTCGTTGCCGATCACCGCGCGCAGCTCCGCATTCGTGTGCTGGAGGTTCGCCCGGAAGACGACGGTATCTGCCGACCGGAAGGTGCTCACCCAGGCCTGAGTCGCGTCCATTCGCCAGCCGGTGTCGTCGTGGTGTACGTAGGGTGCTGCCCGCAGCGCCCGTTCCAGCGCCGTGACGTGCGTCGCCAGTGGGCTCCCATCACGCGCCAGACGCTGTGCCGCCTGGGTGATGGCGCCCTGAGTCACCTGAAACCCGGTCGTCAGACGCAACACCCGGGCGATGCGGCGCTGCGGGAGACCGACCTCGTGATGCAGCGCCTGGATGGTGGCCGCCAGACGGGGGCCGCACCGGTGGGCCGTGGCCCCGCGTTGGTCCGGTCGGAGATCGGCATGCGCGCCACGCACGGCCTGCCCGCACTGCGGGCAGGCCATCACCGGCACGTGATACGCGGTGATCTGCACGGTCTGAGCGGGCAGATCACTGATCCAGGCGCGGTCATGGCGCGTGAAGATCAACTCACCGACATATCCGCAGGCGGTGCACGTATTGGGCACGGGGACGTCGATGACGCGGTCCTCCTGCTCCCGAGCAGGAGGACGCTTGTATGTGAACACCCCCTCACCCGCACGACGACCGGCGGTCTTCGGGTGAGCCTTTCGGCTGCCACGACTGTGCGGCGCGGCATACTTGCGTTGCAGACGCTCCAACTGCTCGATGCGCTTCTGGAGCTGTTCGATCTGCTCGGCCTGCCGACGGATGATCTCGTGGAGATCCTGTTCCGTCAGCGGCGCGGTCATGCCGATCATCCTATTCGATGCGCTGTTGCGACCCGACGCCTGGAGGCGCTAATCAGATACTATTTGGGTTTGCGCGCCGCTAAAAACATTGGCGCCTCCTCTCGCAACTGACCCTCAACTGCCAGCCGCTCCACCCTCCCTTCTGGGACGTGGGGCGGCTTCACTCTTGAGCCCGATCCAAGCACCCGCAGAGTAGACAGCAAGCACCAGAGCGTGAGCCTCGGCTGTGGCTGCCTCTTCCATGAGCCTCTGTAACCCTCGCTCCGGCACCTCTGGCGGCCCAGGCAACTGATGCGGCCAGCAGCGTAAATCCTGCTCCAGCCAGCTACGTAGAGCGCCCCATAGCCACGCCTATAACTCCGGCGCGCTTTCCCACCATTTGGCCAGTACGGCCCCTCGCGCCAGGAAGGCGGCCTCGTCTCCATCTCGCACACTCGCTGTTCATTCTTGGTACAGCGGTTGGAAGACCTCGTTATGTCGTTGCTTGGCTTGCGGGTCAATTCGGCTCCACTCGCGCAGTGCAGTGCCGTTGCCCGGCTCACTCGACACGCGGTACCAGCGGCTGCGCCGGTTTGTCCGCTTCGAGTTTCCTGACCAGCTCTTTGTCCGCTTCGCGTTGTCCTTCCTCCCGGACGGCGAACTGCACCTGATCCTGGACCAGACCAATTGGAAACTGGGCCAACAGGACATCAATATTCTCTTGCTCTCTGCCGTCTGGGACGGCTTCAGCCTGCCCCTGATTTGGACCCTGCTCCCCATGGGGGGAGCAGCTCACAACAGGGGCGCGAAGCCCTCCTGACCCGATTCCTTCGGTGTCGTCCAAGCGGCTTCCTATTCCCCAAGTATGCCGTGCAGTCCCGGGAGGCGGTTCCCCGACGTTGGCATCCGTGATTTCCATCGGTGGGAGCGGTAAAAATTTTCCGGCGGTCATTGAAATCCCCCGAGTATGTCGCGCGGTGACAATCAGGCCCGTGGTGGGGGAGAAGGCAGGACTGGAGCGCAGATCGGGGGCCTCTCAGTCGCCAGAAGTCGCGGTTGCCTCGGGGTATGGCGACGCGACCGGCACTCGTGACCCGCATGGCTCCGGAGCACACCGATCTGGCGGGCTTGCCGTTCGAGGCGGCGTGCGGAGCGATCGCGGCGCGGCATCGGCTGAAGGAGCCGCACGCGTTCCAACTGGCGCCGGGCGGGGCGGTGCACTTGGTGCGGCTGTCGGACGGTGAAGCGCTGTGTGGTCGGGGGCCGCAGGTGTACGCGGGGGCGGCGCAGGTGACAGGACCGCTGACGTGCCGGGCGTGCGTGAAGGCGGCGGCACGTCGACTGCGGAGCAGTGCGGGTCGGCGAGGGTAACGCCGACCCGTTGAACGTGAAGCCACCCGGTTCGTTCTGAGGCATCCGTGGTGTGAATAGACGATGGACGCCAGGCGTGTCCTGGCGTCTGATGCCCTGCCGGGAGATTGAGTGAAGTCTGGTCACTTTAAGCTGACCGCCCGTCCGGTTGCTCGTAGACTGCTAGGCCGGGAGGCCCGACATGACGTTCGCTCACCGCCCCACCACCCGTAAGCGCGCCCAGCCGGTCGCGAAGCTGCCCTTGATCCCCGCCCTGTCTCCGGCAGAGCGGCAGCGCTCGGACGCCCGTCAGGCGCTGGCGCGTCACACGGCGCGTCCCGTCGCGGCGCAGCGGCAGGCGGTGCAGGCTCCCCTGAGGGCGGCCACGCTCGACCGTCAGGAAGCCCAGCGTCTTCAGCGGGAACGGCAGGTAGTGCAGGCACAGCTGAGGGTCCTGCCCGCCGTATCTGAACGGCCGCCTGTTTCGGTGGTCCGTCCCGTTCCGGCGAAACCCACAACCCCGGCCGAGTGGGTGACGGTGCTGCGTCACCGGGCCGCAGCCGTCGAGGGGCAGCGACTCGAATTGCAGGCGTTCGGTGAGTTTCAGGCCCTCCAACGGCAGGTGGCGCAGACCCTCGCACAGGGCTTCCGGGCAGACCGGGGCGATGCCCAGGCCCGCTACGCCAGCTACGGGGAGCAGCTCGCCACCCTGCAGCGCCATGCGCTCAGTGCTCCAGTCGCCCGCGTGGTGCTGGGGATGGTGCCACCAGTCGAACGGCTTCCACTTCAACGGGCCACCGACGAGGCCCTGCAGCGCCTTCAGGCCCAGGAGCAGACCGCTTTGATCCTCGAGAAGGCACAGGCTCTGCAACGGCAGCTGGCGGAACTCGACGCGGAGACTACGCAGCCCGTGCTGGCCCGTATCCAGGCCCGACGGGGCGCGGGCAATCCGTTACCCGAGGCGATCCGGCGGCACTTGGAGCGGGGCCTGAACCATGACCTGAGCCGCGTGCGGATTCACGACGACGCTGAAGCGGACAAGCTGGCCAAGGGCGTGAATGCGCTGGCGTTCACCACGGGGGCGGACATCTTCTTCCGCTCAGGTCACTTCAACCCGAACACGCAGTCGGGCCTGGAGCTCCTGGCACACGAGGTCACGCACACCGTGCAGCAGAGCCAGGGCCGCGTGGGCAGCGGCGTCGACCCGGACGCCGGGCTGGAACACGAAGCCCGCGCCATGGGAGCGAAACTCGCGCAGGTGATGCCCAGCCCGAAGAGTCTCCTGCCTCCGGTCGCGCACCGCAGTGGGCCGCACGTGCCCGGCGTCTACTCGACGGCCGCTGCGCTGGGCCGCGTGCGGGCTGGAGCGGCTGGGCACACCCTGCTCACGCCTTTACGGGCCCTGCAGCGGCACCCGGACATGACCATCCAGCGCAGCATGGTGAGCGACAAGCTCAGCGAACTGGCGGGCAACATTCCCGGCTACCAGCCCCTGACGATGGTCCTCGGCTTCGATCCCGTGGCCGGCAAGGCGGTCAAGACCGACCCGAACGCCCTCCTGACCGCCCTGGGGCGGTTCGTGCCTGGGCCCTTCAAGGACATGGTCAAGGTCGTGCGCGAGCAGAACCTGCTCGGCCAGGCCTGGACGTGGTTCAAGGGTGAACTGGGTCGACTTCAACTGGGCCGGGTGATCACAGACCTCAAGGCGGCCCTGACTGGCCTGCCGAACCTGGTCAAGGCCAGAGGCATTCTGGTGGCAGCCACCAATAACGTCAGGGTCCTGGTGGTGCAGTCCGCCCGCAAGCTGGCCGACATTGCCTTGACCGCCATCACCGCTGGGCTGGGTCCAGCGGGCAAGCACATCATGGCGCAGCTGCGACAGGCGGGGGACGTCATCACCCAGGTGCTGAAGAACCCCGGCCAGTTCGCCAAAAACTTGATGGGCGCCCTGAAGCAGGGCTTCATGGGCTTCGTGGGCCGGTCCGAACAGTGGATTCAGAAGGGGCTGGGTGACTGGTTGCTGGGCAGCGCCGACATCCAGTTCCCCAGGAACTTGAATGTCCAGGGCGTGTTGATGACGGCCCTGAGCATCATGGACCTGGGCTATGACGCGCTGCGCGCCCGTCTGGTCAAAGAGCTGGGCCCAGGCGCGGAGAAGAAGATCGCCTTCCTGAAGAAGGGCGGAGAGGCGCTGGGCCAGCTCAAAGGCAACGTCGGCAAGGCCCCGGAATTCAAGGCCGTGACCGGCCAGCTGGGCGGTCAGGTCATCGGCGACATCACGACCGAGGTGACCGAAACGCTGGTGAAAAAGGGTGTCCAGCGCGTGGCCTTGATGTTCAATCCGGCAGGCGCGGCGATCGGGGCCATCATGACGGCCTGGAGCACCATCCAGACCGTCATCGACAAGGGTAAGCAGATCATGGGCGTCATCATGGATGCCCTGAGCAGCGTCCGGGAGATCGCAGCCGGAAACGTGGCGGGCGCAGCCCGGTACGTGGAGCAGACGGTCGGCAAGGCGCTCCCTGTGATGTTCAGCTTCGCGGCGAACTTCCTGGGCATCGGCAATATCGGGGCGCGCCTCAAGCAGCTTGTGAGGGGCATGCGCCGGAAGCTGGGGATCGACCGGCTCATCGACAGCGTCATGGCGCGCCTGAAGAAGCTCGTGGGTGCCGGTCGGCAGGTGGCCGGACAGGCTGTCCATGCCGCTCAGGGCATGATCAGGGGCATCTTCAGCCGGAAGACCTTCAAGGCCGGCAAGGAGAACCACAGCATCTGGTTCGATACGAAGTCAGGCAAGCCTCAACTGTGGGTGGCCAGCACGCCCAGGGAAGCGCGCGTGCAGCTCCACTATGCCCACCGCGAAGCGGGCGTCAACGTCAGGAACTCGGGGGGCACGGTGGCATTGGGGGGTAGAAACTATACCGAAGCCGTCATCGATCATGAACGCGACCAGGGTGAGGCCAAGATTGCTGCCGCGTTGAACGCGCTCAGTGGCGGGAACTTCAGAACGCTGAGCACCAGGGAAAAATTGAACTCGTATTTCAAACAGCTCTCTGGTACCCACTTCAATGGCATCGAGCAGCACTTCAAAGTGCTCTTCAGCGTCGCCGATGCCCATCAGATGAGTAGATCGAAGCTGGACAAGAAGACATTCTACTTCAACCGGAAGCCCAGCCTGAACAAGAAAGAGTACGAGAGACAGGTCGGTTTCGCCAACACGGAACTGAAGGGCATGAGTGTGGAACTGTTCCTCAAGCGGCGCACGCAGACGCTGCTCACCAACAACATTGAGCGCGGCGAAATGGGTGTGGTCGAGAACGGCCGGGACTACAAGGAGAACGCGGCCATGAGCGGCATCCGGAAAGAAGCGGTGGGTCGCCTTCAGGTGCTCATTACCGCGACGAAAGATGGGACGGTCACCCCGGCTGAACAGACGGAGCTGGGGAAAACAGTCAAGTTGCTCAGAGACTCCCTGCGGAGTCTCAGGAAATACCGGAACGAGCTGGCAGCCAAGCCCAATCCGGGTGCGGAGGCCCGCAAGAAGATCATCTCGCTGGGTGACGCCATCACCAAGATCGAGGGGAATCTCTCGAGACTCGATCCGGCAAAAATCAGCAAGCTGGGGAAAGTGGCGGTGCGCCAGGTCTCGGCTTCCATGGTCGGCGCACTCGCGCTGCTGCACTCTCTGGACCAGATCGGCGGCGGTTCGGGACTGGTGTTTCCTGGCACTGGTCTGGACGCCTACGGCATCGCGCGGGTGAATTCCTCCATCGGCGCGACCTGGAAAACCCTGGCCGTCGAAATTGAGAATTACGTTCGCCAGAAGGTGTCGCCTGGCCACTACGCGGCGGTCAGCATGTCGCCCATCACCCTCTCTGTTCGCTGAGGTCCAGCATGTCACGCGCATTCCTTTCGAGAAACTTCGACAAACCGAACGGGGACATGACGGCCCCACACTTGAAGATCAATCATCCGGTGATCCAGAAGATGTACCAGAAGTATGGAATTTGCCGCTCGAAAGATCACTTCTTTCGAATTGTGGATCCGGAGGAATGGCAGGCGCACTATATGCCCTGGTTTCTCCTGATGCGCGACCAGGAGGAAGTCTTCGAAGGGCCGGAACTGTATCCATTCATGACCACGGCCTTCGGTTCCGTCTATGTCTTTGCGAATTTGCCCGATGAAGACCTGGTGGGTTATATCGATATCACCAGCAACTTCCACAGCATGGGCGACGCGGACTCCGTATTTTCGGGCAATCTGCTTGATCCGATCTTCCGTAGGTTCAATCTGAACGGCGACCTTTACGAACCGCTGTTGAAAACGGAAGGCGAGCCTGATGCGGACGAGTGTTTCGGATTTTTCCCGCCGATCTCACTGGGTGGGGAGAGGGAGCTCAAAAGTGCCAGGCGCGTCAAACTGCGTGAGCACCTGGGTTTCCTGGCCCAGGCATCAGGTCTACCAGACGTTTAGCGCGCGATGCGACGTTCCCAGCGCGCGCCCGCCGCATGGACAATCCTGTGCAAAGACGTGAAGATCGCTCGGCACAGCGCGGACCGCACGAGGCTGGTGGTGCTGGCCCGGCGAACCCTGAAGCCGAAGCTCCGGCTGCCTCCCGACTATGGCGTCTTCTGCCGATTCTGCCGGGGCGTGACCACCGGGTCGTTCGCACTCCTGAGGAGATTTTCTATGACGTCTACGAATTTCACTCGCCCCACCGATCACCTGGACAGCCACGCCAGGGCGCGGAAGTTCGCCGTGGCTCTGGGCATCACGGCGGGCCTGGGGCTGACGGCCTGCGCGCCCAAGGACATCACGGTGAATGCCTGGCACGACTTCCCGGGCCGGAAGTACTGCGAGGTTCCGGGAGGCACGCTGGCACTGGGCACGTCGGTCAGCGATAAGGCCCTCACCAAGATCTTCAACACTGGGTGCTGGCTATATGACCGGCAGGACTTCACGTTCATGTCCGACAAGGACGTGTCCCGGATGTACAGGATGTTCGGTGGGAAGGTGGAAAATGCAGGCAGCATCACGGGGATCAGTGGCCTGAGCCTGATGACTCGCAAACTCTCCCTTGCACAGTCGACCATCACCCTGTCGCCGGACGTCCAGGAACAGGACATGGGGTTCTACTACACTGGCTCGGTCATGCGCGCCCTGTTTAGGGACGGTGGAACGCTGTCGGCTGCAACGACCATGACGGGCGTGCAGCCGGTGGAACTGAACGATGCGGGGCGGCGCGTCGTGATCACTGGTGAAGGCCCGACCCTGGTCCGTGACCTGTACTCGGCGCCGGTTGAGGCGGCCCTGCGGGGGCTACAGACTTTTGTGTGGGAGAATTTGCAGGGCGGCGCGCAGACGCCCGGGCGTCACCGGGTGCAGACTGGCCTCCCGGCCGGCAGTGTGGTGGCGCTGATCATGCGCTTGAAGGACACGAAGATCATGGGCAGGACTGATCCTGTCTTCGCCTTCGAGGTGGCTGTCGTACAGCCCAACGGCTGGACCGAGTTCAGCGCAAGCTTCAGTCACCGTGTGCGAGTCAAACCTGGGCCTGAATTCACCGTCAAGCGCCTGCATCTCAAGGCAAGCGTGAACGCCCTAAGGACCGCCAAGTCTGAAACGCCCCAGGACGTGGACGCCGCCGTCATACCGGTCAGTGGCGTGCCGCTCGGTGAGATCGGCCAGACAGCCATCGCCCCGGTCAACCCGGAGTCCACGGTCCCCTGAGAGGGTTCTGATAACTTCACTTCAGTGGGACAGGAGGAGGGCAGTAGGCGGCTTAATTATCAAGCCGCGTGCTGCAGAGCCTCGCTCCAGAGGCGGAGTGTCTCGGTGTGGTTGCGTCGTCGAAGGTCGGCGGAAACGGTTGTTCGGGTGTGGCGGTGAAGATTCGAGACTCGGGCATGCAGGGCAAGGAATTCTTGCGTTCGCTGCCGTCGTTTGAAGACCGATTGCGCATCTGTGTACTGATGGTTCTGGCAACTTAATCTCAATGGGAGTGGAGTAGGGCAGCAGGCAGCTTGAGAATCAAGCTGCCTGCTGCATCGCCTCTCGCCAGAGGCGCAGGGCTACGGTTTGGTTGCTTCTTCTCCTGGCGGCGGAAACGGTTGTTCGGGTGTGGCGGTGAAGGTTCGAGACTCGGGCGTGCAGGGCCAGGAATTCCTGCGTTCGCTGTCGTCGTTTGAAGCCGATGTGACTCCGTTCCTGCTGCCGTGTGGGTCGATGGGATTGCGCAATCAGGGTGTTGCAGCGCGCAGTGGAGACGACCTGAACGTGCTCCACGGTGTGGAGCACGGGAAGCTGACGCAGCGCTGCCCCGTCGCTCCAGAGCTTATCGGTGTGAATGGCCTCAGGAACGCGATATTCACCGAGCAGGCGGATGAAAAAGGACCTGGCTGCCTCGGTCTCTCGGTGTTCCTGAAGGAGGATGTCGAGTACGGCCCCGTATTCGTCGACCGCGCGCCACAACCAATGCTTGACCCCACCGACCTTGACGCAGACCTCGTCGAGATGCCACCGAGAACCCCGCCGGGGTTCTCGGTGGCGCAATTCTTCGGTGAGGAGCGGCGCGAACTTGATGTTCCACTGGCGGAGGGTCTCGTGGCTGACCTGAACACCGCGCTCGTGGAGCAGCTCCTGCACGTCACGCTGGCTGAGCGGGAAGCGGTGGTCGAGCCACAGGGCATAGCCGATGATGCTCAGGGGAAAACGATGGCGATACGGCTTCCGGTCACTCACCGCCCAATAGCCTACCGAGCTTAAGTTGCCAGAACCTGTAGGGATGAGAACAGAACAGCTTGCCTGTAGCCTATGAGCGTGCCTCCTGCCTCATTGGCGACATGCGAAATTGAGCGCCACTCTTGGTCGCGGTTCCGCACCGTTCGCGGCCCTGGTCACGAGGTTCCCAGAGCGCTACACGACCTCCTTGGTGCATCAAGCCCGGAAGAGGTTGATCTCGCGTATTGGAAGCTCGAAAACGGGGTGGTCGTTCAGGGCCAGCTTTTCGAAGCGGCAGAACCCGTCGTCTCCGTGCTGCTTGCCGCGCTCCAGGATCCCCTGCCAAGTTTCGTGAAGTTTGGTATCGGGGAATTGCTTTTTCAGATCGTTGCAGGCGAGGCCGACGAGAGCGAAGTCGCCCTAGGAAATGGCGAGCTCGGATCGCGCTGCCGCGAGCAGGCGCGACAGGGCTTATGGACCTTGTACCGCGAGTTGTGGAGTGGTGGGCTCGGCGGATTGGCGCGTGAAATCCTGGAACGGATTGAGCTGGATGCTGTTCGGCTCGACACCATTATTGCCCACCTTAAAGAGTGACAAAGTCCTGCTAGTGGTCTGATCGAGAAAAATCTTGACACTTGCTGTGCCAGTCAAACAGAGGGCTCAGGCGCAGAAACTGATGAGCCCTGTTTGACGCTGTGCTGCATCCCTGATTACCTGATAAATATTGCTATAGGCGGCATTGCGCTGGTAGGGAGTCTGGCGACCAAAATCATCAAAAATACGGACCAACTGCTGGACTTGAACGGTTGTGGCAAGTTGTTGAGGTAGGGTGACGCGGTGCTGAGCGGTCAGAAACTCCCTGGTTACCGATTCCCCCTTGCGGTGATCAGTTACGCCGTCTGGCTCTACCACCGCTTTACCCTGAGCTACCGGGACGTCGAGGAACTCTTGCTGGAACGGGGCATCGCCGTCACCCGCGAGTCCATTCGGACCTGGTGTATCAAGTTCAGCGACCCCTTTGCCCAGGGTCTACGCCATCGAGAACCCCGACGGGGTTCCCGGTGGCACCTTGACGAGATGTGCGTGGACGTGGGCGGTGTCAAACACTGGCTGTGGCGGGCCGTCGACGAACACGGAGCCGTGCTGGACGTCCTCCTTCAGGAACAACGCGACACCGAGGCCGCCAGATCGTTCTTCCACCGATTGCTGGAGGAATACGACGTGCCGGAGGTCATCCATACCGACAAGCTTCGGAGTGACGGCGCAGCTCTTCGGGAATTTCCTGTGCTCCACAGCGTGGAGCACGTCCAGATCGTCTCCACGGCCCGCTGTAACAACCTGATCGAACAATCCCACCGCCCGACACGACGCCAGGAACATCAGCAGCGAGGTTTCCGGTCACGGCAGCGGGCACAAGGTTTTCTCAACCTGCACGCCCGCATCACGAATCTTCACCATCCTGCTCGCTCCACCGTTCCCGCTCGCCACCGGCGTCACCACCAACAGACCGCCTTCAAGACGTGGCAAGAAACCGTGCGGCAGGCGGCCTGAACTTCAAGCCGCCTGCCTTCCCGCAGCCCTCTGCTTCCGTGAAGCACAACCACCTCAACAACTTGCCACAACCCTGGGGAACTGGCCCATAGATATTGAGCCAGTCGTCCGGCGCCATACCTCTGCCCTCATTCCATGTACTGAGCTCAGGAAGGACGGCCAATAGACGTTGACTGGAGAGGAATGACATGTGGTCAGCTTATTCTCGCCAACCTGGTCTACACGCCTGAGTCAACGGTCAACTTGAGCCTCTCTATCCGTGAGTTTGATACGCATTACTGAAGTCAAAGGAGGTGGGAGACTGTTTTTGTTCCTATGAGCCACTTGGATGACAACCTTGCGATTGTGGAGCTTCTACTCGAAGCCGTAGAAGCTGAGCCTGACCAGCGGTTCGGCCAAATTTTGTGGAATTTCGGCGTCCTGCTATCCGGTGAACAAGGAGGGCTCAAGGACCCGTACAACGATGAGTCCACGGCCATCCTACGGCGTGTAGAGAAGCGCATGCTGGAGCTCCGGCAACGTCGTGCCCGCTAAGATGCGATGAACAGATGTCAGAGGCAGACGGCACACCATTGCACGATAGATACGATGTGGAAGCAGAGGTCTCATACCTCCCGACCAATCACGGTGGCCGGAAATCTGGAGTGTCTACCGGCGCTTGGACGCACTTTCACTACCAGAACGAGAATTGGCACGTTTGGCAAAATTTTAAGGACGTGCCCTGGGCATTTCCCGGAGAAATCCACACGGTTTACCGGTAGTGCTCCAAGGATGACTTTCAGCACCTGACCCTCTCGATGCGAGGGACGAGCACACTGGAGATCATCATGGGGAAACAGCGAAAAACCTGGAGCACCGACGTCAAAGAAGCCATCGTCCTCAGCGTGCTGCGGGGCGAACTCGGAGTCGCGGAGGCAGCCCGTCAGCATGGAGCCAACGAGAGCCTGATCCACACCTGGAAAACACAGTTTCTGGAGGCGGGCCGTGCCCGCCTCTCTGGTGACCGACCAGACCAGGGCGTGACCATCCTGGAACGGGAGAATGACCGTCTCAAACGCATCGTGGCCGAAAAGGAACTGGAGCTCGATATTGCGCGAAAAGTGCGACGGCTCTGACGCTGGACGAGCTGATCGTTCTCTGGCAGAGCCGGCCGCACCTCAGCCTGCGGCGTTTTGCCCAGTACGCCAGCGTGCCGTACTGGCGGATGCGGGACCATCAGCACAGCGCGCCCGCGCGCTGTGCCAAGCAGCAGCACCGTGACGCACTGTACGAGAAGGTACGCCAGGCGGCGTTGCAGCATCCAACGTCTGGATACCGGCTGCTGTATCAGGAACTCAAAGCTCAGGGCGAAGAGATTGGCCTGCACAAGATCCGTGTCGCACTCGGCGAATTGCACCTTCACCCACCGCTGCCTCGAAAGACCCGGAAACCTTCCCCGAAGGTTTCCGCACCACAAGACTGGCCGGAAGGTCGACGGGTGCAGATTGACGCGACACGGCTGTCGCTGCCCGACGGGGTCTGTTGGATTTACTTCGTGCTGGACGTTACCTCGCGGGTGGTGCTGGCCAGCCGGGTGGTACGGAGCCTGTCGATGCACCTCGCCAAACTGACGCTCGACGAGGCGGTCGCCGTGCTGCGTGCTCAGGGCCACCACAAGCGCATCCTGGTCCAGAGTGATGGAGGCAGTGATTTCACCAGTGACCTCTTTCAACAGGGCTGTTTGATGTACGGCAACTGGGTGCGCTGCAAAGTGTCTCAGCCGGGAGGAACCGGTATCCTCGAACGCCTCAACCGGACCTACAAATACCAGTTCGCCTTCCGCCAGGACTGGCAGTCCATGGCCGATGTCCGGGCCGCCATGCCGGACTTTCACCGCTGGTACAACCACGAGCGCCGTCATTCGGCGCTCGGCTACGCCACGCCTTGGTCTACACTCACCTTATCGGCGAATGCTCGCAACGCCGCTTGAAGTCAAACCTGGAGCATTACCACCTGACGTTCCAGGCGCCTCTATGGCAGATGGGTCGTTTGCGGGTTGGCACTACATTCGTGTTCGTTGAAGGCCCTAGGACAGTTGCCTATGGCAAGGTGACGGAGATTCTTCACTTGAACGCAAATGCCAAAGCCCAACGCACATCGGGGTAGATTGACTAGCTCCTACCACTACTTAAATAACGATGTCCTTAGGTTCTGAACCGCCGGCACCGCGGATCCCGGATTTCCCGGTACCGGAAGCTCGGCTCTCGGGCCTGGACCGGCCAGCGGGCCACCCGGACTGCGGGCGCCTGCGCGTCCCGTTCCAGGACCGCGCTCAAGACGTCATACCCATCGGCGCATTGATTGGCCTGAGCCGGCACCAGTCCGTTGCGCTCCGCGGCGACTTGCAAGTGGAGGGCCAGGACGTACTTCTCCGCGAAGACGTAGCCCCTTTCGGCGGTGCGACAAAAGCGCACGTACCGCTTCAAGGCGTCCAGAAGTGCCGCCTCGCCGCTCAGTGCGTACCGGTGGCGGAACGGAGGCAAGAAATCTGCCAGGGCCGCCCGGGAGAGATGCGTCTGCACCACATCGATGACGGGTTGGAATTCCGCTTCCATGGTCCGCAGTGGCTTTAGGGGCCCGCCGCGTTCTATCAACCGGCGGCGGAGCAGTTCGAGCATCAACCGCCTCGCCATGAACGTGACGAACTCATGGATGAATGAGGTGGGCGGCTGGGTCTCGACCGGCGTCAGGGGTTCGATGGCGATCTTGCGGTCCAGCCACACGTCCCCGATGGGAAAGACGTTGTCGTGGACGAGCAGCTCCGGCACGTGCCGCTGGATGAACGTGGCGTACGTGAGGGTACCTTCCGTCTGCACCGCACCGTTGACGCCTTCAGGGTGCAGGGTCACGTTCATGCGCCGATCCCTCCGCCCGGAATGGGGGCCGCCGGCGTCCAGGCGTCACACGTCATGTGTGAAGTCTAGCGTGGCACGCTGGACGACGCTCAGCTGTTGAACGCCGGGGCCGGGTGGCATGCCCCCACCCGGACCGGCAGCGACTCACCACGGGATCCTCTCGCCCGAACTGACGGCACTGCACCAGAGTGCAGCGGGGCGAGTGAGCGGACTGATCGCGCCGTGCCCCGAGGAGCCGGCACGTGGGGACAGCTTTCACCGCGGTGCGGTGCAGGTTCCAGCGCGACCTGCCGCCCTGCCCGTGCCACACTCCATCCCCATCCGTGCTCGCCACACAGACGATGTGCTCACGCCAGGCCTGGGTGACCGCCTCTCGGACCTGCCCCTTTATGCGTGTCAGCGCCATCCGGCTGCCCCTCCAGGGGCCCAGATCGACCGCGCCCTCACCCCCCACGGAGCCCACCTGTGAACCACACCTTTCCCCCGCAGGACGTGACCTTCCACCTGGACACCGGTTCGCCCCGCCTGGTCAGCGTCACCGAAAAAGAAACGCTGATCCACCGCGGCGAATCCTGTGGCACCTTGCTCGTACCGGAGGAGGCGCCCGTCTGGGGTGAGCATTTCGACCGGACACTCCAGACTTTCGCCCCCCGCACGGCCGGGCTCGTCGCGGGCGTCACTCGGCAGATCATGGAACATCACGCGGCCCCGGTGCTGGTCTCCCTCGCCCGAGGGGGCACGCCCGCTGTGGTCCTGATTCGCCGCGAAGCGCGCCGACTGGGCCTGGACTGGCCATACCACAGTGTCAGCATCATGCGCGGGGAGGGACTCGACGTGCACGCGTACCGTGAGGTGCTCGGCGCCCACCCGGAGCGGGAGGTCGTCTTCGTGGACGGGTGGACCGGCCAGGGCAGCATCCAGGCCGCCCTGAACGCCAGCGTGAGTGGCGTGCGGCTGGCGGTCTTGAGCGACCCGGCGGGTGTCAGCACGTACGCAGGCACCTACGAGGACGTGCTGATTCCGCACGCGCTGCTGAACGCCACCGTGTGCGGGCTGCTCTCGCGCACTTTCCTGCAGGGCAGGGGCCGTCACGCCGTGATCCTCGAGAAGCGCTTGAAGGAACACGACCGCACCGCCGCTTACCTGGACGCAGTCAGTCACGCCACGCCCGTTCCGCAGGAGCGCGGCCGCCGCCCGGGTAACCCCGTCGCGTACACCCTGGCGATCGCCGGAATGTACGGGGTCACCGACTCGCACCGCATCACACCCAGTGTCGGCGAGGCGTCCCGCGCCCTGCTGCGCCGCGCGCCCTGCGAACTCCTGCTGCGCCAGTGGGGTCACCCGGACACCCAGCACCTCGAAGACGTCGCCCGCCGTCGCGGCGTCGCGGTGTACGTTCATTCTGACTTGCCGTACCAAGCCTGCATCCTGATGCAGTAAGCGCCCCAAGGAGTGACATGTACCCCCCCAATATCACCATCAACAGTCCGGCCCCGCGCTCCGACCCGGGACAAGCTCCGCCCCTCGCGCCCGCCTGCGCCGCCGGCTGACGCTCTTGAACGTCCTCACGGCACTGGAAACCCTCGACGCGCAGTACCGCGATCACCCCCAGGCGCTCGATCCGGCCTTCCAGGCAGCGGTGGTCTGGCCAGCCCTGCGGGCCGCTGATCCCGAGATGCCTCTCGCCCTGAACATCCGCGGCCGACCAGGCGAGGAGCACGAATGGCCGCTGCTGTTCTGGGCTGTGCTCACCCAACGCATCGCCGCCCACCGTCAGGCTGAAGCGTGGAGCGCAGGCCAGAGTCCCCAGCAGGTGGTGCTCGCCTGGGTGGACGAACGGCAGGCAGCCGCAGCCCAGCTGCACACGGACTGGGCAGCCGAGCAAGCCCTGGAGCGAAGGATGTGGGGTGAACCGGACGCCGATGTGTACACCCCGCTGCACGACCGGCTGGACCACGGCACCCAGGCATTACGTGCATTTGCGCAGGCGGTGAGACAAGGCGCGTTTCGCCCGACCCTCGCGCGGTTGCTGGTCTGGGAGAGCACGACCGGCCGCCCCAGCCGCCCACTTGCCCAACCCACCGCGCAACTCCAGAGGTGGCTGAACGAGACCCAGCGCGTGATCCTGGGCATTCAAGCGTGGAGAGAGTGTGGGGAGTGCGGCCTGTAATATTCAGCGCGAGGGAACGTTGGGGCACAGTCTCACCAAGGCGTCACTGTTGGGCGCAGTGTTGAACTACACGTTGCCGGCTGCGCGACACGCCATACAGGTGCTCCAGTGCACCGCAAGATCGCGCTCCATCTGCCCGGCAAGCGAGTCTTGAATCCAAGACTCGCCCGGTCGCCAAGGTCTTTCACGATGCGCAGCCCACCGAGGATGAACCGCTGCACGTGGTGGCCGTCAAGTTTACCGGCGTCCTGGGCTGAGTTGCGGCCAGCGGCGAACGCGCGGCGGGGAAAGCCTTTCACCCTCAGGGGGTGAGGGCAGGGTCGTTTCGGGTTCGCACCCACTGTGAACCCCAAAGGAGCCTGATGACTGCATCCCCCGCACCTTCCGTCACCCCTCGCCTCAGCAGCGGCCTGCTGCGTCAACTGCCCACGCGTTTTTTCGGGGGGCTGCCCGCCACCATTCAGGAACTGCTGCAAAACGCGCTGCGCGCCGGCGCGATCACTGTCGACTTCACGCTGGACGGCCTGGTGCTGCGCGTACGCGACAACGGCCAGGGCCTTCACGACCCGCAACTCCTGATGACCGCCGGGGAGAGCGGCTGGGGCGCCGAGGTCATCAACCCGGCCGGTCTGGGCGTGGCGGTTGCTGGGGTCGGGCGGGAGGCGGAGCAGGCTCTGAAGGGAGAGACCCTGGAGTGTGGAGCGCTGTTCGGATGTCCAGGCTTGTTCGCGTGTCACCGCCCAGAGGCTGAGGCCGCCCAGGCCTACGATGGCGAGGCCGGCGGTGACGTGGCGGGTGAGCGGCGTGATCTGCATGGGAGGGCCTCAGCGGAGCAGCAGGTTGAACCGGGCGGTATCCACCCGGTTCTTGACGGTCACCTGGGTTGTGGCAAGTTGTCGACCTCAAAGAAGCAGAGGGGACCCGAGCACGCAGGCGGCCTGACCTTCAAGCCGCCTGTTGCACGACCTGCTGCCACGTCTTGAAGGCCTCTTCTTGGAGAGAACGGCGTTGGGAAGCCGGGAGGGTGGAGCGAGCGGAATGGTGAAGGTTCGAGACTCGAGCGTGCAGGTCGAGGAAGCCCTGCGCTCGTGGTCGTGATCTGAACCCCCACTGCTGACGTTCCTGCCGTCGTGTGGGGCGGTGGGATTGCTCGATCAAATTGTTGCAACGGGCGGTGGAGATCACTTGGATGTGCTCCACAGCGTGGAGCACGGGGAGTTCCCGGATGGCCGCACCATAGCTCCAGAGCTTGTCGGTGTGAATGATCTCCGGCACGTCGTACTCCCTCAGAAGCCGGGAGAAGAACACTTTGGCGGCCTCCGTGTCACGGTGTTGCTGCAACAAGACGTCCAACACGGCTCCGTGTTCTTCGACCGCCCGCCACAGCCAGTGTTTGACACCGCCGACGTCCACGCACATTTCATCAAGGTGCCACCGGGAACCACGTCGTGGTTCCCGGTGACGGAGGCCCTGGGCGAAGAGATCGCTGAACTTGATGCACCACGAGCGGATGGATTCACGGGTCACGCAGATGCCCCGCTCCAGCAGCAGTTCTTCGACATCTCGGTAACTCAGGGTGAAGCGGTGGTACATCCACACCGCGTAGCCGATGACCGCCAGGGGGAACCGGTAGCCGGGGAGCTTCTGACCGCTCAACACCGCGTCACACTACCCCAACAACTTGCCACAACCCTCACTCACTCCTGGTCGTTTTTGACAGCAGGTGCGCGAGCGCACCGTACAACTGCGCCCGGTCCGCCCGTTCCGGCAAGCCCGCCACCTGACCATCGCCGAGCTCCACGACCAGCCACTCCCCGTCCTCGCGCTGCGCCACGTCCATCGTGAACAGGCGGCTGTTCACACGGCGCGCGACCTCTACAAAACGCTCCAGGGGGAGGGCTGCTTCGGGGTAATCGCCTTCTTCCCAGTACATGTCGCTGCTGATCACCTCCCCGTCATGGACAAACAGGCGGTATTCCTGGGTGAGGGGCATGCCGCTGCGGGAATGCGTGCCGAGCGCCTTGAAGGGCTCGAAGGCGCGCAGGACCACTCCGCCCTGGAACTGCTCGCCCTGCCGGCTGAGGAAGGTTTCGATCACCTGCATCGCCGGTTCAATGTCCGTGGCATCTGGGATGAAGCAGGCTTCGTCCCATTCATGTTTGCGGGACTTCACGTAATCCTTGACGATGAGTGGCTGCGGGCCGAACGATTCGAGGATGGCCTTCACCTCCTCACGATCGACCTCGGCGGGTGTCGCTGCGGCCACCCAGTCGGTGGCAGGCGTCACATCCGCGATGTCGCCGTACGACCGAGGAAGGTGATGCGCGTACACGTACTGCTCGGGCGTGTTCACGAGGTGCCACCCGCGTGCCTTCAGCGCGTCATACAGGGTGGCGTACGTTTCAGGCTTCATCATCCAGCCCCGGAACACCGCCACGCCAGGTTCGGCCGCGGCCGGCACCCAGCGCAGCGCCTGCTTGACGTCTCCGCTTTCGAGTGCCTCGAAATCCAGCAGCGCGGCGCTCAGGTCATGACGTTCGGCTTCCTGGAGCTCGTCGGCGTAGGCCTCGTCCGGGACACGCCCGGCAAAGGGTTCAGCGGGGAACAGCAGCATGGCGCCAGTGTAGGCGAGCCATGCTCCGTCATCTCATGACCCTCTGCCATTGCACAGAGGCGCTCCCGGCGACGCCATGCGACGATGACTCGCATGCTGACCTACCGCACCGGCGATGCCACGCAACCTGAAGGCACGGACCCCAGGGTGCTGGTCCACGTCTGCAACGATCAGGGCCATTGGGGCGCCGGCTTTGTCCTGGCCCTGTCCCGACGCTTTAAGGCCCCCGAGGCCACCTACCGTGCTTGGGCGAAGGGGCAGGCCACGGGCGAGGAGCCGTTCGAACTGGGCCGCGTGCAGTTCGTGGAAGTGGAACCCACCTTCTGGGTTGCGAACCTGATCGGGCCGCACGACATCGCCCGTCAGGCGCGCCCGACCCGCGTGCCGCCAGTCCGGTACGACGCGATCCGGGAGGGGCTCAACCGGGTCCGTGCCTTCGCCCAGGAGCATCAGGCGAGCGTGCACATGCCCCGCATCGGTGCCGGCCTTGCAGGCGGGAACTGGACGGTGATCGAGGGCATCGTGCAGGAAGAACTGACGGGCCAGGGCGTAAGGGTCACGGTGTACGACCTCCCACCGCGTCCGTGAGCGACCTGACCTTTGCCCGCCTGCACGAACACCTCGTCCAGGCTCTCCCGGAGCTTTCACGGCCCATGGCTCTGATGTGCGAGGACGATATAGTCAGTGAGAATGGCGTTCCGCTCCAGTACCTCGGGACCAGCTGGGTGCTGGAGGTCTACCTGGACGTCCTGCTGGCGCTGCGCCCCAGTCCCCTCCGGGACGCAGCACTGACGCGGGCCTTCGTGTTCGTGGATGCGATGTTCGCGGCTGAGGACCAGGGCGTGGTGGGCTTTGCAGACATCCAACTCATCGAAGGTCAACGGGCGTGGTGGTTTCAACGGGCCCAGCCCTTTTTGGGTGCTCACTTTCTGGCGATCTTGCAACGGTGGAAGGAGGCGGGCTGGACGCAGGCGACGGCCCCTGATGCCCCCGTATACCCACCCGTGGTGAGGTTGCATGACCTGTACGAGGTCCGGCCCACCATTGCCGGAATGCTGGCCGCCGAAGGCATCACCCTCGCCGATCTTCTGGCTGTCGAACACACGCCATGAGTAAGTCCTGCCACGGCACCATTGAGGCCGTGATGCCACCTGGCGTCAGACCCGGTTGGACGGGTTGTGGCAAGTTGTTGGGGTAGTGTGACGCGGTGTTGAGCGGTCAGAAGCTCCCCGGCTACCGGTTCCCCCTGGCGGTCATCGGCTACGCGGTGTGGATGTACCACCGCTTCACCCTGAGTTACCGAGATGTCGAAGAACTGCTGCTGGAGCGGGGCATCTGCGTGACCCGTGAATCCATCCGCTCGTGGTGCATCAAGTTCAGCGATCTCTTCGCCCAGGGCCTCCGTCACCGGGAACCACGACGTGGTTCCCGGTGGCACCTTGATGAAATGTGCGTGGACGTCGGCGGTGTCAAACACTGGCTGTGGCGGGCGGTCGAAGAACACGGAGCCGTGTTGGACGTCTTGTTGCAGCAACACCGTGACACGGAGGCCGCCAAAGTGTTCTTCTCCCGGCTTCTGAGGGAGTACGACGTGCCGGAGATCATTCACACCGACAAGCTCTGGAGCTATGGTGCGGCCATCCGGGAACTCCCCGTGCTCCACGCTGTGGAGCACATCCAAGTGATCTCCACCGCCCGTTGCAACAATTTGATCGAGCAATCCCACCGCCCCACACGACGGCAGGAACGTCAGCAGTGGGGGTTCAGATCACGACCACGAGCGCAGGGCTTCCTCGACCTGCACGCTCGAGTCTCGAACCTTCACCATTCCGCTCGCTCCACCCTCCCGGCTTCCCAACGCCGTTCTCTCCAAGAAGAGGCCTTCAAGACGTGGCAGCAGGTCGTGCAACAGGCGGCTTGAAGGTCAGGCCGCCTGCGTGCTCGGGTCCCCTCTGCTTCTTTGAGGTCGACAACTTGCCACAACCGTTCATCGGCAAGTCGTGGTTCACATTTTTGGATCAGCACGGCATTGCGCCCTGTATTCGCCTCCCGGCAACAGCCACCATCGGGACCGGAAAACTGCCGGTCTGGGCGTGCTTCAAAAAGCTCCAGACGGGCAAGATTCGCCGCTGGCACCGCCGGATGGTCGTTTACGGCGTGTCCTTGCGCCTGTGTGCCACCAAGAATGCCGCTGGCGAAGTCTTGTACCTCGCGTACCGGGGCCACGCTTCCGTGAATCTCCGCCGTTATGCGCAGCGCTGGCAGGCAGAAAACCTGCACTCAGCCTTAAAAACCGGGGGTTCAATCTGGAAGACACCGGCCTGACGCAGGCCGAGCGCGTGTCAACCTTGCTCACGTGCGTGTCCGCCGCCTTTATCTGGGCCTGTGTGACGGGCCAGCTCCTGGCCACCAGGCAGCCCGTGAAACGCAAGAAACACGGACACCGCATGGTGTCCGTGTTCCGACTGGGCCTCGATCATCTCCAGGATCTCCTGCTCCACCCGTCACCTGCGTCCTGGCGGGCACTTCAGGCCCTCATGCCCAGTTTTGACGGGTAGTCAGGCCTCAACTACCAGCCGCTTCACCCTCCCTTCTGGGACGTGGGGCGGCTTCTCTCTTGCGCCCGCACCAAGCAGCCGCCGAGCAGGCAGCAAGAGCATGATCCTCGGCTGTGGCTGCCTCTCCCACGAGTGGCTTCGCGCACGCCTTGGCAACCGTACTCCGCCGTACCCGACGCTGCTGTGCCCCTATCCTCAGATGTGGGGCGGTTCTGTTCTGGTTCTGATGGATTTGCAAAATCTATGCAAATCACCTGAAATGACCTAGATTTCGCAAAGAGATGATCATGTGACTGACCCGCAACAAGCCCTTCTCCAACTCTTCCAGGCCCATGGTGGCTACCTCACCAGCCAGGACGTCCGTCAGGCCAGCATTCCCACCATGTACCTCACCCTCTTGGAACGGCAAGGCGTGATCGAACGACTCCAACGAGGCGTCTACCGCCACCCGGAAGCACACACCGGACCGACCAACAGCACCGCCGTCGATTTACTCGAGGTGCAACTCCGTGTACCCTTTGCCCGTCCCTGCCTGGCCACAGCCCTCAACCTGCACGGACTCACGACCACCCGACCCGCTGCCCTCCAGTTCGCGATTCCCGCCAACAAGCACTTCCCGGACCTCGATTCCCCGCAAGTGGACGTGTTCTACTTCCGACCCAAGGCGTATCAGACCGGTGTGGTGAGCGTAGACGTCGCCGGACGGGCGCTTCAGACGTACTCCCCGGAAAAAACTCTGGTGGACCTGCTCCGTTACGCGCCGAAGTACGGACGGGAACTGTACCTGGAAGGTCTGAAAAAATACCTGCAGCGGCGCCTGGGCAGTCCCACGGCCCTCCTTCAGATGGCAAAGACCCTCGGACAGGATCAACACCTTCGGCGTGACCTGGAGGTGCTGCTCCATGACCAGGACCACTGAAGAACACCTCCAGGCCCGCCGCCGCGCGGAAAGCATCCGGGCCAGACTGAAGAATCTGGGAAAAAACGTGTACATGCACCACCCAAGCAGCAGCATGCTGCTGCTCTACACCCAGCAGGGGTTCCTCGCACGGCTGATGGCCAGTCCATACGCCCATCAATTCGTCCTGAAAGGCGCCCTCAGCCTGTTTGCCCGGTACGGCCAGGTCGCCAGACCCACGGAGGACATTGACCTGGCCGCCCGGGGAACGCCCAATACCCCGGAGCGGCTCCTGTCTGTTCTGAAGGCCATCTGTGCCGTGGACATGGATGACGGTCTGACCTTCGACGCAGACAGCATCCAGGTGCAGCCCATCAACGAAGGGCTGGAATACCCTGGTGTAGGCGTTCGTCTCACCGGGCAGCTTGATACCTCCCGCATCGTGTTGCAGATCGACGTGTCCTTTGGCAACGTCATCACCCCAGCGCCCGTGAAACTTGAGTTCCCGGCGCTGCTGCTGCCTGAAGCGGTGACGATCAACGCCTATTCGTTGAAACCGTCATCACCGAGAAGTTCGCTGCGTTGGTCGAGCGGGGCGCGGCCACAACGCGCATGAAGGATCTCTACGATCTCCAGATCATCCTCAACCAAGAACCCTTTGAGGCTGGTGTGGTCAGCCAGGCACTCCAGTCCAGTTTCAAGGCACGGGGAACGCCCGTGCAGGACATTCCCGCCGTGCTCAGCCCTGAGTTCGCGGAAGATGCGGGCCTGACCCGTCAGTGGGCGCACTACCTGCGGCGCACCCGGTTTACTGCGCCGGCCCTGCCTGACATCTGGATCCTGTTGCAGGCGTTCTACGTTCCAGTCCTGCTCTCTGGGCTGTCGGAGGGGCACTGGAATCCAGAACAGCGAAGCTGGCGGTAGGCTGCCAGATCGGCTTTCCCTTCGCCAGACGAAGGGAAAGCGAGGGCCACATGCCCAAGAGAGGAAACGGAACAGGCAGCATCCAGCAGCGCGCAGGCAGATTCGTCGCCGTGTATTCACTTCCGGTAGACCGGCAGGGAAAACGGCGCAGAATCTCAGCGCGGTTTGGCACCCACCCACAAGCAGAAGAGTGGCTCAGGCTCCAGACCACCCCACTGCTGCAACCGGACGTGTCGGGTGCCGCGGACGAACTGGTGCCCAGCATGACGTACGGCTCGTTCCTGCAGCAGTGGCTGGAATTGCGCAAGCCCCACGTACGGGAGAAAACCTGGCTGGAATACCAGCGGCTCATCCGCAAGTACCTGGAACCATCCGCCATCATCCAGATGCCCATTCACCTACTGGCGCCCCTGCACGTAGAACGGCTGGTCCTTCAGTGGCTTACAGACGGGGCCACGCGCACCCAGGCATTTTTGATCACGGCACAGGTTCGCCTTGCTCCCGTCCAGCCCCGTCGGCGATCAAGCTCACCCAGACACCTGAAGTCCGGCGGCAACCGAGACAAAGCAACGCCGTGATCAATATGGCCCTTCGACTGGTGAAGTTGACGTTGGGGCAGGCTGTGGACTGGGGGTTACGCCCATACAATCCAGCGGCCCGCGTGAAAGCACCGAAGCGGACCAGACATGAAATGAAGGTCTGGACGCCAGTCCAGGCACGACACTTCTTATTGATCACGGCGTAGCTTTGTATTGGTTGCCGCCGGACTTCAGGTGTCTGGGTGAGCTTGATCGCCGACGGGGCTGGACGGGAGCAAGGCGAACCTGTGCCGTGATCAATAGATCACTGCAAGAAGACGCATCCCCGTTGGTACGCGCTGTTCTACCTGGCCCTGACGACAGGCATGCGCCGTGGAGAGCTCCTGGGGCTGCGCTGGCAGGACCTTGGGCTGGAATCAGGCGAGGTGCGGATCCGGCAGAGCCTCGTGCAGAGCGGGTCTCGTGCTGTCCTGAACGAACCGAAAACCTCTGCCAGTCGGCGGCGCATCCTGCTGTCTGCCGATACAATCGACGTGTTGAGAGCCCACCAGACCAGACAGGGGCAGGAACTGTCCAGGTGGAAGGCGCGGTCTCCAATAGAGATGGATCTCGTGTTTCCGTCCACTGTGGGGCGGTTCCAGTTGCCGTCGATTCTGGTCAAGATCTTCCACCGCCTGGTCCGGGAGGCGGGACTGCCCGACATCCGGATTCATGACCTACGACACACATGTGCTTCGCTGCTGGTGCGGCAGGGTGTCCCCATCAAGGCGGTGGCGGAGCGACTGGGTCATCAGGATGCGAGTCTGACCATGCGGGTGTACACGCACGTGTATGACGATCAGAGGAGGGCGGCAGCGCTGTCCCTGGATGACTTGCTGAGTCTGTAAAAGGGTGCAACGAATGGTGCAACAGAGGTGCAACCCACAGGCGGTTGCACCTCTTGATGTGATTTTCGCCCTGGAGGATGGCTTCAATTTTTGAGCACTCCACCTACGTCACGGAGCGCTCGGACACCCAGCCTCGGCCCAAGCCGGAGGGGCATGAGGACCTCAGTGACAAGTGGGTTGGCGCTGGACACCTCAAGATTGGGGATAAGGTCAAGCAGGCGGATGGGACCATTGGCCTGGTCGCTAACGTCATCAACGTTCAGAAGGCCAAGGAGATGTTCAACCTTACCATCAGTGAAGCTCACACCTACTACGTTGGGCAGGCTGGATGGTTGGTGCACAATGCCAATGGGCCGGATTGCGGAAGCTTGGTGCCGAAGATTCTTGATGGTTTGCAGCCTTATACCGCGCGGATGAGCAAGGGCCTCTCTCAGTATGAGAAGCTCGGCGGCTTTAACGCAGCGAAGGCGGATTTTGCGACTCTTCTTGAAAAGTATGGAATTGATGCTTCTAAGGTCTCGGTAAAAGCGGATGGAGACGTGATGGTAGTTCGTGTAAACAATCGAGGGGACGTACTGATTGTTCGTAATAGGAGCGGAAGCTTGACCGGGGGCCTTCCTATTCTCGAGCATCAAGTCAATGGCGAAAGCATTCTAAAGATTAGGTATAGGTGATTATTTATGATTTTAAGACAAGAAACTGGTATATACCTTAATGGAAGCCTTGTGATTCCCGTTAACGTAGACTGGAGAGTTATACCGGTGAGATCGGATTATGGATGCCTAACTGAATATATAGAAGGACTAATTAACTATATTAGAGCGAACAATATTCTATTACGGGTCGAACAGTACTTTCCAGGACACTCACAATCTGAGGCTGCTTTCGAAATCAATGCATTGCAAATAAGCAATGAGGAGGCCATTTCTCTAATTATGACAGAAGGCTACATATGTGATACATTGATGGTAACTAGCGACCAGGACACAGTGTTGATAAGTACGCATGAAATGACATCAATTTTTATTGCTAAAGAGGCGACCATTAATGAAATAACCGGAAAATCGATTCTCCAAATGCAACACGAGTATGCAGAATATATTAACGACTGGAGTGGTATTCCAGGTAAAAATGCTAATAGCTTGCTCAATTTATCCTCAGACTACCCCAAATTGTTTATAGGTAGTCCATCGATTGAGATTAAGTTTGACACGCTTGTGTGACTTGCACATATAAGACAGGTGTAACTTCTTTCGGCAACTGAGCCTCAACCACCAGCCACTCCATCTTCCCTCCGGGGACGTGGGGCGGCTTCTCTTGCGCCCGCTCCAAGCACCCACCGAGCAGATGGCAAGCAGCAGCGTGTAATCCTCAGCCGCTCCTGCCTCTTCCGCCAGTCTCTGTAACGCCCTCTCCGGCACTTCCGGCGGCACGGGCAACTGGTGCGGCCTCTTCCGTAGGTCGTGTGCCAGCCAGCCCCGCAGCACCCGCCACAGCCATGTCCACAGACTGAGCGCGCTTTTCCCCCATTTGCCAAGGGGAGTGCCTCGTGCGAGGAAGGCAGCCTCGTCTCCATCCCGCATGCTTGCTGCCCATTCTTGGTACAGCGGTTGGAATAGCTCGTCGTGCTTGCGCTTCCACTCCGGGTCAAGCCGTTGCCACTCGTGCAAGGCAGTTACGCCCCAGCTTTTCCTGGATGGCCACTGCGGCGCAACAGTTCATTCAGCGTTCAGTGAAGGGGCCGCATGGCAAGTTTTCTGGGGTATTCCACCCCTCAAAAATGTTTGAATGGGCCTTCCTGGCCCTCCTGTGAGGAGATCTCCTTTTGAGTCGTCCTGGACGGCTTTTTTTTGGCTGGTCGTGACCGGTCGGCGTCAGGCTGACGAAGACTGCCTTTCCGCATCCTCATACCAGATGTTTGACGCTAATGTGTGTTGGTGTCAAAACGGGACGACAGGGTCCTTCCCACCCCCTCCATGGCGCGACCAATTTTCCTCCGCAACAGCGTGCGCCAGCAGCCGTTCATCGCCTCCGTCATCCTACGGGCAGCGTTTCTCCTTCACAGCGGTCCGGTCCGGCGCACCACAGACGTCCCGAAATGGATCAGCTTCTGTCGCACCCGCCCAGCGCAGCGCTGCACACAGGTTCTGCTCACCTGCCAAGAAGGTCCGTTGATCACGGCACAGGTTCGCCTTGCTCCCGTCCACCCCCGTCGGCGATCAAGCTCACCCAGACACCTGAAGTCCGGCGGCAACCGAGACAAATCAACGCCGTGATCAACGGTTGGTGCTGGCGGGATGGCGTTGTGCTGCGCCCGGCCGGCGCACTCTGTCATGCCCATGTTCAACCTTTCGATGCGGACGCAGGCGCCGCGGCGCCCATGATGTGGCAGGTATCCCTCCAGCACGGTCCACAACACATGCATGCCGTCCTGTGCCGCCCGCGCTGCCAGGCAACGCTGGAGGTCCGCTGTGCCCGCTGGGTCAGGTCCGCGCAAGGACACCATGACCGCCAGGCTGCTCCTAGGTTCCTCGTACCAGGGCTGCTGTGGGGAAATCCCTGGGGCCTGCCTCATGCACCTTCTTTAGCCTTTCCCTTCCTGCTCCCTCACCACTTCGTATAACTCAGAGGAGCAAGTTTGAAACCCGAATAGTCGACTTCGCATAAAAACGTGTTTCATTAGTTTGAAACATCTGTTACACTAAAACATGACTTGGCTGGTGCTTCTCTGCACATTGCCCGCACGAGGGTCCTCCACGCCTCGGGTGACCCTCTGGCGGCGCCTCAAACGCCTCGGGGCCATCACCCTGCCCGGCGGCGGCGCGGTCCTGCCCCACCAGCCGGACCCCCACGAACAGCTCCAATGGCTCCTCCAGGAATTGAATCAGGCCGGAGGAGAGGCAGTGATTCTGCACGTGAAGCGCGTTGAGGGGGTGACCAACACCGCCCTTGAATCCAGCTTCAATGCCGCCCGCGCAGAAGACTACGCCGAACTCACCCCCCTGCTCGACGAACTGAACACCTACGCCAGAGCGCCTGAGTCCGTGCCCAAAGCCCGCACCCTGCTGGACCGGCTCCGGAGACGCCACGCCGAACTTCAGCGCATCGACTTCTTCCAGTCACCTGCTGGAGTTCAGTTCAACCAGCTGCTCACAGGCGTGGAACGGCATCTCCGGGGCGATCCAGCGGTCCCACCCATTCCGCACGTGGACCCTCAGCAGTATCAGCGCCGGACGTGGAGTACCCGTCCAGGGCCACAAGTGGACCGGCTCGCCAGTGGCTGGCTGATCCGCCGGTTCATTGACCCTCACGCCACGCTGCGGTACGCCGCTGACCCTCAACCGGGCGACGTGACCTTCGACCGGACCGACGGGGACTTTACGCATGTTGGCCCCCTCTGTACTTTCGAAGTGTTGCTGCACGCCTTCAGGCTGGAACACCCTGCCTTGACTGCACTGGCGGACATCGTGCACGAACTGGACCTCAATGACGGCCGAAATGTCCGGCCTGAAACACCGGGGGTTGACGCTGTCCTGCGGGGCCTGATCGCCTCCTCGCCCGACGACAACCGCCTCGAGACGCAGGCTCACGCTCTGTTCGAGGGGCTCTACCACACGCTGACCCTGGAGGGTTCCCATGACCCAGCCACTTGATGTGCCTGCCCCCCACCCTCATGACGTGACCTTCGCTGAGGCCATTGCCACCTGGGCCCGCATCGCCGCACAGAGTTTCGGTGGCCCCGCCGGGCAGATTGCCGTAATGCACCGCATTCTGGTCGACGAGAAACGCTGGATCAGTGAGGAACGCTTTCTGCACGCCCTGAACTACTGCATGCTCCTCCCAGGGCCGGAAGCCCAGCAACTCGCCATTTACATCGGCTGGCTGCTGCACGGCACAAAGGGAGGCATCGTCGCAGGGAGCCTGTTCGTCCTGCCGGGCTTTGTGTCCATCCTGGTTCTCAGCATCATCTACGCGCTGTCTCAGGAGTCCACCTTCGTGCAGGCCGTCTTTTTTGGTCTGAAAGCCGCCGTGTTGGTTATCGTGCTCGACGCGGTCATCCGGATTGGGAAGCGGGCCCTCAAGCACCCGCTGCTGGTCGTGCTCGCCGGACTGGCCTTCGTGGCGATCTTCTTCTTCAATATTCCGTTTCCCCTGGTCGTTCTCGGCGCCGGCCTGATCGGATTTTTCGGGAGCCGCGTCCGGCCGGAGGTGTTCCAGGCGGGTGGGGGCCACGGCAGCAGCTCGCACGGCCATGAGGTCAGGGACGCGGTCATCACTGCACAAACTGCTGCCCGCGTGACTCCAAGCTGGAACCGGTTCTTCCGGATCACCGCCATCGGGCTCGTCTCCTGGTTCGGTCCCTTGTTGCTGGTGGGCGCGCTGTTTGGGTTCGGCAGTGTCTTCTGGGAGATGGCGAAGTTTTTCAGTCAGATGGCCGTGGTGACCTTCGGCGGCGCATACGCCGTCCTGGCTTACGTGGCGCAGCAGGCGGTGCAGGTCTTCGGGTGGCTCCGGCCCGGCGAGATGCTCAACGGCCTGGGGATGGCCGAGACCACCCCGGGGCCACTCATTCAGGTGGTGCAGTACGTGGGCTTCCTGGGTGCCTTCCGGAACCCTGAAGGACTCACGCCGCTTGCCGCGGGCATCCTGGCGTCCTTCGTCGTCACCTGGGCGACGTACGCCCCCTGCTTTCTGTGGATTTTTCTGGGTGCCCCGTACATCGAGCAACTGCGGGGCAACAAGGCCCTGTCGGGGGCGCTCACCGCGATCACCGCGGCTGTTGTTGGCGTCATTCTCAATCTCAGTGTCTGGTTCGCCCTGAATACACTGTTCTCGAAGGTCGGGGAAATGCACCTGGGTCCCCTGCGGCTGTACACGCCAGACTGGAGGACCCTGAGCATTCCGTCACTTGTCCTGGCTGGTATTGCAGGCACCGCCCTGTTCCGCTTCAGACTGGGCACCATGCCCACCCTGGCCCTGACCACCGTACTTGGCGCGGTCTACGTCTTGCTGACCCGCTTGACAGGCTGACCAGGAGAAGCAGGTGAACGCAGATACCCGCAGCTATCGGATCGGTTCGGGCGGCCAGGAGAGCATTCCGAACCGGACCTGTCCAGGTCCGTGGGCAGCTGGCCCTCAGCTCCACCTGCGGGGGACTGATGACCACCCAGGTGATCCTCCCACTCCTTCTGCTTGGGCTGCCGAACGGACGGTCCTCGCTGAGGACCTGCGTCGGTTTCCACAAGGGCTGCGAAGCGAACTCAGGGAACGTGGGAAGAGTGTGTCCGGGGGAGAGCGGCAACGGACTGCCCTGCCGTGAGCCTTGGCTGGTCACGGGCGCTGGACGATCTCGTCGTCGTTGAAGGGCCGCGGGCTGAACCTGGAGGCGACCCACATGACGGCCTCCGAGCGGATCTCGCGGCTGTTCGGACGGCCCGGGTGGGCTCGCACACCGTACAGGAGAGCCCATCGCGTCGGGACAACCAGGGCCGGGCCGTGGTCAGCCAGGTGCGAATTGGGTGGCAGGTGCTGAGTCAGGCCGTGCGGTGGGGCGGGCATGCCTTCTGGGTCTGCTTGAGCTGTTCAGTACGCCTTTTCCGCCCACCCACACGTCAAGCTCGCGAAGTGGTCAGGTGGTGAGGTTGCTGACTTAAGCGCAGCTCAGTAGCACGTCACTCATCCCAGGACAGCACTCTCAGCGGGAATGAGCGACCATAAATCATGTAAGAATTCTGGTGCCCTGACTTCCGTTTGTTGAGTCGCCGTTAATTTTACCTGTAGCGTTCACCATGATTGAGAAAAAGAATTCTACACTCATGACTAAGTCAGCCTGATGTGCTCTCAGGCTTAAAGAAGCCACACGGATCACTGCACTCTCTGCCTGAGCATCCTGCAGGAGGTGATTTCACAGGCCAACGTCGTGAAGACAGCAAATGAAAGCTGCCGCATACGGTCAAGGTATGCCGCAGCTCCCCACTCGTGCAGGACCGCTTCGAAAACATTCCTGCCACGCCTCCCAGCAAGGAGGTGCAGTGAGTCTACTGTGTTTTCCTGTTGCAAAAAGTGGATCACTACACCTCGCAGATTCCCTCCTGCTTCAGGGCGGGACCCGTTCCATGCGAGGACCTTATGCGTGCACCTCTTCATTCCTGTAGTTTTGCCCTGACCCTCGTTTTGCTTGCAGCCTGTAACAGCACCGCACCAGGGCCGACATCCGCCACCACCGGACGTGACGCGACCCCCCGCCTTTACTCCTCAGCGCCCGTCCTCCGCGCTCAGGCCGGAAACTTCCTGATTACCGACCTGACCGGCGGCGTGTCGCCTGCTGATCTGGCCAACGCTCTGGTGGGCGCCGGCGTGTTGGTTTCGGACATCAACTACACTGGCGCCGGCATCGCCGCAGGGACATTCACGGGTGGTTCAGGCATCATCGATTTCGACTCCGGCGTGGTCCTGAGCTCCGGCCGCGCCAAGGACATCCAGGGACCCAACAGCTCCGGCAACAAAAGCACCAGCCTGGGAACAGCGGGAGACGCCGCACTCTCTTCACTTGCTGGGAAACCGACGTATGACGCCGCCATTCTGAGTTTCAATTTCAAGGCAGACGCCGACAAAGTGTACTTTCAGTATGTCTTCGGCTCTGAGGAGTACGACGAGTATGCTGGCTCTCAATACAACGACGTCTTCGGTTTCTACATCAACGGACAGAACTGCGCCACGGTCGGACCTTCGGCTCAACCCGTCTCAATCAACACCATCAACCTTTCGACAAACCCTTCCCTGTACATCAAAAATAACAGTCCAAGCACGCTCAACACCCAGATGGATGGCCTGACCGTTACCCTGACCTGCGCAGTCACCGTCACGCCCAATGCAGTGAACACCATGACGCTGAAGATTGCAGACGCGTCAGACACGATATTGGACTCGGTCGTGCTGCTCAAAACCGGTAGTTTCTCGACCACTCCTCCCATCAACCTCCCGCCCGTCGCGAAGGCAGGCGGCCCGTACAGCGGTCCGGAAGGCTCGCCGATCATCCTGGATGCCAGCGGCTCCAGTGATCCGAACGCCGATACGCTGACCTACGAGTGGGACCTGGACAACGACGGAACGTATGACGTCAGCGGTGCGCAGTACACCCTGACCCCAGCGGACAACGGTGCCTCCACGGTCGGTCTGAAAGTAACCGATTCCAGTGGCGCCTCCTCCACCGACACCGCCACGGTCACCGTCAGTAACGTGAACCCGGTCGTGGGCGCACTGTCCGTCACGCCTGCCACTCCGGTTGCGGTTGGAAGCAGCGTTTCCCTCTCCACCACCTTCACCGACCCGAGTTCGGCCGACACGCACACGGCCCAGGTCAGCTGGGGTGACGGCGCGACCTCCAGCTCGAACATCCCTGCTGCCGGTCCCCGCGCCGTGAATGCGGGTCATGCCTACACCACCCCCGGCATCTACACCGTCACGACTACGGTCACCGACGATGACGGCGGGGTCGGCACATCCAGCTACGAGTACGTGGTCGTCTACGACCCCGCCGGGGGCTTCGTGACAGGCGGCGGCACCATCCAGTCCCCCCTGGGCGCCTATATGGCTGATCCTGCGCTTACGGGCAAAGCGACGTTTGGATTCGTATCGAAGTACCAGAAAGGCGCGACCGTCCCCACGGGCAACACGGAATTCCAGTTCCATGCGGGAAATTTCAACTTCAAGAGCGCCGCGTACGAGTGGCTGACCATTGCGGGCGCCCGCGCGCAGTACAAAGGCACAGGGACCGTGAACGGTGCGGGCAGTTACGGCTTCCTGCTGACCGCAGTGGATGGCCAGGTAAGCGGTGGAGGCGGCACAGACAAGTTCCGCCTGAAGGTCTGGGACCGGACGACCAACGCCACCGTGTACGACAACCAGGTTGGGGCCAGCGACACGGCCACGCCCAGCACTCCCCTGGCGGGTGGCAGCATCGTCATCCACAGCAAATAGGTCCAGTCGTACCAACTCTGGACATCGGCCCTCCACGACCAGCAGGGGAAGGATGGTTTAGATGTCCGCCTGAACGGCTGAGGGTTTCGCTCAGCCGTTCAGGCCGGTGGCGGCTGTGAGGCGGCGCTCGTCAACACCCAGTGCCCCTCCTGGCAGTCCGACACCCCGCAACGGAAGGCTCCGGATGTCCTGAGGACGCCACCAGGCGCGGATGATGGCGGGTACCCGGCCGCTGCGCCGGTGAACTGCAGGGACGTCCCTCACGATCCCTGGCGTCCCGTCGGCATCGCGGGCCCGGTACGGCGCTGGGTCGACCAGAACCAGGAAGGGCCGAGTGGGGTTCGCTTTGATTTTCTGGCCTCCTGTCCTGGTCACGGAGTGGGTCAGGGGCACAGCCACCGCTCCCTCTGGAACGGGGCGGTCATCTCCGGGTACACCTGGCCGGGCGGTGGTCGCGCTGCGCTCAGGGTGCCGCGCTCGGTGCCTGAGTTCCTGAGCGGGGTCCGCAGGCGCCTTCGTAGCGGCCTGAGCACGTCAAGACAGGTGGCGCCCGGCCTGCACTGAGCTTCAGGCGCCGTGTTCCTGAGGCCGGCGTGGGCCAGAACAGGCTCAGGCCATGCGCCGGGCGCAGAAACGTAGAGACCTCAGCGTGCTGGGTGAGCTCCAGATTACCGCGGGTGGCCGGGCGGACCAGAGCCGGTGCGGTCGCCGGGCACGGACGGTGTGCAGGCCGTTGTGGTGGGCAGGCCGGTTGGGGGACCCACTGGGGGTTCATCGGGAGGCGGCGCCCCCCTACCATGGGCACGTGCCACCTCCATCCGCCACCCAGCACCTGCTTCTGGCTGCCGCCGTGCTGGCCCTGAGCCTGGCATTCATCCCGGCCACGAAGCTCATCGCGCTGCCCGTTGTCCTGGGGCTGATGGCTGCCTGTTGCGCTGTGCAGGTGAGGGCAGAGTGGCGGGCCCAGCTGACGGCCGCTGCGGCGTTTTTTGCAGGACTGGCGCTCGTCCTGAGCGGCCTCGCCCTGTGGTGGTTGACGCGGACCACTGGCGGCTGAGCCGTCCTTTCACCCCTGACGCCTGCACCTCAGGGGCGTGGCAGTGGCGCAGTTGGCCCGTGCGTCACGAGGGCTCCTTTCAGCAAACGTCACGCCTGAAGAACGGGTTGATCGCGCAGCACCGCTGCTGCCAGGCGGCCTGGGGCGCCTGCGCCAGAGGGAGCCGGTGGGCAGGCCCGGCCGTCAACCCAGGCCCACCATCATCAAGGATGACGGCGTGGTCAGCCGGTCGTGATCGGGCCGGACCTCAGTGTGATGCCGGCCCTGCCCGTCGCCACCGGGTCTGAACTTCGCGCGTCCCGTGTGCGTCCTGTACGGGATCACGGGGCGCGCGCCCATGGCGTTCGCCGTGGGTGACCAGGCGTTCTTCACGCTGCTGGGCCCGCTGGAACGCCGCTGCTGCCACCGGCCAGCAGGTCAGGACTGCTCACTTCCTGGGTCTTCCCACGCCTGCGCCGCACGGCGAGCGTGCGGCGGGGCGCAGCGGAGCCAACGCGCCTCGCCTGTTTTTTCGGGCGCCATGTCAGCTGTTCGGCGTTCCGGCCCCGGCGTCAGGAGAGAGGCAGCGGATCAGGCGTGGTTCTTCGTTTGTGCGCGTACATGCGGGCGTCCGCCTTGCTGATCAGCATCTCTCCGGCGCCGTCGTCCGGGAAGTACGCCACGCCGACGCTCACACTCACGCCCGGGAAGCCGCGGTCCTGAACGTCCCGGACGACGCGCGCCATCCGGTCCCAGATGGCGCTTTCGCCGTGCGGTGGGCTGTCGGCCAGCAGCACCGCGTACTCGTCGCCTCCCAGGCGGTACACGCCGTCTTCAGGCCGGAAGCCGCTCAGGAGCGCCTGGCCGAACGCGGCGAGCAGCGCGTCGCCGGACGCGTGCCCGAGTTGATCGTTCACCTGTTTGAGACCGTTCAGGTCGAGCAGAACCAGACCCATGGGGAGTGCGTGGCGCGCGGCGCGGGCCTGTTCGCGCTCCAGGTCCCGCTCGAAGGCGCGGCGGTTCCCGAGGCCGGT
Organism: Deinococcus taeanensis; assembly: GCF_020229735.1. Lineage (NCBI taxonomy): Bacteria > Thermotogati > Deinococcota > Deinococci > Deinococcales > Deinococcaceae > Deinococcus > Deinococcus taeanensis. Next base: position 175,930 of record NZ_CP083457.1, on the reverse strand, counting down.
GAGGGCGTCCTCGTGCGCGAGCTGCTGAACGCGGTCATGCTCCTGCGCCCGGGCGGTGATGTCGCGGGCGACCACCGTCTGCCCGATTTCGGCTCCCCCGGCATCACGCACGGTGGACCGCTGCACCTCCCAGACCTGGCCGGCGTGACGCCACTCCACAGGGGCTCCGCCGGGTTCGTCCGGCCAGGCGGGCAGCACCTCGTGCAGGCGCCGCCCAGGCAGGACGTGGTGGGCCTGCCCGGCCAGGTCCGCGGCGCGGACATTCGCGTCGACGATCCGGCCGCGGGTGTCCAGGACGAACACGGCGTCAGGGAGATGCTGCACCACCTGGGAGTGGGCCACGGGGGCCACATGCAGGAGGCCGTAGCGGGCCATGCCCCACGCGATGGGCAGCAGGCTGAGCGCAGAACTGACCGGCGTCGGGTTCAGTCCGGGCAGGACGTTGAGGCCCAGCAGGTACAGCGTGTTGACGACGGTCGGCATCACGACGGCCAGCAGCATGAGGGTGACCTGCGCGCGGTCCGCGCCGCGCGCAGAGCGGCGCGCCTGAAGCAGTTGCACGACTCCCCACGCGAGCAGCACGTTGGCGTACCCCACCACGCCAGCCCAGTACGCCCAGCCGCGCTGCACGGTGGTCCAGTCCGGGGCCGGCCCGGCGTACGACCACACCAGCCGGTGGGTGCCGTTCGTCCAGATCAGCAGGAGGGTCAGCGCCGGCACGGCCAGAAGCTTCAGAAGACGGCGCGGAGGCACCGGTTCCGGGTGCGGACTCAGGTAACGCTGGACCAGCGCGATCCAGGCGACGGGCAGGGTGAGGACGCCGAAAAACTCCATGAGGCCCCAGGTCCACTTCAACGTTGCGGCGTCCGCCCGGACGTACCCCAGTTCCCCAAGCAGCCAGACGCAGTTGGTGAGCAGCACCGCCAGGAAGGCCCGCTGGACCGGCTGCCTGACCCGTTGCAGGCCATGCCCGATCATCAGCAGAAGCAGCCCGAGTGCAAGCAGCAGGGGCACAGTGGGAGACACGCGCAGGGATTCAAGCATGGGCGGGACGACGCTGAAACGAGCGTAGAGCGCGGGCTCTGTCGGAAGCCTGACAGGACGGCGGTGCCAGGCGGTCCAGGCGTGCGGCCACCCCAAAACAGCGGACTCGCAGGCCACGCCCGTCGTGATCATGAAGGCGGCGCAGGTGGGGGCGTCACCTGGGCCCAGGTGAACTTGTCCGGCCTGGACATGTTCTTTGAAGTAGGGTGGACGCCGAGGCGTCGGTGACCCCCACGCGGCCAGCGTCGCGTAACGCTGGCCGCGCAGACCGCTGCCTGCCGGAGTGGGTCCGCGGCCGTCTCCATGGGTGCTTCCGGTGTCCGGCCTCCCAGTGGCCAGCACGATTCACGCTGGATGGTCCATACGCCGCCCTCGTCCTCGTCAGGGGCTTCCCCGCGGGTGGGCCGACTCCACCCACGGACTGCGGGCTTCTTGAATCCGTGGTCTTGAATCCGCAGTCGCGGCCCACCGGGCGGGACGGCCGGGCTGAGCCTGAACCCCAGCTGGCCGTCCCGCCCCCCGGTACGCCAACGGCCGGCTGAGCCCCTACCGCGCCGCTGGTGCCCAGCGCCACCCTGCGAGGTTGGTGCGTGGTGTTGGGCTTGGGGTGTGCGGGGCCGCTGAATTCGTGTGCCCTGACCGGGGAGGGGGTGGGCTCGGGGATGACGTCCCGATCCGGCCCCGAGGTCCGCGCCGCCCGGATTGGCCGGGTCAGTCGGCGTGTTCCAGCACGCGAAACCGGGGGTGGAGCCCTTCCGGGTGCAGGTGCTGCAGGTCCTGGATGAGGGACAGCAGCGCGCCGGCCCCCGGCACCAGGGCGTGCCACTGGTCATCGGTCAGATTTCTGACCACGAAATGTTGAGCCGCCCGCTGGGCTTCGAGCACCATCAGGTACTCCACATGAACCCGTTTCAGGGGGGTCAGCACCAGCCCGGAGGCAGGTTGCAGGGCCGCCCCGGTGTTCAGGTCGTACTCGTGTCCGGTGTCGACCGTCAGGATGTTGCCGCGGATGGCCGTGATGCGGTTGAGCCGCCAGGGTCGTCCCTGTCGCAGCACGCACGCCACCTCGCCGCACTTCAGGCTGGTCTGGTCAAGTACCGTATCAAGCAGGGTTAGCAGGTCCTGCTGGCCTTTGTACCGCATTTTCTTCGTCATGAGGGACTCCAGGAACATCACCGCACTGATCCGTGGCTGCCGAAGCCACGGCGTTCCCGCGACCGGGAAACACCTCACTGTGTCATCAGGCTAATCACCTGTCTCTGACAGCCGCCGGGGATGGCGCCTGGGGTTCGGGCTTCATTTTTGGGGATGCAAGGATGGACCTGTGAGCGGTGTTCAGCGCCTGAGGGAGCTGAGTGAGCGCCGCTGGTGAACAGGCTGATGGTGATCGACGGGGGAACTTGCCGCCGACGCTCGGGGACTGATCCAGTGTGGGTGGCGGTGCGTGGACCGCGCGGTTGCACCGGCGCACCCAGCCGGCCAGGCCAAGGCCGCTTCCTGAGCCGGCAGCCACAGTTCTGTCCGTCCGCTCCGGGTGGGCACTACTGTGCCAACGTCCGCGCGGCCTTCCAGGTGGGGGTTGTGGGCGGTGGCAACGGTGGCAGCGTCGTCGCTTCTTGAAAATACTCGTCACAACGATTATCGTCATCACGTAAGAGGCACCAAAGGACGCACGATGACCACAGACCTCCCCCACCCTCCACTGGAACACCCCACCTACCTCGCCTTGCAGGTGCTGGCCCTGCGTCTGGAAGATGACGTGGCCGATCTGCTCAAGCAGGGCGGCCTGAGTGTGACTCAGTTCAACGTGCTGCGCATTCTGCGCGGCGCGGGAGAGCGGGCCCTCACCTGCGGGGACATCGCCGCGCAGCTGCTCAACAAGGACCCGGATGTCACCCGCCTGCTGGACCGGATGGACAAGCTGGGGCTGGTGGAACGTTTCCGCAGTGAGCACGACCGCCGCGTGCTGTTGACCCCGCCTGACCCCTCAGGGCCGCGCCACCGTGGACCGCTTCGACGCGCCCATTCAGGCGCTGCACCGCCAGCAGTTCCAGACCCTCCCACCGGAGCGGCTCGCCCTGTTGCTCAAGCTCTCCTCCGGGAAGTTCTGGCGGTGGACGCTGTCTGACCTTTCGCCCGCTGACCGAACAAATATCCGTTATCACGTCTATCGTCCTAACGAACAGGAGATCCCATGACCACCACCGCAACCACCACTGCCCGCACCGCCACCACCCTTCAGCGCGTCGACCTCGCCCTCACGATCCTGCGGGTCATCATCGGCGTCATCTTCATCGCCCACGGCTACCAGAAGATCTTCATGTTCACCCTGCCCGGCACCACCGGCGCTTTCACCCAGATGGGCGTGCCCCTCCCCGCCCTCGCCGCACCCGCCATCGCGTTCCTCGAGCTTCTCGGCGGCGCAGCCCTGATCGCCGGACTCGGCACCCGCATCGTTGCCGCCCTCCTCTCCCTGAACATGCTCGGTGCCATCGCCCTGGTCCACCTCAAAGCCGGCTTCTTCAACCCGAACGGCGTGGAATTCCCCCTCGCCCTGCTCGCGGCCACTGCCGCCCTCGTCCTCACCGGCGCCGGCGCCTCCGCCCTCGATGCCCGCCTCCTCGGTAGCTCAGGAGTTGCCGCACCAGCCGGACATCTCGGGCGATCCGCAGAGCACCGTCTGACCGGTCCGGCCCCCGGATCGTCGGGGTTGATCCGCCGGGGGCGAGGGCAATTGAGTTCCCCCGGGCGGGAGCCCGAACATGACGGGGTCCTGCGTACGTAGCGGCGGACCCTGGAGTGGATTCACCTTGAATCGGACCAGGGACACCGCGCGGCGCTGGTGTTTCTCCTGCTGGGGCGTTTTCGCACCGAGCAGTGCGCCATGAACGCGGCCGGGCCAGCGGTGAGCAGAGTGGAGGGGCGTCCTACCGGCGATCGCCTGGGGTCTGTCGCCGCCTCTGCGGTCGGGTGGAGCTGTTCCGTCTGTCACAGATGCACCGGTCGGCGCAGTGTGGTTTGCGCTTGCCCCCGGCGGAAAGGTCTCCTTGAAGTGGCGCAACGATCAAGGGGAGGCGTGCCTCTGGTCGAGAGAGTGGAGAGTCCACGCCCTGGTGTGAATGCGGCACTGGTCCTCCTGTTGACATTACGTGTTGGAACACCTATAACAGAGGTATGGGTTCGCCGCTGCGAAACAAGATTCACCAGGGTCGCCCCATCAAGAGCCTGAAAAAAGAAGCCACACGCAACCTGCACCGCCCCATCCCCTTCCTGAATCACGTGAGCAAAATCCGCGGGCGCCTGGTTGGCCAGACGCTGGGCGTGACCGGCCCGCTGGACAAGGTGGAGGAAGCCGACCTGGTGAGACGTGAACGAAGCGCCACGAACCGCCGCTGCGTGCCCACCCTCCTGACCCCCAAAGCCCGGGTCTTATTCAACCGGCGGGACGGACCTGCTGCGGATCTTCAACCCCGGCAGTCAGGGTACCTGCCCCCAGGACAGCGGCGTCCCCTGGTTGAAACGCCCACCCGGATTCACGCTCACCTGCACCACAGCTGAATGGCGCTCTTCGTTTTTAATAGGTGTTTCACCACCTGACCGTACCACAAGGAGTTCACGATGAACCTGCCCCCGACCCGCCCCTACCCTGACGTTCCTCCCGGCCGCATCGGCGTCACGCCGCCCCACCACACCCTGCCCGCCGGGCTCCGCCTCGGGCCGGTCGTCCTTCAGATCGCCGACCTCCACACTTCCCTCGCCTTCTACACCCGCGTCATCGGCCTGCACGTGCATCAGCAGCACGGTCAGACGGCCACACTGGGGACCCCTGACGGTCAGGTGCTCCTTGAACTCCGCGAGAAAAGAGGCGTCAAGCGCGCCCCACACCGGGGCCGGCTGGGCCTGTACCACTTCGCTCTGCTGCTGCCCACCCGCGCCGACCTGGGCCGGTTCATCCGGAACGCACTCGACCAGGGCGTCCACGTGGGTCAGTCTGACCACCACTACAGCGAGGCCACCTACCTTCAGGATCCCGACGGCCTGAGCATCGAGGTCTACCGCGACCGGCCACGCGAGGCGTGGCGCGTCAGCGACGACGGTCAACTTATCGGCGGCGGCGACCCCCTCGACCTCCCGGGCCTTCTCGCCACGGCCGGCGAGGCCGCCTGGACCGGAATCCCCAACGGCACCATCCTCGGCCACCTGCACTTCTACGTCGGTGACCTCGATCAGGCCGCGCGCTTCTACCACGCTGGCCTGGGCTTCCCCAAAACCGCCTGGACCTTCCCCAGTGCCCTGTTCCTCGGCGCGGGCGGCTACCATCACCACCTCGGCCTGAACACCTGGGCCGCGGGCAGCGCTCCCTCCGGTGACGACGATGCCCGCCTCCTGACCTGGGATCTGCTCCTGCCGGACCAGACCACCATCGACCGCACCGCCGCCAGCCTGCAGACCGAAGGCTTCCACGTCACCCACACTCCGGACGGCCTGCTGGCCAGCGACCCCTGGGGCATTACCGTCCGCCTCCGCTTGCCCTGATCCCGACCTTTCGCCCTCAATTCCAAGGAGCTCACCATGACCACGACAACTGCCCCCGTTCGCCCCAGCCCCGCTCTGCACATCACCCTCTGGGTGCTTCAGGCCCTGCTCGGCGCCCTGTTCCTCGCCGCTGGCCTGATGAAGCTCGCCGCCCCCATCGCGCAACTCGCCACCTCGCTGCCCTGGGTGACCGACGTGCCCGCCGCCCTCGTGCGCTTCGTCGGCCTGGCGGAAGTGGCCGGCGCCCTCGGTCTCCTGCTGCCCAGCCTGACCCGCGTTCGCCCGAACCTGACGCCCCTGGCCGCGCTCGGCCTGGTTGCCGTGATGGTCCTGGCTATCCCGTTTCATCTCTCCCGCGGGGAAGGCATGATGCTCCCAATGAACCTGCTCCTCGCCGCGCTGGCCGGCGTCATCGCCTGGGGCCGCAGTCGCCAGGCGCCCATCCAGGCCCGCTGAACCTGACCCCGGAGGCTTGATCATGACTGCATCTGTCCCATCCGCTGCCCTGGCCGCCCGTATTGACCCGAACCTGACCCTGGGAGAAGTTGCCCTGACCGTGCGCGACCTGGACCTGACGGCCCGTTTTTACACGGCCGCGCTCGGCCTGACCCTCCTCGCCCGGGACGGTGCCCGCGCCGCCTTGGGGACCGAAGACGGCCATCCACTGGTCACCCTGCGCCATGACCCTCACGCGCCCACGCCACCTGCCGACGCCACCGGGCTGTACCACATCGCCGTCGCCTTCCCTACCCGGCCGGACCTGGCCCGCTGGCTGCGTCACGCGGCGGCCCTGGGCCTGCCACTCGGTCAGTCGGATCACCTCACCCACGAAGCGTTTTATTTCAACGATCCTGAGGGCAACGGCATCGAGATCTACCACGATTGGCCACGTGAGCAGTGGCCCTTCAAGGACGGCAAGTACACGTCCTTTGACACGGCGGTCATCAATGTTCAGGACCTGCTGGGCACCCTTGCTCCGGATGATCGAGGCTGGACGAGAGCACCGATCGGGACCCGCATGGGGCATGTGCATCTCAAGATGAGTGATCCAGCCGCTACCCGTGGCTTTTACGAGGGTGTGCTGGGCTTCGACATCGGAGCAGACGGCATGGGCGCCGTCTTCGCTGGCGCGGGAGGCTACCATCATCACGTGGGCACAAACGCCTGGCAAAGCCGCGGCGGACCAGTCCCGCCCAGCGGTGCCCTGGGGTTGCTGCACTACACCATTGAACTGTCGGGCCCGGCCGAGCTCAGCGCCGTGACGGCGCGGCTCAATGCAGCGGGGCTTCAGGTGCAGGCGGGCGCAGCGGGTTCATTCGTCCAGGACCCGTCGGGAATCCGGCTGCTGCTGCGCGAAGGGCCCTCCACGGTGGAGAGCGCCCTGGCAGCGCTGGACGCGGTGGGTGGATGAGGGCCTGGCGCTCCGCGCCCCAGGACACTGCTCTGCCCGCTTCAGCCCACCGTTCCAGGCACGTCACGCTCAAGCGCCGGGTGTGATCACTTGGCGGCGCGGTGACCGGCCCTGCCCCCGTCTTCATCTGCCGCCGGAACGCCGCCCCACGGCCGGAGCCCAAGCGGATGATCAATCGGCCGTGGCCCTGCGGGGCAGCGCCGGTTCAGGGGGGTGTGGGCTTGACCGGCACCACAGGAAAGTTCGGGAGCGGGCGGATGTCCAGCGTCGGGAAGCGGGTGGTGGACAGGGCCTTGAGCCGCGCGGCAAGTTGCGACAGGCTCAGACCCGCTATCTCCTTGGCCGCGCCGCGGCTGGTCACCGGAATCAACCGTTCTCCCTCCAGAAGGTAGCGGCCTTCCGGCGCGATGACCCGGACGGTTTTCTGGCCGTCCAGTTCGGGTCCAGGGCGAAGGAACAGAACGTACTGCTGGCCTTCCCGGTACTCGGGATCGTCGTCAAGCAGGGTGGTGCGGGGCGAGGTCTGCGTGGGGGTGGCCTGATCCATGGGTTTCAGGTCGCGGGCTTTGTCTGGCGGCGTCTGCGTGGTCAGCTGCCCGGTGCTCAGGCCGGTATGAAAGAGCGTGAGCTGGCGCGGCGCGCTGCCGTAGAGCGCCTGTACCTCCAGCAGGACCCGCTCTGCCGGCACACGGTCAACGCCCCCGGGCTCGCCGGCCGCTTTGACCGTCAGGTCACTGGCGCGTTTCACTCCCACGACGCGGGCGATCACCACTACCTGCGAGAGTTTGACGGCTTCCTCCAGGGACCGCGCCATATTGACCCAGCTGGCGTGTATGCCGGGCGCCGCCTGGGGCCATCTGGCGCGCAGCGGCGCAAGCCACTGCACCAGGAGCAGGCCGCTTAAGGCGGTGACAACAAGTGACAGTTTCATAGGACAGTCCTCCTGCGCCTTCAGTACCGGTTGTTGATGTCCGTCCAGTTGTGGGGTCCGGAGAGGTTGACGTTGTTGAAATACCCCTTGCCCATGCAGTCCCCAGTGTCGCTGTGATCGAGGCCGAACAGGTGACCGAGTTCCTGGCAGTACACGCCGCGCTTGTCACTTGCGCTTCCGGTGCCGGTCGTACCGCCGTAGAAGCTGTTGAATCTGGCGTGCCCGTGGGTCACGAGGCAGCCGCCGATGGTTGGGCAGTGCCAGGGCCAGTCGAGTCCCCAGCCTTCAATGGTCGCCAGTCCCCACCAACCCGTGTCGCCGAAATTGCCGCCAAACATGCTGATGTCTGTGTGCCCGCCCTGCCGCGGGAGACTCAGGTCGGTCCGGCTGTCCCACTCGTTCCGTACCGCGTCGGCTTCGGTCACGTCATTCCATATGCCAACGCCCAGGGTGCTGCGGTCCCAGTGCCAGAACCACCAGTTGTGGGCAGCCGCCTGGTGCAGATTCAGCACGATCAGGGTGCCCACCAGGACATGGGCCGCCCGTACGCGGCGTCGTTCGCGCATCTGTCATTCCCCTTTTCCCGTGCATTCCACGCGGGATGGACTTCAGAGGTCGTAGAGCATGGCGACATCCCGGTTGTGACAGGTCCGCACGCAGTTCTTGTCTGCGTCGCTGCCTGAAGTGTCTTTATCGTGCACATTTTCGCATTTGGAAGATGAGACAGGCTCAAAGGCACAATTAATATTGTGTTTGTAATTCCATTTGCAAGTTGCCAGCCTGCCGAGGTACGTTTCCCTGGCTCTGCAGTGCCGCCGCTGGTCAGGTTGATCTTGGACTGGCCACACGCCCGGACGCACGACGCGGCGCCCGGCTCGGCGGGTCTGGCCCTACGCTCCCGGCAGGCGCACTCCTGCATTCGCAGCTGAAGGGGAGGCCCATTGAGGTCACGGTGTGCGTGGCAGAGTATGGAGGCCTGCTTGCAGGTCTGGCCGTGGGCGCGATTGCTGACCCCCCATCAATCCAGGCGTGCTGTTCACAGCCCAGTGGAGCGTGCCTGCTCGTTGGAGACGTCCAGATTCACGGCACGCAGAGGGGAAGCACAAGAGTGCACCGCGCCGGTGGGCCTGTCGTGCTGACCAGAATTCCCGTGGGCATGGATCAGGGAGAAGGCGAACGACCGTAATGGACAGAACCCCGGGCCGGCAGCGATCAACGGAGACACGACCGGACTGAACTGACGGCACTGGAAAAACACGCAGGACGGATGTCCGCTGCGCCGCTCTCTGGAGCGTGACTTCAGGTAACGCTGCTGGAGAGCCACGGGTCTGCGTCCTGTGCGCTGAGCCAGGTTCCCGCTGCCATGAAGCTGTGTTCCGGCCCGGCCGGCGAGAAGGTCGCGAGGAGCCGTGCAGGTTGCTGCCCATTCTCGAAGCGGTGGAGGGTCTGCCGGGGAATGTGAATGAAGTCGCCCGCCGCCACACTGAAGGTCTGAGCACCCACCTGAAAGGTCAGTTCGCCACTCAGGACGTAGAACTGTTCATCCTCCGCCGTGTGCTGATGCAGGTTTGGACCTTTTCCAGGAGGGATAAAGAGTTCCATGGTGGTGTAGCTCCCTCCCGATTCCTGACCGGTGACCAGAATCGTAAACAGGCAGTCGGCGAATCAGAAAGAGCGTTGACTGCGGGCCTGCACGTAACGAATGATGTTGGCCTGCCCGGCTTTCACTGTGTTCATAACGCTGCTCCTGGAGGCCCAACGGATGTCCGGCATTCCCAGCCTCCTCTGACTAAACCATGTCCCTGTGTGAGAGAAACACAACTGCCCGGAACGCAGCCTCCCCGCCGGGGTTCCGCAGGGCACGGTCCGAACGGGTTGTTGCCACCAGGCTGACAGGAAACGGAGAGAAGGGGTCCTCTGCTTGTCCGGGAGGCGGATCGAGGCGTCTTCCCCCGCCTCCCGCGCGGAAGTCGTGTCTGGGGGGACCATGGGTAGACCGGCCTGGAGAAGCTCTGCCCGAAGCATGAGGTGATCGTGCCCCGCATGCGACCTCGAGGCGGCCCACCGAGCAAGGACGACTGCGCTCAATCATCAGATCTCGAAGGTGCGGGTTACCGTGGAGAACGTCGTGTGCAAGCTCAAGACGTTCAAGGTCTGCCGGGAGGTCTACCGGAGTGACACCGGGTGGCACGGCCTGTTCTGGGGTGGTGTGGCCGGCCTGGTCAATCTCCGCGCCATGAACCGCACACCACAGGGTGCCTGAATCACCGGAACCCAGTTCGGGGGAGGCGCTGCTTCTCCTGATCAACTCGCATCCCAACTGGGCTATCCGTCTTCAGTGTCCTGAAACCTCCGGCACCAGCCTGCGCGCGGCGTTCAGGACGCTGTCGGAGGGGAGGACGTGATCTTGACGTCTCCTGTACGTAGGGTGTCGCGCACGCGCATCAACGCCAGCCCCAGCAGGTTCTGACCCCACTGATGGTGGTGGGCGGGGGCGTCCTGTTCGCTGAACCCGATGCCCCAAATGGCATCTGAAGGAGCAGCTTCGACCAGCAAGGCGTCGCCAGTGGACAGGAGGACGTCCCGCAGCCGAGAGTTCTGGGCGAACTTGTGAACGCACGCGTCGTAGGCGACCTGTTCGCGCACGGCAGCCCAGATGGCCTCGTCATACGGCCGGACCCGCCGGCCGAGTTTCTTGCACTCGCCAGGACCACGCGCAGCCAGGATGCGCTCGGCGGACACCGGATCACCGAACGTCAGCGCCTTGCGGTACATGATGTACTGCTCGGCGGTCTGAAAGGTCTGGCTGTCCACGGTGAACACGGACGGATGAAAGTTGCTGAACGGATGCGCCGTTCGGTAGAAGTACACGGGATCGGCAGGGGTCATGCGGCTGAAGGTATCCCTGAGACGTGCCGCGGCACATGGCGCGGATGGCGTACGCCGCTGTGACCGGGCAACGCCACGAGCCGTGCGCTACGGTGGCGGCATGGCCCCCCGTGACCCCCACTGGCTCCACGCTCTGTTCCCGGAAAACGCCGACCGCACCCTGCCCTGGGGGGACGTGGGCGAGCACGTCACGCTGTACCGTCCGGTGGGCCTCGCCGAACTCCGTCTTCTGGCGCTGAATGGCTGGCAGGCCTTTCCTCCGCGGCTGCCAGACCAGCCGATCTTCTACCCGGTACTGAACTTCGCGTACGCTGAGGAGATCGCCCGGGACTGGAACGCGAAGACCGCGCCCTGGGCCGGCTTCGTGACGCGCTTTGACGTGCAGGCGGAGGTCGCGACGCGCTACGAGATTCAGGTCGTGGGCAGTGAGCAGACCCACCAGGAACTGTGGGTGCCGGCCGAGGAACTTGATGCGTTCAATGCCGCGGTCATCGGGCAGATTGGTGTGCTGGTCTCGTAGGTGGGCCCGGCGTTCGAAGGCACGATCAATGCTGCGACGCATCTCCCGCACGATCTGACAGGGAAACAAGCCCCGGACCAACGCGACTGACGGCCTCCAGCGTGCGGACCGCGCGGCCCACTTCGGCGCAGTCCGCCTTTTCCCATCGTTGCTCAACAGCGAAGATTTCGTGGTGCTCCCCAGGTTTCAGCAGGCGCTGGTGGCAGCCCGTCACCCTCCCCCTCGCCCTGACGGATTTAGAACTGAACCTCCCCCTGCCGCAGTACGGTTACGTCCTGGGCAAGTTTGGCGGTGAGTCGCGGCCGGGCGTCACGACGCCGGTGGTGACGCCCGACATGGCGCTGCCTTCCCGGGACGAGGCCTGGCCGGCGTTCCAGCGGGCCGACGATGAGGTGGTTGTCGAAGCCCTCGGGGCGCCCTTTCACCTGTGGCAACAGGAGTCGAATGCCAGCCTCGAAACGCGGGCCTTCCGGTTTGACGCGCCCCTGTCCCGGCTGGACGCTTCGTTGGTGGGTCGCCTGCCGGTCGCTTCGGTCGCCTCACCAGCGACCACCCGGGTGGCCACCAGCAGCGGCCGGGAGGTGTTCATTGACCTGTCTGCGGCCGGCCTGGTGCCACGGCGCCCCGCACACTGTCTCGTTGCCCAACGTTACAGCACTGCCGCCCCTGGGCGCTTCTGCTGAAAGTACCGCGCCTGCACCGTACAATCACGGGTCATCCTCTACTCGTCCGAGGCTTGTCAAACCACCGTCTCAGACGAAGTGTATTGAAGTACCGGTTTCCGTACCTTTTCGTCCGCCGGGCATGTCGGGACCACACCGCCAGCGGACCCCACGCAACCCGTGCACAGGTGCAGTTCTGCCGCTTCCACCTGTGCACGGTTGAAGGCTTACCGGGATTGGTCCAGCACGAAGATGTGCCGGTCGGGCGGCAGGGTGTCACGCGTCAATTCCAGCGTCGGGGTGCCGACGCGCGTGACCATCTCAGCGGGGTACCGCGACAGGAAGGCCTCGACCGGCTCGATCTGCAGCCACCCGCGTGGGCTGTAGTAGTGCATGGGAATCACGACCCGGGGGTTGATCGCCGTGATCGCCGCGTCCAGATCCTCAAACGCGATCGTTGCGTGTGCGCCGGCGAGGGCCAGCATGATGTCCACGTTGCCGCGTAACGCGTCGAGGTGCTCGGCAGGCACGGGGTTGCCTGTATCCCCCAGGTGCAGCACCCGCAGCCCACCCAGGGTAAAGAGGTACAGCGCGTTTGCGTCCGGATGACGGCCGAACTCCCCCTGGAAGTCGAACGAGAGACTTTCCATCGCCGGGAACGCGCGGATCTCCACGCCCTTCACCGTCAGGCCCGCGGGCGGCACAGTGAGCGCGTCCACCACCACAGGTTCCCCCCGCACGTGGCTGGGGTCCGAGTGGAAGGTGTCCGTCGAGGAGCTCATGATGACCAGGTCGGCGGGTTCATCGACCGGGTCGAAGCCCGAACCGGGTTTTGGTCCGGGCGTGTAGGAGTCCGTGATGACGCTCAGCCCGTCCGCGTCGAAACGGAAGCAGGCGTGCGCGTAGAAGGTGATTCTCACGGCCGTCTCCTGTCCCGGGGCGAACGGCGCGCGCTGCCGCCGGGCGCGTCGCCCTGCGAGGGTGCGGTGTTCACGCCCCGACTTTCTCCCCGAGGAACAACTCCCACACCTCGTTCATGCCTTCGGTCTTCTCGGAGAAGGCCTTGAGGTGCGGGGCCTGCATGTGCTGCTCCCACAGCGACCGCGTCGCCCAGTTCTCGTAGAACATGATGACGCCTGGCTCTTCGACGCTCCGGTGCATGTCGTAGTTGAGGCACCCTTCCTCCGCGAGGGTCGGGGCGATCAGTGCCCGGCAGGCTTCGAACAACGGTTCTTCCATGCCGGGTCTGGCTTTGAGCTTGGCGATAACGGTCAGGGGCATGACGTCCTCCTTGGGCAACGGGCCGTGTGCGCGGGGCGTGACATGAACACTGGGTGTTGTACCTGCAGGCCGAGTCTACCCAGCGTGACCCGGACGGTCATGAACGTCGTGCCCCCCTCGTCTTGAGGGACCGGAAAGAAAATCCAGGCCACTTCAGGGGCTGGTCGTGCCCGGCGCCCCACCGGGCGCTCAGCGCAGGGGCGCGGCCGGTGGAGAAAAGGCGTGGTCCACGTGCATTGACAAGGCGGGTGGTGCAAAGAGGCACGCGACTGAGTGCCGTAAGGAGTGAAACCGCACGGGTCATCCACGTGTCGCCGGGCGCTATCGGCCCGTGCGGGGTCACAGCATCCTCGCGCGGAAGCGGGATTCCGGCGCCTTGTGGAGAGGCCCGGAAGGCCTCACGGCGCCCGGTGAACCGCCGCAGGAAAAGCGTGGGGGGTGCCGCCGGGTTTGTTCCGTTGCAGAAGGAGCGTGGGGGTTCACTGCCCCCGCGCTTTCAGAGCACCGCCCGCACGTCGGTGCTCTGCGGGTGACCGCAACAGCCGACGTTTGCTTGAGGCTGCAGGTCAGGAGGGAAGCGCGGAGTGAGGCGTTTCTCTCCTGGTCTTACTGCGGGTTGGTGGTGAGCAGTGACAGGTTGCGGATGAGTGCGCGCTGTGGGAGCCGCAGCGCAGACACAAGCACCTCCGCGACGTCCCCGGCCTGAAGCATGCGGTCCTCCTCGCCGATCTTGAGGCCGAGACTCGCGGCGAGGTCGGTGTTGACGGTGCTGGGGTTGAGCAGGATCACGCGGATGTCGTGCTTGCGCACCTCGGCCATGAGTGACTCGGTGAACGCGATGACGCCCGCTTTGGACGCGGCGTACGCTGAGGCGTTTGGCGCGCCCTTCTCTCCGGCGGTGGAGGCGACGTTGATGATGCTGCCTGCGCCGCGGGCGATCAGATGGGGCAACGCGGCGCGGGTGACGTGGTACGTGCCGAGCAGGTTCACCCGGATCATGCGTTCCCACTCGCCTGGGTCCATGTCAAGGACGCTGCCGAAGGTGGCGGTGCCGGCGTTGTTGACCAGAACGTCAAGGCCGCCCAGCGTCCGGGCCGCGCGCTGGACCGCCGCTTCTACCGCCTCGCGGTCAGACACGTCGACACTTTCGACGTGGGTGCGGATTCCGTACCGGGTCGTGAGGTCGTGTGCGACGCGTTCGAGCGTGGCGCGTTCACGTGCGAGCAGGGCCAGGTGAGCGCCTTCCTGTGCGAGTGCCTGCGCAACGGCTTTGCCGATGCCCTTGCCTGCCCCGGTGATGAGGACGATTTTGCCTTTGAGTTCCATGGGGGGTTCCTCCTTGTGCCTGGTTCTGGGTGGCTGGGCCCACTGCGACCAGGTGCCAGTCCGCGCCGGCGGTTCACGGGGTGGGCTGGCAAGCGCGTTGAACGTCTGTGCATGTTGCTGGACGGTTCGTCATGGCCCGCGGCCGCTCAGCCGGGTGTGGTCAGTGTATCGTGCGTCGCGGCGCTGCCTCCCCGTGGGGAGTCCCGTGGTGGACCGGGCTGCTTGCGGGCGCGTGGATGTTGAGCCGGGCAAGGGCGCTTGAGGTTCACCGCTTGATGATCGTGACGAGGTTCCTGAAGACCATAAGGCTGTCGACCTTTCGGCTGGTGTGGGCCGGGAAGGTCAGACCATGGATGGTGCCGCGCTGCTTCAGCCCGTGCGGTCCGTTGTTGAGCCGCCCTTTGAAGAGGGTGGACTGGGGTGAAGGGTCATTCTGCAGAGGTACCGCCTTCCTGGAGTGCGTCGCGCGTTGAAGATAGCCGGAGTTATAAAGCAGCTGGTGTACACGCACGCTGTCTTTCCATTCTCTACATCTCCCCTGGAACCACGCTCATCCTGCAAGCCTCAAAGACCGCCTGCTCTTCATTTGCCGCACTGGGGTGTGGCCTGCGCAGCTGAGGCCCAGGCCACAGCATGATGAAAGCTGGCCCTCCTGGTGCACAGCGTTCTCCGGACCGCGGCACAGCACCCAGGACGCTCAGGCAGGCAGTTCCGGTGCTGATGATGTCAGTCACGGCGTGAGCGACGCTGTTGCGGTTGTCAGTCATGTGCTGCCGGTTTCCTGTGGCTCCCTCTTCTGGCGCTCTATCCTCCGTGTCGCCAGCAGTACTTCAACAGGAATGTCCTCACAAGCGACAGCTGAAGCGTGAGCTTGAGAGCTCACTACCTGACAGTTTTCCGGGGGGCTTGAAAAGGATCGGCTGACCCGCGGGAACAGGACGCGTGCCCCGACGTCCTGGCCAGACTGACCCGCTGCTTCACGGCGCACTTCCCGGGGTTGCGTAAGAATCAGGTCGAACTGCGCTCCCTTCCAGTCCCCCGCTCGAGCGGTTCCTTTGATCATCAACCGTTCAGCCTGCCGTTGCTCCCGCGACGTCATCCTGCAGGGATTGGAAGGCAATTGCCGCCGCCAGAGTTGCTATTTCGCTTGGCACCTGACCACTGAGGATGACGTCGTACCCATCAAGGCCAGCTCCGATCCTGCCGTGCCATTCGCCAGATTTTTGGGTGAGCTGTACGTCGTATCCGAGTTTCTTTCCACCAAGTCGACCCGTCGCCGTGGCGTTGTGCAGATCAACGTGCAGGTCTGCGCCGATGAGGTTGCCGCCAAGTCGAAGATCGATGCGCTCTGACATGAGTGTTCCTTTCACTTCAAAGCCCATCATTCGACCACCGACGTGACCTTGCACTTGTCCGTGTTCGATGTGAAGGTTGACGTCACGTCCGACTGTGGTTCCTCCGATCCGTCCAGTAAGCGCTGGCGCGCTCCAGGTGAGGTTGAGGTCGTAGCCAACGAATTTGCTTCCGACGCGTCCGGTGATGATGTTCTTGTCTCGTCCTTTGAGGTGTTGGAAAGTGACGGTGGTGCTGGTGACTCCAGCGACTTCCCAGCCTGGATTAAGCCAAGCTGCCGCTTGTGAATGCCCGGTTGAACTATTGCTCCACCAAGCACGGTGTTTTTTTGCCGATGGGGGGAGATTGCAGCCAAGCAGATCTTCGATCTCCGCGAAGGTCAGTGTGAGCGTACTGGCACTACTTTCACGCAAATACTCACTGAGCGGCAGGTATTTGCGGGTAGCCAGGGGAAGTGGAGGTGAGTGCTTGAGACCAAGGAGTTGGGGCAGCAGAGCAAGGAGTTGTTCGGGCGCTAGCGTCGTACGCCCTTCGGTTTCGAGCAAGATCTGTTCGTCCTCTCTGAGTTGAACTTTGAGGGTTCGCATATCCTAATCTAGTTACTAGTAACAATAAAGTCAACACTAGTAACTATCAGCGGCGTATCCACGAGGAATAGCGTGAAGCCCGGCAAAGTCGAATCCGAAAGTCGCGTCCAGTGTGTCGTGCACAAGCGTAACCTCGTGTGGAGTGGCAGTGGCGACATGAACCGCGATGGGAATCCCGCTAGCGTCCGTGATCGCCATAATCTTCGTGCCTTTGCCTCGCTTCGTCTTGCCCAAGTCCAGGCCCGCTTTTTCGCGCTGGCAAAAGTTGCATCGATGAAGCGCTCGCTCAGATTGAGTTGGCCTTGATCCGCAAGTCGTTCGTATAACGCCTGAAGGATGCGGTCAAGCGCCCCTGTGCGGACCCATTCCTGGAAGTGACGGTGTGAACTGGATAGAGTTTGGTGGAGGGTAAGTTCAGTGTGATCCACACTGGAGGACAGAATGTCCGTACCCAAGCAGAAATTCACCGCTGAGTTCAAACAAGAAGCCGTCCGGCTGGTCCGCACGACCGGAAAGAGTTGCGCCCAGATTGCCCGTGACCTTGGCGTTCCCCCTCACTACGTGGTCCGGTGGAAGCAGCAGCAGGACACCCAGACGGCCGCTGGCCGCCCAGCCTTCACCGGGCGGGGAATCCCCGCCCTTTCACCACAGGAGGCTCGACTCAAGGAACTGGAGCGGGAACTGGAAATTGCACGACAGGAACGGGATATTCTGAAAAAAGCACTGGCCTTCTTCGCGAAGCAGCCCTGATCTTCAAATTCATCGAGGGGCACCAGAACGAGTTCCCAGTGGAACTGATGTGCCGGGTTCTCGAGGTGGGCATCAGCGGGTACTACGCTTCGCGGGGAAGGCCGGAGAGCAAGAGGATCACAAAAGACCGCGTGCTGATCGAGAAAATCAGGACCAGCTTCGAGGAAAGCCGGGGAACATACGGGGCGCTGCGCATCCAAGCCGACCTGAAGGCACAGGGAGAGCAGGTCAGTCGTCAGCGGATCAGGCGGCTCATGCGACAAGCCCTGCTTGTCGCACGTGGGAAACGGAAGTTCCGTACGACGACCAAAACGAAATCTTCGCGTCCAGTCGCAGAAAACATTCTTGATCGGGCATTCACTGCGGATGCCCCGAACCAGAAGTGGGTCACGGATATGACGTACCTACCCACCCGTGATGGCTGGTTGTACTTGGCAACGGTCATGGACCTGTACTCGAGGAAAATTGTCGGCTGGGCGCTGAATGAGCGACTTCAGACGCCGCTGGTCACAGCGGCGTTGGAGATGGCCGTAGCGCGTCGGAAACCACCAGGCGGACTCCTGCATCACTCGGATCGAGGGAGCCAGTATACGAGCGATGTGTACCAGCAGGCGCTGGACAGACTGCAGGCCGTTCAGAGTATGAGCGAGGCGGGGGATTGTTGGGATAATGCTGTCCAGGAAAGCTTTTTTGCGACATTGAAGACGGAGATGGGGCTTGGTGAAGCGCAGTGGGACCGTGCCCAGACACGGACAGAGGTGTTCGAGTGGATTGAAGTGTTCTATAACCGTCGCCGTCGTCACTCGTCGTTGGGGTATCAGTCACCGACGGCCTTCGAGGAGCAGGCTTACATCCTGAACTGAGGCTCCACCAAACCCTTGACAGATCAGTGAACGGTGGAGCGCGGTGGGTACCGTGTGGGTAAATCTTTCCAGGGTGCACCGGTCCGGAGAATCCACAGCACCGCATTCAGGATCGGACGGCTCCACATGCGAGGACGGCCTTTGCCATCATACGGCGCGGTGGCGCCAACAGGAAAGGCTCGACCAGCGCCCAATGTTCGTCGGTTAACTCCACGCCATCATGCTGCTGGGACTGCATGAGCATAGGGGCGCAGTCTCGACTGCCTTCTCAGTTTTTGGGTGGCTTCTCCTCTCCCCATTCCGTTATCCCAGGAGCACATTGGTGGGTTGTGCCCTGTCTGCGTCTGTTCAGCATTCGGAACTCGGAGCCATCCTCAACAGTCATGGCCCCGGCACTGTGCAATATCGTTGTGGAACAACCGCCCTCAAGCAAGTGCGCAGGCGCATGAGCCCTGCCAGGACGATCAGACCGGACAAAAAGCGGAAGCGAACGCGCAAGTCAGGGCCCCCACACCAATTTCGCGTACACGTGTTGCAACCTAAACTCTATAACTCCAGTTATAATACTGCGCTCGTACAGGCGGTAAAACTCCCGGCCCCCAGCCCGCTGTCCTGAAGGGCAAAGACAAAGAACAGGATTTTATGTGCCCGCGGCAGCAAGAGACAGACTCTCCAGGACAGGTGAGCGTGCATAGGGCCAGCCCAACCCAAATTCGTACTGAGTCATTGCACAGGTGATGGGAAGCGACTTGCGGACGCTCCGATCATGACGCAGCGCCGCCGTCGCGCACCACGGCCACATGAAAAAGATACTTCTCGTCCTGCTGATCGTCGGAGGCCTCCTCGAAAAAAGCCTGCAAGGTCTCCTCCAGCCGCTCTTTCAGAACCCGGGCCTGGGCGCGGCTCAGGCGCAGCACCCCCCACTCGTTCAGCGGCAGCTCAGGCGGCGGCGCTGGGGACGTCATCGCTTCGGCCGGTACCAGGTCCCGGTGCAGCAACGCTCCGCCTTCCAGATAGACTCGGAACACCCAGTCGGCCGAGACGCGCCCGTACTCGCGGGCGTAGCCGCTCAGCATCCGGGCCCAGGAGGACCGGTCGCGCCGCTCGAGCATGTCCTCAAAGGGCATGACAGCCGTGGGGTTCATCACGAAATCGGTGGCCACTGCCCGGTAGCGCGCCGGGCGGTCCTCACCCACCCGCTCCAGCAGGTTCCAGTCCAGCGCGCGCTTCACCCAGTAATTCAAGGCGCTGGCGCTGACGCCCGTCAGGCGGGCCGCGTCGGTCACAGTGATCGGCCCGGCCAAGAAAGGCGCAAACAGGCGCAATTTGGCCAGGTCCAGAAACAGGTCCATGGCCTCAGGCGCCGAGACGGTAACACGAGTCACACTAAAAGTCTACCCGTTCTTTTTTGAATCCGGCCCTCTATCTTGTGCCCACCGGCACCCCAGCCCCGGAGGACCCCTTGACACGAATGCGAAGGATTTCTGCTTTCTACGTGCTGCTCGCCCTGGGCAGCTTCAGCGCCCAGGCCCACGCGGCCAGCGCCCTGAACCGTGGGATTCCCACCTGCAGCATCTTCCACTGCCCGCCTCACTAAGTCCTGCGCCCCGGCCGTCGCTGTCCGTCTTCATGAAGGCGGCGACGGTCTGCCTTGCCGCCCCGTTTTTCGGTCGCCCCACGCGGCCCCACAAGGAGATACCCATGCGCCGTTTTCTGCTCGCTGCCGCCCTGCTGCCCCTCGTGCTCGCCGCCTGTGGCGGAGGTGGCGGCGCGCCCGCCCCAAATCCCACCCCAGCCCCGAATCCCACACCCTCACCCACACCTGTTCCAGCTCCCGGTAACGGCACCACCCTCACGCGGACTCAGATTGCCGGCTGCCCCAACGTTTCCGGCTCTGCCGACATCAATGCACCGACCTGTTTGAAGGGCACCGTCGTTGGCAAGACGCTGGGCGGAGACAGCTGCACCCTGACAATCAAGGACCAGGGCAGCTACAGCTACGCCGGCAAGGCCCTGACCTACAGCTACACGAACGCCACAGCCAACTACAACTTCTTCGCGTACAGCCCGAGCGCCGACTTTGTCCTGTGGTCAACGCAAGCCTCAGGCGTTGAACTCAAAGTCAACTACAACGACAGCGGTGACTACCGCATGCAGATCGACACTGTCAACGCTCGAGTCACAGAGACCTGCGTCGCGCAGCTTTGAACATCCACGCTGAAAGGACAGCCCCCAGTAAAGGGCTGTTTTTGTTGCAGAGGATCTCAGTCGGCCTGTGCGTGCGGCCCAGGAGCTGACCCGGGCCCGCACGCCGTCGCGGCGGCCTGAAGCCGTTCGGAGCTGACCTGCCACAGCGGGGTGGCCACGGTGGTGGAATGAACCACGGTCCAGGCCAGCGGAAAAAAGTGACGTTGCCGCACTCCACTTGCAGGCCGGCACACTGCCCGGTCGCGCGCCTTCTTGATCAAAGCTCGCGCCACCTCTGCGGCCTCAGCGATGACCTGATGGGCCGGAGGACGATAAGGCCGAACATCAGCGTCCAACGACCGGTGGCGCGGCCAACAGCAGTTTGGTGCCCAGCGCCACGCCTAGGGGGGGCCAAGAACCCTAACCAAAAAAGGGCTGCACGTTGTCGCAGAGCAATACGCAGGCCGCGGGAACCGGGCTCAACAGAAGGGTACCGCATCGGTCGTCGGTGCTCACCCAGGTGGCGGAATGACGGCCGCCTCTGCGGTGGCCTGTCCGCAGAGGGGGAGGGCAGCCTGGCGCCGGGCCAGCTGGCCAAATTCGTCAGGAGTGCGGTCATTCAGGGAAGAAAGGGCCTGCTGGTGGTGTAAAACGCTCGGTACCCGTCCAGCACCACTTGGGCGTGCTTGGCCGAAGAAACCACGTCCGGGTTGAGACACTCCACCTGCCGCCAAGCGTGAACACTTTCGGCGAAGCCGTTCTGCCACGGTTTCCCCGGTTGAAGGAACCGCGTGCCGATCTCCTGAGCCGCCCGCCAGATCCCCAGGTCACGGGCGATGAACTCTGGACCGATGTCACTGCGGATGAATCCTGGTGCGCCACGACCGAGGGACAGGTCTCTGACGTGTTAATTCGTTCGGCGTTGCACCGTTCCGCGCGGCGAGCAATGCAGCGCCGTCCACCGTTCGCCGCCGGAGGCGCTCCGCCGGGGAAACCTCAAGTGGTCTTAGCGTGATCAGGCAGGCCGTCACACGGCCCGCCCCGAAAGTAAGGAGGTGACTTCACCCACTCCTCTGCCTCAGGGGCGCCCCGGTCCTTCGCTCCACCACCTCCGGCGCGGCCGGGGCAAGCCGCTGCTGTTGGTCCATGGGCTGGGCAGTTCCTGGCAGACCTGGGCGCCGATTCTGGCCGGACTGGAAGCGCAGCGTGAGGTCATCGCCGTTGATCTGCCCGGTTTCGGCCATACGCCCCCACTGTCCGGTGAGGTGAGCATCGCCACGCTGGCCGACACGCTGAGTGATTTTCTGACGCGGGAGCACCTCCTGGGCATCGACGCCGTGGGCACTTCGATGGGCGCCCGACTGGTCCTGGAACTCGCGCGGCGCGGAGGCGTCCTGGGTGCGGTGGTGTCGCTTGATCCGGGGGGGTTCTGGCGGGGCTGGGAACGGGGCTTCTTCTACAGCACGGTGGCCGCGTCCATCACGCTGATCCGTGCGCTTCAGCCGGCCATGCCTGTCCTGACGGCTTCTCCCGTTGGCCGCAGCGCCCTGTTCGCCCAGTTTTCCTCGCATCCTTGGGCCCTGGCGCCAGAGCTCACCCTGTCCGAAATGAGAAGTTTCGCCGCTTCGCCGTCCACGGACGAACTGCTGCGCAACCTGGCGTTTGGCGAGGAGCAGCAGGGGGTGCCCCGGGGCCGGTTGGCGCACCCGCTGGTGATCGGCTGGGGCCGCTGGGACCGGGTGTGTCTGCCGGGACAGGCAGCGAGGGCTCAGGCGTTGTTTCCCGACGCGCGGCTGCATTGGTTTGATCACAGCGGCCACTTTCCGCACTGGGACATGCCGGCACAGACGCTGCGGCTGATTCTGGACACCACAGCCTGACAGAGCAGCCGACAAATCTGGCCACTGAGGGGCAAACTGGACAACGTCTGCGACGGCCAGCGTCGCCCAAGCTTCAGGTTCGACCGCAGGCAGGTGCACGAGGACGGCGTCGCTGCACCGTCTCTGCAGCTGTTTATAAGTGAGTGGCGATCATCGGCACGGCCAGCAGCGTGATCCACAAGCCCCACCATTGGTCAAGCCGCAGTCGCTCGCGCAGCACCAGCAGGGCCAGGAGCACCGTAAAGGCCGGGTAGGCGTTTGACAGCACACTGGCCTCCGCCAGCCGCCCCGTCTGCGCCGCGATGACGAACAGCACGTTCCCCAACGCGTCCAGCGCTGCGGAGCCGACGATCGGGACCACCGCCTGAGGACGCAGGCCGGGTCCACGCAGGGCCAGCAGCAGCATCACACTGCCCGAGACGATCCGGGCCATCACCAGGGGCCAGAACACGGCACCGGTCTGCGTCTGCCCGAGGCACAGGAAAAACGTCCCGAACCCCAGTCCGGCCAGCGCCGCCAGACCCACCCCCCCTCGGCCCTGGGACGAGTCCCGGCTCAGGACGGTGACCCCCAGCAGGGCCAGCACCATCCCCACCAGCTGAACGGTTCCCAGGTGATCGCCGAGCAGGACCGTGGTCACCACCGGCAGGCTGGCCGCCAGGACGGCACTGATGGCCGCCACGGTGCCCATGGGGCCCAGGGCCAGCCCCCGGTAGAGGCAGCCCAGACCAACGACGCCTCCGGCCCCGGCGAGGGCCCCCCACGCCAGGTCTGCCGGTTGCGGCCAGGCTTCGCCGCTGACAACGGCGAGGCCCACGAACAGCACCAGGGACAACAGGTGTCCCAGGGCCACGACACGGGTTACCGGATCAAGCTTGGTGGCGAGGCCCCCACTGAAGTCACCCGCGCCGAAGGCCATGGCCGCCCCCAGCCCGGCTGCCAGCACAGTCGTCAGCTCACTCACCTGACCCGCCCAGATGCACCCGGTGGATCACGCAGCCCGGCGAGAATTCTCTGAGCAGCGCTTCGAGGGCGTCGCCGGCCGCGGTCAGGTCCTCCGAGGTCATCGGCGCGACGGCGTCGAACAGAAAGTAGGCGTTCGTGGTGGCTTCGGTCAGCCGGGTCCGGGCGCCCTGCCGCCAGTTCCAGGCGCGGCACGTGACTCCCGCTTCGTCGGCCCACACCACTTCGCCGGGAACCGGATGGTCGATGAAGGGCGCACCGTCCTTGTTCGTTTCGAAGGGTTCGGTGCCGTCGGCCACCGTCAAGGTGACCTGTCCCACCACGTGGTCGAGATCCTCCCCGCCGCACGGCACGACGAAGCGCACACTGACGGCGTTGTACGCGTCGGTGAGCCGGTTGATGGCCGGCAGTTCGCCCCCTTTGACCACCCGGGAGATCAGGGCCTCTGCGGAGTTCACCGTTTTCTTTGGCTTCATGCCGAAGGCGCGGAACGCGTCCTGCCAGGCGGCCATGTGCGGGTGGGTGGCCGGTGGCGTGGTGGTAAACATCTGGCGAGCGTGCGCTTCGGCGTCCCGCAGGAGGGTGAGGCTGCGCTCGTCGCTGGGCCCGTTGGTGAGCCCAGAAGCGAGCAGAACGAGGCCGCGGTAGGTCGGGAAGCGTTCCGCCACAGCGGGACTGATGTGAAGGGGGGTGTTCATGGAATCGTCTCCAGAGGTGAAAGAGAAGGGTGGCGTTATTTGCGCTTCTGCCAGCCGGGCGAGGCAGTGTCGTTCCTGGCCGGCCAGCGGTCACTCAGCCCGGGCAGGAGACCCTGTTTGCCGGTGACGGCGTCCGGGGTAATGGCGTACACGACGGTGCCGTTCACGCGCGGCAGCGAGTCCTTCTCCCGGCCCCAGGAGTCTGCCGGGGCGTACTTGTCCATGAAAGCCCGGTAGAAGCGGAGCTTCTCGTCCGTGTCCTCCACGATGCGGATGCGGCCGAACACGATGACCGAGCGGTACGACACGGACGTGTCGCATTCCACGTGGCCGTAGGGGAAGATCTCACCCGGCTCGTCCACTTCGAAACTCACCTGCTCGTGGAAGCGCACGTTCGTCAGGAAATGCCCTTCGTACCGGGCGGTGTGCAGGTACACCTGACCGCCTTGCCAGGTGAAGAGGTTCGGGACGACGTAGGGGTAGCCGTCCGGGCCGAGGGTGCCGGTACGCCCGCAGAACGCCGCGCCGAGGAAGACTTCGGCCTCCTCGCGGGTCATAGCTTTGTCCTGGCGTTTGAGGTGGCCGCGGGGAGTGGGGTCGGTCATGAGGCGCTCCTGGGGCTCCTGTCTCCATCGGTGGCTGCGGCGCCAGGCGCTTCAGCCAGCGCCATCAGGGCGGCCCCACTGAGGCTGTAATCCACCCACACCGGGTTGGGCTGCGCGCCCAGGCGCTCGTAGAAGCGCTGCCCGGCCGTGTTCCAGTTCGCAACCGTCCAGCGGACGGCGCCGCAGCCCCGCGCGGTGGCCTCGCGCGCCGCGGCGCGCATCAGGTGTTCACCGACACGGTGCCCACGCGCGGCCTCAGTCACGTACAGCTCCTTGATGTACAGGGTGGGTGTGGCCGTGGCCGTAAACGGAACCAGGGAAAACACCAGCGTCCCGACCAGGGCACCGTCGAGCTCAGCAACGAAAGCCTGGAAGTCGGGTGGGTCTTTCCGGAATCCCTGCACGCGCAGGACCTCTTCGTCCACGGCAAAGACGTCGATATACTGCTCAAATTCGGCGAGCCCCCGCATCAAAGGCAGCAGCTGGGGAATGTCCTGTTCGGTGGCTGAGCGAATGGTCGGGGTCACGGCACCTATCCTGACGAGGAAATGGCGCAGCGAGAAGAACCACTTCAGAAGAAAAATGGCAGACCATTTGCCGGTGCGGGACAAGGGCTGACTGTGGACGTGCCCCTGCACCTGGAACGGGCCGGACCCCTTCCTGTCGCTCGGCAGCTCAGCCTGCAGCTGCAGGGGGCCATCCTGAACGGTCAGCTGCATGC
Organism: Deinococcus taeanensis; assembly: GCF_020229735.1. Classification (NCBI taxonomy): domain Bacteria; kingdom Thermotogati; phylum Deinococcota; class Deinococci; order Deinococcales; family Deinococcaceae; genus Deinococcus; species Deinococcus taeanensis. The sequence continues at coordinate 150,723 of NZ_CP083457.1, read as the reverse complement.
CGGTGCCCGGCTGCCCAGTACCCGCACGCTCGCCCGGGTGCTGAACGTCAGCCGGGGGGCGGTGATCACCGCCTACGAAGACCTGCTGGCCACAGGGTATCTGGTGGGTCGGGTGGGGGCCGGAACATACGTCAGCCAGGACGTGCCTGTGGCCTCAGGCATCACGCCCATCAATGTCGCGGCGCAGGGAAGTCCCCGCTGGCTGCGCGGCCAGCCGGTGCTGCCCGACGTGGCCCCCGCCAGTCGGTCGGACGTCATTGATTTCCGTGTGGGGCAGCCGGCGGTGGCCCGGCTCTCGGACGCGGCGTGGCGGCGGGCGTGGCGCCGGGTGGCTGAGGAGGCGCTGCCAGGAGCGTACGCGGACGCGGCCGGCGATCCGGAGTTGCGCGCGGAGGTGGCCGCCTACCTGCGCCGTTCGCGCGGCGTGGTGTGCGGTCCGGACGACGTCGTGGTGACCAGCGGAGCCATTCAGGGCCTGCATCTCGTCGCGCGGGCGGTGCTGGCCCCAGGTGACGTGGTGGCCTTTGAGGAACCCGGGTACCGCCTGGCCCGGCAGGTGATGCGCGAGCACGGAGCGATCATTTTGCCGGTTCCGGTCGATCACGATGGCCTGCGGGTGGCGGCGCTGCCCGCAGGCGTGGCCGCGCCGACCCTGGTGTACACCACCCCATCCCATCAGTTCCCGCTGGGCAGCCGCCTGTCCCTGCCACGTCGCCGCGCGCTGCTGGCCTGGGCCCACGAACACGACGGCCTTATCGTGGAAGACGATTACGACGGTGAGTTCCGGTACGACACGGCGCCCCTGCCCGCCCTGGCGTCGCTCGATCCCGCTCGCGTGGTGTACCTCGGCACCTTCTCCAAGGTGCTGTCCCCGGCGCTGCGGGTGGGGTATGTGGTCGCGCCACCGCTGCTTCGCGAACGGCTGACCGCGCTCAAAACCATGGCGGACTATCACACCTCGTGGCCGGTGCAGCGGGCCCTGGCGTTCTTCCTGCGTTCCGGGGACCTCGAGCGGCACCTGGCCCGCATGCGGCGGGTGTACGCGCGCAAGCGGGCCGTCCTGGTCCGCGAATTGCAGGGCGCGAAAACCGTCGCGAAGGTCGGGGGTCTGGAAGCAGGCTTCCATGTCCACCTGGAGCTGGACGGGCGGCTGGACGCGGCGGAGGTGGCGCGCCTGGCGGGCGAGCGGGGGGTACAGGTGAGTGTGCTCTCTCCGTTTTACGTTGAACCCACAGGCGCAAACGGGCTGCTGCTGGGGTACGGGGGACTGGAGCAGGCGCAGATCCGGCACGGCGCCCGGGTGCTCGTCGAGGTGATGAACCAGCGTGGCTGATGTGGATTCACCCCGGGAAACGAGGGGGCCGCGTGACGCAGGTGCCGCTGGCACGCCGCAGCTCATGGACGTACCGGCGGCCGTCCTCCCCCCCAGCCCGTTCTCACAGCGCCGCTTGAGCAGAGTCCAGAAGGCGCTCTGATCGTTGAAGCCCGTGACGATTGCCACGTCCGCGAGGCCCCACCCCGCGGCAACCCATGCCTGCGCCCGACACGCGTGCGGCGGCAGCCCCACGTTCTGGCGGAACATCCGAAGGAGCCGAGCCTCGAGAGCCGTGCCAGGTTCACCAGGGAGACATCCTCGCCGGCATGAGCCGCCAGGCAGGCCCGCACGTCCCTCGCCGTGGCCCATTATCCGCGGTGCGGACCGGCGACAAGCGGTCCTCGCTCAGGGAACGTCAACAGGGGCGCCAGGACCGCCTGAAGCGCGCCTTCACGGGTGAGCAGGGTGGTGCCCGCGTCCGGCGGCCGCCCGCGACCTCCGTCTCTGTCGCCGCACTCTGCGGACAGTACGGTGCGGGCACGCACTTCCCCGCGACCGGCCCGGCCACCGCGCACCCCTGCGCCTGGGTGGGGTACCGCGCCAGATGCAGGGGGCTGCCCTGGACCGAGGAGCGCCGGAGCGCCGGGTCGTCACCTTATCCGCGCTCATCACCATGACGCTGCCAGGCGGCGCCCCCATGGACCGCCCGGACCGTGAATTCCTCGTGCGTGTGCCTCTCGAACACCTGCTTCACGATGCGGACCTGTAACTCAGCCATCCCACCCAGGAACGGCACCCGTCACAACCGGACCCCGGCCTTCTTCAGACGCTCGGGATGTCGCGGTCGGGCCTCGGTTACCCGATCAGGAGAGGCGCCAGACCGGGGCCAGGCAGCCGCGTCAGGGGCATTGCCGTTCAGGGGTCAGTCAACGTGCCGTTCAGGCTGGTCACGCAGGCCCCTTCCAGCTGCACCCCACCCGTTTCGGTCAGGGTCAGCCGCAGGTGGCCGTCCCGGCCGACGCACCGGCCCTGCCGGGCAGCGTACGCGCTCCCCGGGGCAAGCAGGCCCAGCTGCCGCTGGTAGTACGCCACGGCCCCGTTGCCACTGCCACAGACCGGGTCTTCGTTCACGCCACACGACGGCGCGAAGGACCGCACCTCCACCACACCCGTCGCTGGATCCGTGGCGAAGGCGCAGACCCCCGTTGCCCTCAATTTGCGTTCCAGCGTGGCGCTGCGCGCGAAGTCCGGGTGCAGGGCGAGCACCGCGGCCGGGTCCGCCAGGCGGGTCACGATCCAGCGGGCCCCCACGTCCACCAGCACAGCCGGCACGTCACTCCCGGCGCCCGGGCCCAGCAGCGCCCTCAGTTCGTGGGTGTCGGCCTCGTTCAGGGGCTCGAACTGTGCTGGCGGCATCGTCAGGGAGAAGCGGCCCTCGCCCATCTGCTCAATGGGGATCAGCCCGGCGCCGCACTCCTGCACCAGCCGGCCCTGGCGCGGCGCCACCCGGCCGGACTGCACAGCGGCGTGGGCGCTCCCGATCGTCGGGTGCCCCGCGAACGGCAGCTCGGACACGGGCGTGAAAATCCGCAGCCGGTAGTCTGCGTCCGGCGTGGTGGGTGGCAGCAGGAACGTCGTCTCGGAAAGATTCGTCCAGCTCGCGATGTGCTGCATCTGCGCCGCCGACAGCCCCTCGGCGTCCAGCACCACCGCCACGGGATTGCCCTGGAAGGGCGTAGCAGTAAACACGTCCACAGTGGTCAGGCGTCTCGGCATGATGCGAACCGTACTCCAGCCCTGAAGCCGCACGCGAAAGCTGCGTGGACAGGTGAACTTGCGCGCCAGGAAGCGCCATTTTTTGCAAGACAGCCCGGCCGGCGAGACGGTCCTGTACCCGGGTGTCCTCTCGAAGCCACGTCAGCGCCGCCCACTCCTGTTTTCCGGGTGATCGTCGTGGCTGCCGCCCTGGCTGGGGACTGATATTCTTCAGATCAACGCCCATCGCGCACGCGGTTCTGGCCGGATCCCACTTCGTCGCGCAGACGTGCAGGCGCATGAAGTGAAACGCAGCCTCGCCGGACTTCCGCATGGGGCTGTGTCCCTCGGGATGGTAACCGCCTCCGACGCTCCCGGAGCGCGCCTGGCGAAGCGGCCTGATTCAGGCCAGGCCCTCCTCCAGCGGCGTGACCAGCGCCTGGTCTTCCAGCGCTGTCTGCGGCTTGACGGCCTGCGAACCCGGCATGCACTGCGGCTCAACCTGCCCCGCCAGGGGACGCGTCGTCTTCCTCACCTGCGGCCTGCTCAAGTGGGTCACGGCCTGAGGGCACCTGGGAGTTCATCCCGGCCGACCTGGTTGGAAGGACCGACAAAAGATCAGCCGGCAGACCTTCGGCCCGTGCGCAGACCGGGCGTCAGGCGTGAATGGTGCGGCAGTGCGCCCAGTAGCCGAGGAACGCCTCGATCTGGCTCAGGAATGCGGAGAAGTCCTGGGCTTTGACCAGGTATGAACTGGCGTAGAGGGTGTAGGCGGCCGCCACGTCCTCGGGAGCGCCGGACGTGGTGAGCATCACGACCGGGATCGTGGCGAGGCGGGGGTCCTTCTTGAGGGATTGAAGGACTTCGAAGCCGTTCATGCCGGGCATGTTGACGTCCAGGAGGATCACCTCGGGGAGCTCGTCGGTCGACTGGAGCAGGCGCAGGGCTTCGGAGCCGTCATTGGCGAAGGTGAGGTGACAGTCGGGGCAGAGCTCGGCAAAGGCTTCCATGGCGAGCAACTGGTCATGGGGGTTGTCGTCAATGAGGAAGAAGCGCTGCGGAGCCGTCATGGCCGCATGATAAACGTTAGCTAAAGCCGGATTGGTATCGGTTCACTGTTTGTGTCGAGGTCCTCCGTTCCCCTGCCCTGAGGCCAAGCGGAAGGCGCGGCTCCCGTCGTCGCTCATCCGGTCTCAGTCCCCCTTCGCCTTCCAGCCGACTGAACTCACTGAACATGAAGGGTCAGAGACACGGGGGTCCCCACGAGTGTGCAGGGCAGGGGCGGCTCAGCAGGCCTCAGAGGGTGCGCCGTCCCGGACCCCCAACCAGCACCCGACGCGCCCACCTTCCGGCTGCAGGGCCATCCAGTGGGCGGCTGCCACGCACGGCCACCGTGGAGCGGGGACCCGCCACCCAGGGTGCGGCATGGACAACTCCCCACTGAGCCGGGTGCATCCGGCTGAGTTCCTCAACGGGGCCGACCGCGCAGACGGTGGCCTCCGGGGGACCATGCCAGGTTCCGCACGGCGCCCTGCCGGAGGCCGGACCGAGCGCCGTGCCGAGATGCGGGCCGGAACGGCCGCTGCAGGTGGTTAACCCCTGCCGCCGCGAAGCTGGTCAGCGTGCCTTCACCCAACCTGATGGGGGCTGAAAACCCACTCACGGTGGATTTGGATACGGTCATCACGTCGCCAGGCTGGGTCGAGGACAGGGGGCGTCACACCTGTCGCCCTCCTCATCACGTGCGGGCACACCCGGCTCCGGGGGACCGAAGCGCTCTGCACCGGCAGCGAAGCCAGCAGCGGCGGCCCGCAGGCACCCTTCAGGTGTGAAATGGCAGAACTTATCACGCGGAGGGGGCCGCCGGGCGCTTGGGACGGCGACACCGCCCGTCCGTCAAGGCGTACCGTACAGATCAGTGGTCACACCTCTGGGAACGCTCAGAGCCTTGTTTGGCCACCTCCCCACCCCATTGCACCGCCTGAAATCACTGCTTTGAGACCCACCAAAGCGCTTCGGGCGCCGACAGGAGACACATGATGGAAGACGCAAACGCGAAACCACAGGTTGATTGGGAGCGCAGGGCAGCGCAACGACGGGCGGAGCGCCTGACGCTTCCCGCCGTGGTCCTGAGCGAGTGGTGCCAACTGCACAGCGTGACGCTCGACACGGCGAAAGGCTGGGTGCAGCGGGGCGAATACCCAGCGGGCGCGGTGTGGCAGTCCGGGCGGGATTGGTTGATCCGGCCCACCGAGCCGGTCCCCGAACCGAAGTCCAGACTGAACGGGAAAAAGTAGCGTCCTTGCAGGGGCCGCCCCCGGCACGGACAGCAGAGACCGGCCGGCCGGTCTCTGCTGCATGGCGATTGACCACCTCCATGCTGAAGGGAAAGGGCGTGCCCGGTGGGTCTGGGGGCTGGGCCCCCTCTGCCGGCGGCGGGACTGTTTCTGGTGGGGTTGGCAGCGACGCGCCGGCGCGCTACGGCGTGACACCAGCAAGGTGGAGGATCCCGGCGCACGCGGCAGGCGGACAGGAACAGAACGGGCCTGATGAAGCGGCATGTATGACGTCCCAAGGCGCGCAGCGGGCGAACGGGAAACAGGAGCGGCGCACTCGTCGGCGCCGAATGGGACCGCCGCCCTGCGGCACGGAATGAAAATGGGACCCCCGCAGGTCAGGACTGGAAACACTTCAGTTACCAGAAGGCCGCAGCGTCCGGGAGCACCTGCGCGGCGCCCGGGCCTGGGCGGCCCAGGAAGTATCCCTGCGCGTAGTCAGCGCCCAGCGCCATAATCTGCGTCAGTTCACCGGCCGTTTCGATGCCCTCCGCGACCACGCGGACGCCCAGGTCGTGTGCGTACCCGATGAGGGCCGTGACCAGCGGAAGGCGGCGGTCATCACCATGCAGGCCGCTGACCAGCGCCCGGTCTAGTTTCACAATGTCGGGTTTCAGCTCCGCAAGGTAACTCAGGCTGGTATGGCCGGCTCCCAGGTCGTCCAGCGCCACCTGAGCGCCCTCCTGCCGGTAGCGGTCCAGAATCGAGCGCAGCAGTGTGAGGTCCGGGAACGCCTCACTTTCCGTCACTTCAAACACCAGCCGCGAGAAGTCGGCGCCCACCTCCCGGCAGGTGGCGAACGTCGTCTGAAGGCAGATGTCCGGGTTGTACACCACGCCCGGGGCGAAGTTGAGAAATAGCTGCTGGTCTGCCCCGAGCTGCGGGTACGCCTGCCGGATGGCGGTTGTGCGGGCGTGCGCGTCGAAGGCGCGCGCCTGACCGTGCGCGGCGGCCGCTTGCAGCAGCGGCCACGCGCCGATCAGTGCGCCGTCATGCTCGGCGCGCACCAGCGCCTCATACCCGTACACTTGGCCGCTGCTCAGCGCCACGATGGGCTGAAGCTGAAACTTGAGGTGCTCGCTGGCGCTCTCAAACCAGGTCGTGGCGAGGCGCTGCGTCCACTGCTCCAGGGGGGCCATCTGCCACGCGTCCAATTGCGGCCCGAACCAGGGCGCCGCGAGCAGATCCGTGCGCTCCGTGCGGGAGAAGCTGCCCAGAACCGCTTCGAGGGACTGAAAATCCTCCCGGCGGACCTGCACGCTGCCGTCCTGCATGACGACCGGCACGTCATGCGCCGCCAGGAGAACCGTCAGTTTCCGCTGAAGGTGCGTGGAAGAGGCGCGGACCGACAGGGCCGTCATGTCACGCAGGTTCAGCGGCGCCACGACCTGGCAGTCGCACGCCCCCGGACTGGGGTTCATGAGGTGAGAAGGACTGGCGGGGTCATGAAGCGGCATCGCAACATCATAAGGAACGGGCTCTCACAGAAGCCTGAATGGGCAGGCGCGGCCTGCCTGATGTGACGGTGCAGGGCAGAGGTGCCGGCGCAGGCCCCAGCGCGGCCTTACACAACCCGATTCCGTCCCCCATCATCGAGCGGCTCAGGTGTTGCGCTGTCATCACTTTCCGGCCGCGCGGCATGCACTCCAGTGGGTGTAGCGCTGAGCAGGCCACCGGCGCGCTCACTTCCTTGCTCACCGGGATGGCGAGGCAACGCACTGGGCAACGCATCCACTTGAGTGCCAGGGGCACCAAACGTCCCTGTCCCGCGCCGGTGCTGGCAGGTACAGTTCATCCTGGCCCCACTGCGTCCGGCCATCTGCACACCCGGCCCGCCTGAACTGCCTTGTTCCCTGGAGAGACCATGACCACTGACTTCCCCGCGCCTGGCCAGGTGCTTCTGTCTGGACCCATGCCCCGGTTTGGCCTCCCGCGCTACCTAGGCCGCCAGGTGCACCCCGCCCCGGACTCCGCGATTGGGGTGTACGGTCACGTGACCTGCCCGGCGGTCCGGACCTCCTCGCTCCTGGCCCACCTCCCGCGCACGGCCATCATTCGTGACTTCCACTGCGTCACCACCTGGACCGCGCCGCGAGTGCACTGGGAGGGCTGGCGGTTTGCGGAGGTGTGGGCGGCGTGTCTGGCGGACCTCGCGCAGCCGGACGTCACGCACGTGATGGTCAGCGCCCACGACGGTTACCAGGCGTGCGTTCCTCTCGACGAACTGCTCCGTCCCGACGTCCTCCTGGCCGATCACATGAACGGCACCCCGCTGACGCCGGCCCACGGGGCACCCCTGCGCTTGATTGCGCCTCAGCTGTACGGTTACAAGAACATCAAGCACCTGCGGCGCCTGGAGTTGTTGCCTGCGCCGGTGACCAGCCGTCTCGGGCGGCTGCTCGCTCATCCGCGCGGCCGGGTGGACCTAGAAGAACGCAGCGGCACCGGCGTTCCCAGGTTCTGGCGGTGGGTGTACCGCTCGCAGCTCCATGGTTATCTCCGTGGGGCCCGCGCGCTCTCGCCGTCAGGATGACCTGACAGGCGTTCGCAAAGCACGGAGTCCAGAGTGAACACCCAGGGGCGCCCCGCCATGAACGGCGCAGGGAGCGGTCAGGAGATCCCCCGTCACCTGACCACAGCGTCCGGGCGTCAGCGGCTGACCGGGGAGCGGCGCTTGACCGATCCCACCTGCGTGGCGTTCAGGGGCGGACCCGGGCGCCGGGACCGCAAGTCAGATGAATGGCTGGAGTGGCATGCAGAGGTCGCAGAACGGAGCCTGACGTGGTTCAGCCGGGCCCGTCGGCGACGCTCCGAGGGGCGCGTGGACCGCCTGGACTGTTGCCCGATTGATATCACGCCGCGCCAGCGCGTTGATCAGGGGTTCTCACCCGGCGCGGTCGTTGCCCGGCCCCTCAGCATCCGCGCTTCGAGCTCAGCGGCGGTGTCATGGGCACCCATCAGGCGCGCAGCGTCCGCCACGCTCATGCCCCGGGCATCCCGCGCACCAAGATGTGCGCCGTGGGCGAGCAGCACCTCAATGATCTCCGCGCGGCCGAACATGGCCGCCATCATCAGCGCCGTCCTGCCATCCGGGCTGGGGCTCTCCACGTCCGCGTGGTGCGCCAGCAGCAGCCTCACCATGGACAGGTCTCCTTGATACGCGGCCCCCAGCAGAGGGGTTTGGCCCTGGTCGTTCCGCAGCTCGGGGTCCGCGCCGTGCTCCAGCAGGAGCCGGGCAGTCCTGAGGTGGCCGTGATAGCTCGCCAGCATGAGCAGGCTGTCGCCTTTCTGGTTGCGCAGATTCGGCGGCAATCCCCGCTGCAGCAGCGGAGCCAACCGGGCCGCGTCGTCTGCCCGGGCCGCGTCAAACACCGCTTGCAGAAATTCCAGCGTGCCCGCGTCCAGGTGCTCTGGACTCAAGGGCGCCTCAGGATGGTCATGCATGTTGATCTCCTTGGGGCGGAGCAGGCCCCCAGCCACGGTGGAAGGTGACCGTGCCGCCCGGCCGGCCACGACCCGGCGCCGACGAACCAGCGGCGGCACCCGAGTGACCCGGCCGCGGCCCGTCAGGCAACGTAGCATGCCCGGCCCTCAGGGCAAGACGTCGACACGTCATGGGTCGAGCAAAGAAGTGGACTCCGGCAGGAACGCCGGCGGGACCCGCGCCGCGGCACTCCCCGAGCCCGGCAGAAGCAGGTGCCTTCAGGGCGGCGAGCCGGACCAGGACCGGGCCCTGACCCGCTGGGCGCCGGAAGAGGCCGGCCTCAACGAACAACTGCCCGCCAGTCTCAGCGATTCCAGCTTCAGCTTCTGCGCCGTCGAGATCGCCTCTGCGGTGACCGGGCCTTCATCCAGAGGCGCGGGGCCGCGCCCCGCACCCACTTCACGTCCGTGGCAGAGTGACCCAACCCCATGCTGGGCTCCGCCCAGCGGCAACCGTGGCAGCCCATCTGGACTGCGGCGCTTAAGGTGAAGACCGGAGGACCGTCATGCAGATCAAAGTCCCTCAGTGGCTGGGTCAGTTCATCGAAAAGCGCCTCGCGGCCCGCCTTCCTCGACGAGGTGACCAGGTGACGCCCTGCAAACAACTCCGGCTGACCCGAAGAACTCTGCTGTATTTCAAAGCAGAGCAGTGCGTCGCTTGCGGCACCGTGGAGATGTACATCGGGCAACTCGCCGCCGCGAACAACCTGGATCTGCGCGTGATTGATTTCAGGCGCGGCGAGCTTCCAGAAGCCGTCTATGGCGGTCAGCTGCTGCTGGACCAAACGCGTGAGATTGGCCGGCGCTACCGGGTCTTCAGCTTCCCAACCCTGGTGATCACGGACGAGCACGGGGTCATCGAGGGCGCGATCGCTGGAGGCGCGGTGGACCGCGCTGACGTGAGTGCTCGTCTGGGGTTGCAGGCATAACCGGAACGGTCACTGCCGATCACGAGTGGCAGGGGGCGGGCGGAGCCGTTGATCTAGAATGAGGCCGCATGACCTCTGTCGGGACGGAGCCATGGCGCCGGGGAAGGCCCCCAAACGCACGTCTGGGGGCCTCCCGTTCAGAGGTGAGGATCATCCCGCCAGGGCAGTCAGCAGTATCTGATGGCGCGGGTCATGAACGGGTACCGCTTGGAGAGCAGCCGGCCAAAGGCATCACGCGGGTCCCGGGCCGACACCCAGCGGCCGAGCCGGTCGGAGACGCCATTGAGGTTGAGTGGCGTCCCTGCGCTGGCTGGATACCTGCAGCGCCAGGCCATGCCCGTTCACGGCCCGGCGGGTCCCGCTGCTTGGTTGACCAACGAACAGTCGAGCCAGCCACCGTGGCCATCCCACTGGAGGGGCATTCCAGGAGACATGACTGCCTATGCGCCATTGCGCGCATGTTCCTGGCGTCCCCCCCCCGTATGCTGCCGGCCATGCCTCACCTCTTTTATCTGATCGGCCCACCGGCCAGCGGCAAACGCACGATTGGGCAACTGCTGGAACGGCAAACCGGGGCGGTACTGCTGGACAATCACCTCTGGAGTGATCCGATTTTCCGGGCGTGCGGCGTGACCGGGCATCACGAGTTACCCGCCGGGCTGAGCCCCTTGCGCGAACAGGTCCGGCTGGCGGTTCTGCAGGCCGCTGAACTGGCGCCCGCGCAGGTCAGTCATATCTTCACCCATTATCTGACGGCAGAAGCCAGAGAGCAGGAGACCTTCGGCAGCCTGGCTGCCTTGGCAAAGGCACGCGGCGCCGTGTTCACGCCCGTCGTGCTGACCTGCCAGCGAGAAGAACTCGCCCGCCGCATCAACCGTCCCGAGCGGCAGGACAGACTAAAACTGAAAAATCCGGCCCTGCTGGCATCGTTGCTAGACACCCGCGGAACCTTCACGGCCCCTGCTGACGTGCCTGTTCTGGACACCACCAGCCTGGAACCCGAGGCGGCCGCGCGGCAGGTCGCGGCCTTGGCTGGGCTCCTGGCGTCAGCAGACCTTCCTTCGTCTGGGCGCCACATATGCTGACCGGCGCCCTATGCGCCGTAGGGACGCTACAGCTCTGTTGTTCCCAGATCGGAAGTCCTCAGGCGCGCTGGTCATGACCGGATGTGGTTGCAGCTGGTCCGGCATTTGCGCCCACCCGCCCTCTGGAGCATGCCGGGGGTTGACCTGAACGTTCGGATTTTCCGGCCCATCACCTTCCTGACCGCCGTATTCATCACTCCCCCGGTGGACTCACCAATTACTCGCGCCCACACCAGCCCCTTCCTGCCAGACACGGTTCGGACCGACGTCACCATCGCTGCTGGCTTCCTCCAGGGATCTACCCTGATCGCGCGGCGGTCACGCCGGTACAGCGAGTTCGCCGGGCTGCGGTCAAAGACAAGTCTGCCCTCGCGGTCCACAGCGGTCATCCGGTCTGCCTTCGCCGCAACGGGGAGGTGTACTGAGGAGGACCCTTGCCAGTCCACTACAGACCCACACGGCACCCTGATCCTCCGCCTGGGCGGGCAGGCTGGAGAACGCCGTCCCGGCGTCTTCCCTCAAGGACGCCACGCTGATTACCGCAATACCGCGGCGCGGCGGAGGAAACGGCCACAGCGTGGCCAGACGTTCTTGCCAGGGCCCGTTCTTTCCAGACGGGACGCGCACCTGCTCTCCCGCTGAGCGCCGCATTCACGGCCTCCAGGCTCCGCGAGCTGGAGGATGAGCACGCAGCGCCTGGCCAGGCTTCTGGTTTCAGGGGAACGCGGCCGGCGCGCGCTGGTAGACGCCGCGTTCGCGCGTGAGCAACCCGAGGCCCACCAGTTCGCGGCGCAGGGTAAAAAAGTCCTCGTGGTACTCCCCCAGCAGCGCGTTGACCTCCGTTTCCAGGTAGGACCGTCCAGGGTCAAAGATCGTTGCCAGTTCGCGCAGGACCACCTCGCGCTTTTTCCGCTGGGCCGGAATTTGCACGAGCTTCCCGCCGCGCAGGAAGGCCCGCAGCACCCGTTCGCGGTAAGGGTCCTCAGCGTGGGGCAGCTCGGCGTGGCCCTGAACCAACGCGGCCACATTGAGGTCCAGCGCAACGTGATCTGTACTGAAAAGCCGCTGATGACCGTCTTGCCGCACGCTCATCAGGCCAGCTTCCGTGAGTTGCGCGAGGTGGTGACTTACCGTGGCGGGGGCCAGGCCGACCATGCGTGCGAGGTGCTCACCGCTGAGCGGCCCATTCCAGGTCAGGCGGAGCAGCGTCAGCCGGGCCGGGTGGGCCAGTGCCCGGAACACGGCGGCCCGCGCATGCAGATCGGCACTCATGGGTGCGCAGGGCGCGGCCAGGGCCGGACCCCGTGCGCCACAAGGTATGAGGCCGCGTAGATCTCCAGCGCGGCCCGGAGCGTATCCAGGCGGGCCTTTGCCTTGTCGGCCAGGGCGCGGTCACCGTCAGCGCGGGCCAGGCGGACATCACGCTCGGCGTTGAGCAGCAGGCTGGACACAATCTGGTGGAACTGGGTGTTCATGCGTGTCTGAGGGTCAGGGGCGGCTGGAAGGGACGCTTCACTCATTTCGATATACCTCGAATTGAATTCTAAAACAGTTCAAAGTCGTTCTAAATAAGTTGGATGGCCTACACGACCGGGGGAACGGTCAACTGGGGTCTGGCACGCTGAGGTTGCCTGTCAGGCTTCAGGAACATGCACTGGACCGCTCTGCGCCTTTGCCCTGCCACCACCACCGTAGCCGTCCTTTCCCACTGGCCCTGACTGCCGGAGCACCCTGGGACCGCACGCCATGGGCGGCGTCAATCCCGGCCAGCTCCCCACTCCTCTTCGACTAGCCGTCATCCAGGCGGCGCGCCTGAATGCCCACATCGGTACCAGCCCAGAGCTGGTTGAGTTCAGATCCACCACTCTTTCCAGACATCCTCATGCCTTCACGGCAGTGCGCGTGAACAACTAAGGACAGCAGACACCGTTGGACCCCGGGGCTCTGGAAACCAGAGGAGGGGCGCTGAGATCGAATGAACTCCGGGTGGAGTCACCTCACCGGAGAAGGCCTCACGGTCGGTCGCCCCGCCGGGGCACTTCCCGGTATTCGATGGCGCGGGTCATGAACGGGTACCGCCTGTAGAGCAGCCGGCCATCACCGAACAGCTCATACGGCAGCTGCCGGCCAAAGGCATCACGCGGGTCCCGGGCCGACACCCAGTTGCCAAGCCGGTCGAAGACATAGTCGATGCGCTCCGGCTTACCTCCGCTGTACACCTGCCGCAGCACCAGGCCGCGCTCGTTCACCACGCGGCGGGTCTCGGTGCTCGGCTCACCGTCAGGGGTGACGGTGGCGGTCCGGCCCTTCGGTCCCCAGTGAATGGTCTGGCCCCATTGTCCCAGCCGGCCGAAACGACGGTCCGTCGTACGCCGGTGGACCGGGCGGCCCTGATCGTCACAGGTCTGCTCCACGGTCAGCTGAAAGAGCAGGTCCTCATGCCGGGTGAGGCAGGGACCGTCGAATGTGAAGCGCTCGTAGACCTTGGTGCCGTCCAGGACAACCACCGAATTGCCCTGCGTCCGGACAGTGCGCCGCGTGGTGCCGGAGGGGGTGATGGTGGTGAGCGTGGCCTGCTGGCCGTCGGGGTTGACGTCGAGCATGGCCCTGACGTGGGGGGTGACCGGGTCGGTGTGGGTGACGTTGTCGTCCGCTTCGAAGTAGGCCGTCACCAGCCGTTTGACCGGGCCGTGAAAGCCCAGGGCCTGGCCAAGCCGCGTCTGATCTGAGAGCCGGGCGGGCGCATAGGGCGCGTCCCAGGGCATCAGTGGCAGGGTCAGTTTCAGGACGACCAGCAGGGTCACGGCGGCAGCTATCACGCTGACGGCAATCCACCCCGCCCGGGGCACGGTGTTGAAAACAGGAGGAGCCACGGCGTCCATCATGGCCTGACCTCGGGAGGCGCGCTGCCTCAGGTGCGCGAACCCGTTTGGGTGCAGACCCTTCGCACGGCTCAACGAGACGTCCAAGTGCGCACGACGCCCGTGGGTTGAACTGCGCCGGCGCCAACGGTGGTCTGGACAGCGGGCACCTGGCGTTCGGGAACGTGAGCACCGTGCCTCCGTGGACCGCACCACTGATGCAGGTCCAGTTCCATGATGCGGGCCAGTTTGTCCTTTGAGGTGTGGACGGTCCGGCGCATGCTGAACCCATGGCTTCCTTCAAGCCCGTGTTGACCGGCCTCTGGCGCGCTGTGGTCAATCTGACCCGGGCCCCCTCTCCCCTGCCCTTTGCCGACCAACGCGGCCACCACCGCGCAGGGAGCGTGGCCTCCGTGTGCTTCGCGCGCATTGGAGGGCGCCCGCAGCGGTTGGTGATCCGCGGGGCCCGTCCAGGCACCCCCCTGCTGCTGTTCGTCCACGGCGGCCCAGGCGCCTCGCTGAGCAACGCCTGGTTCCGCCGGTTCAATGCCGCACTTGAGGAGGACTTCACGGTCGTCACCTGGGATCAGCGGGGTGCGGGCCGGACGCGTGGTCAGCCTGCCGTCAGCGTCGCCCACGCTGTGCAGGACCTCCACGAGGTCATCGTGTGGCTGCGGACGCGCTTCCCTGGACAGGGTGTTCTTCTGGTGGCTCACTCCTGGGGCTCCGTGCTGGGCCTGCACTATGCGGCAGCTCATCCGGAACAGCTTCTGGGCTACGTCGGCGTGGGGCAGGTGACTGACATGCCGCGGAGTGAAGCGCGGTCGTATGCCTGGGTCATGCAGGAGGCTCAGCGGCGCAGGCACCGCGCCGCCCTCCGTGCGCTCACGCGCATCGGCGCACCACCCTACGGTGTGCGCGCAGTGATGACGCAACGAACGTGGCTCAGCCTGCTCGGCGGTGATCTGCACGCACCACTGCGCGCCACGGTCCTGCTCCGGGAGGCCCTGCGCACACCGGAATTCAATGCCTGGGATCTCTGGCTGCATCTTCAGGGCAGCCTCCGGAGCAGCCGTGCGCTGTGGCCTGAGTTCGCGGCCGTCAACCTGAACAGCCTCCGGGTCTTCGCGGTGCCACTCTGGTTTGCGCAGGGGCGGCATGATCAGGTGATTGGCGGAAGCGAACTCCAGGCGTACGTCAAGCAATTGAAGGCACCTCAGGTACGACTGATGTGGTTTGAGGGTTCAGGGCATGATCCGTTCTTTGAGGAACCTGTGCAGTTCAACCAGTGGCTTCGCACCGAAGTCCTCGCGCACCTTCTCCACGCTGAACAACCCCAGCAAACCCAGATTGAAGGGCCTTAAGACCGTGGGTCGAGCTCGTTATTCACGTTCAGGTTCCACCCGAGGTGTGGTGAGCTCCTGAGCGACAAAGACCGGCAGGGAGAGGCCCTTGTGTGCCGTTGCGCCCATGTCCGCGTCTGCTTCGTAACAGACGGGTCAGCGTGGCAGGGCCCCATCAGCCTCTGGTTCAGGCCGCCGGTCCAGGCCCTCCGATTCCGCTGCGGCGGCATGTAGACAACTTCCTCACAACGTCTCCCCGTCCCCGGGTGCTGAACATGCCCCTCCGGTACGCCAGGGCAGGTGAGCACGCAGTCCAGCCCACCCCTCAACCCCAAGGGGTCTTTCATGCGCAACCACAGAATCGTGACCGTCCTGACCGCCCTGACCTTCGTGACGGGCACTGCCTTCGCCGCTCCAACCAACACGGCGGCCCAGCGCCAGACTCCAAACTACACCCAGCAGCGCGGCAGCCAGCATCAGACACTGCAAGAGGCCTACGACACCGGCAACCCGCTGACCGGCGGGCTGTTGATCAAGTCCACGACGGTCACCGCCCAGCGCGGCGCGCCCCTGTTCCAGAACGCTCCCCAGGGCCCCACCGACGCCCTGATCACCACCCCGTTCGGAAAACAGGTCGTCAACCTGAAACCTGCTCAGGCTCAGGCCCCGGACCGCGGCGCGCCTGGGCAGGCGGCGGGTCCTGACGCGCGGCGTGGCGGTCGCCAGGAGCAGACCAATGCCCCGGAGAGTCAGTGCGGAACCCCCGGGAGCATGGCCGCTGGGCAGCGGAGCGGCCAGACCGGCGCCACCAGCCCGCGTGGTGACTGCGACGCCGCGCCACCCTGGACGGGACAGCGACGTGCTGGGGGGAGCCTTGCGCGGCGCCAGCAGCGTCACCTTCTACGCGGCTGACCCACTCAAGGGAGGCAAGGCGACGCAGACCGTCAAGGTGACCGGAAACGATGCGAATGCGCAGGCAGAGATCACGCAGGTCGCGAAGACCGCCATATTTGCCGTGGTTGAGCGCAATGGCGAGCAGATCATCGTCGACCTGAGCGCCACCGCTCGGGGTGCAGCGCCTCAGGGTCCCCAGCGCCGTTAACCCGCTCCCTCTTCACCTGGACGGCCAACAGACGTCCAGGCGTTGTTCGCGCGCTCGTCTCAGCACTAGAACCAGAGGCCGGCGCACACGGTTTACCCATACTCACAGTCACCGGTGGTTAGTCCCACTGCACGCTCCTCGGTTTCGACGGTCTAATTTAGAACGAAGTTCACACTTCCCCGCTGACCTTCGCCGTTTCTCCGAACCCAGCGGGCAGCTGCCTTTGCTGGCAAGCTGCGAAGGAAAGCCCAGGCCCCGCTGGACAGGAGTTCAGTCATGACCGGGAGACACGTGCCGATACCCGATCTTCAGGTTGTGCCTCAGGCCATTCAGGCCTCTGCCACGAGCACCGTTATCACCTATACACGCCGCGCAGGGAGAACGACCATCCCCCGGTTTCCGGTCAGTCAAGTGCTGCCCAGTCTCTCTATGACGCCCCAACGTCTGCCGGAGATCATCCTCCGCCTCACGGCGGCTGGCCACTGCACCGCTGGGCCGGTGGTGCAACGCATCCCCGATCTGCTGGTCAAAAACGAACTGGTCCGGCCGCAGCGGCGGGGCTCCACCTGCTGTTACGTTCTCGCGCAAGGAGCAGCCGTGGAACTCGCCCTTGACGCGGCGTGGCGAGAGCGGTGGGCCCGCAGTGGGTGGGATTGAGGACGTCACGGTCCCCAACCGTAAGTGTTGTGCTGTTCAGTTCCGCCGAGGGGGCCAGGGCGCAGGGTGAACAGATACCGTTGACCCCGCGGCCCGCCAGCTTGAAGCCCAGTCCGTGTGGGGCGCCGAGCGGCCGTGGACAGGCTTCCGTGAAGCAGCACGTCGCCTGCACCTTGGAACGGGTTCAAATTCTGTGGTGTTCTGTCCTGGCCTCTGTTCGGCTCTGGAGGCGGACCTGCGCGAGGCGCCGCACAACCCCGATGCCTGCGGAGAGGTTAAGAACGATACTGCCTTGCCTGTGGATCGCGGCGTCTTAATTGCATTCTGAGTGTGCCCAGAAGAGCGCCGGCAACTTGAAAAGTGGCTCAGAGCAACGCGTCACGTCAGGAAAAAGAGGCTGCTCCAGGCTTACATAAAACAATAAAAGCCGTGCCAGAGGGCCTGCAGGCGAGCCCTAGAGCAACTCGCCAAACATACTGTTCCCGCACCAGTCGACAGTGGCTTAAGTGACCTCCGAGCCGCCGAAGTGAACGTTGATCCGGCCTGAATCCGCCGGACCCTTCCGCGCTTCAGCCACCCGCGCCCAGCGTCTCACTGAGCACCGCAACCAGTTCATCCATAGCGCTTTTCATCCGATCCGCCGGATCCGCGCCGGACAGCGCCGCACTCGTGATGCGCTCATATTCCGCCAGACTCACCTCCCCTGCCCGAACCAGGTTTGTCTCATCCACAGGCAGGTTCAACCGGTCCAGCGCAGCGCGCAGATTCTCCGGGGAGAGTTCGAACGTGGCGCTCATCGTGCGCTCCTCAGACGGAAAGGGCGGGTGCGTGGCATACCATCACTGTGCCATGAGGGGAACCCCCTGACCCTCCATCACTCCTTCACCCCAAGAACGTTCCCCGGCTCGGCCGAATCACCGCCAGGATCTGCCGCTTCATCGCGCTGACTCGTTCTGGCGAACCCTGGCGACGCTCATGCCGCGTTCTGCGGAAGGGTCGAGGGAGACCGTCGGGGTCGTCAGGAGCACCACAACCGGGTCAGTCGTGCTGCCCGCCTCCAGATTCGCATGAGCGCGGCCACGTCCTTCAGCAGGTCACCGACCACCACCTTGATTCGCAGGTGACCCGTCTGAATCACCTGAACAGGACCGCCGTACCCCGCTGAAAAAATTCGCCTCAGCTGCGCCGTGCGCTGAGGATCTTCCTGTGCGCCCGCATGTGGGCAGGTGTCTTGGCGTAAAGCGGCGCTCCGGTTCGGGCTGAAGTGAATCAGCGTGCTCCCAGTTGCCTCGTAGAAGATGCCCAGCTCGCCGTTGCTCAGCCACACCGCTGCGGTGAAGATTATCGGCCCGTGAAGGTCAGACTGGTCTGCCCCTGCTGGGTGCTGAGGCACACCCTCAGACTGGCCCAGCCCGTGCCGCTGAATCCAGTGCCGCTCAAGTCGCCCAGCAGCGCACTCATGATCACAGTCCGGGTTGCGCCCAGCGACACGTTCAGCAGTGACTTGGCCACCCGGCTGACTTTGATTCCTCCTCTTGCCCCTCTGGGCGGCCGAGGTGTGTCCTCCATCACTGCTGATGAATCAGGAACGGCTGACGGGGCTGACGCTGGAGCACGGGACGATTGCCGGAAGCCTGCTGACGCTGGATGCCGCCCTTCGCCGGGCCGTGCGGTCAGGCGTATCCCCATTGGAAGCGAGCGCTGTGTTGAAGTGGCTGGTAAGACACGGCGCCGCAGGGCAGCCTTGAGTCTCAGGCTCCCCCTGCGGCGCTCCGCTGACTTTACTGACGGTACGTGGCCAGATCTCGTGAGGATGACTCGCTGGCCCTTTCTCCCTGTCAGAATGGAAACGACATGGCATTCACAGACGTGATCTCCACTCTTCTGACCGAACTGGGTTGGAATCTCGCGGTCTGGCTCCCGAGCGTGCTGCTCAGCCTGCTGTTTATCCGGGCAGTCCTGGGTGTGCATCTGCGTGACCTCACCACAGAAATTGAGGAGCACCAGACGGCGGCCATTGGCGCGGTGTTCTTCTGGGTGTCACTGGGGGTGAGTCTGCTGCTCAGCCGCACCATCGCCAACCCTACGCCCGGCGGGGACGGCAGCTGGTCGGACGCCTTTTCCTGGCTGGCCCTGGCGGTGCTGATCAGCCTCCTGCTGTTCGGGCTGGGGGTGCTAGTGGTGTTCGGCACGCTGGCCCGGCGCCGGCAGGAGGGCGTCCTGACCTACATCCGGCGGGAGATGCGCCAGGAGCACAACCTGGCACTTTCGTTCATCATGGGCGCGCTGTTTCTGGTGCCAGTCGTGGTGACCTATCACGTGACGCTGTAAGCGGACGGCGGCACTGGCGTGCCGCGCGGCACGTTCCAGGACCACGCGCACCGGGCAGGGCCGCCACCGCAGGGGAAGCTGTGGTCAGTCGTTGCGTTGAGACGCGGGAAGGACGACCAGGGACGCAGGTGGGGACGACCACCGAATCCGCGTTCTGCCGGCAGCTGCAACGCAGCCCATCGGTCGCGTCCGAGGGCGTGGCGGTGGCAATCACTCAAAGCCTTCCAGGCGGTTGAGGCGCCATGTGCACACGCCCCCGGTGACTTGACGCTGCGGGGCTACTGACCCGAGTATGTGCACCTGCACAGCGCGGCGTTAAAGGAAGAAAGGTTCAGGCTCTGGACTGACTGACGTCGCTGCGCGTCGGCGTGACGACTCCCGCCTGTTTCTGGCCCTGAAGGCGGACGGGCTTGGTCCCTGCTTCTCTTTCCCTGCCCACGGCTGGGTCACCGATCGTTTCCTGCCAACTCCTTGCGTCCATCCACGTCACAGCACCCTGTGCGGAGCGTGTGAGGTCGGCGGAGAGTGGTGGAAGCGGCAAGCTCATCCACTGAGATCTCCGCCGTCATCAAGAAGCACAGACCGCCAGGGGCCAGTGTGGGCCAACAGTTCGGCAGGTGCGCAACCCGTTCAGGGTCAATCCGGGAAGTGCATCAGCCACGCCAGCTGCCGGACCTGCAGCCACGCAGGCGTCATGCGAGCCGCGGTGTTCCGCGCGCCCTGAAGCCAGGCCGGGGTGAACTGCAGCATACGTCCATACTGCTCAGCACTGGCACTCACTCGCGCCGCCCGGGTCCGCCGCATCTTTTCATAGGCGCGCAATCCAGCCACCACCGGAACGTCTGGAGCGAGGCACGCCTTCAGCGTGACCGCGTCCTCGATGGCTTGACAGGCGCCTTGTCCGAGGTTGGGGGTCATGACGTGCGCCGCGTCGCCCAGCAGGGCCACCCGTCCGTGGACCCAGCGATCGACGCCCGTGAGCGTCAGGGCGTCCTTCCGCACCACCGGCCCTCGGGTGGCATGCATGAGCTCGTGCACCTCATCGCTCCATCCCCGAAACGCTGTGCCGAGATCAGAGAGCCGTACCGCGGGATGGTCCTGCTCGCGCGGCGGCGCATTCCGGTACACCCCCCACAATGTCTCCCCGTCCGGTAGCGCCATCCACGCGAAGCGCAGCGCGCCTCCCCAATACTCCCGGAAGCCAGGCTCTCGTGTGGGTGCCCCGCGCGTGGTGCTGACACCCTGATAGACGCTGTAGCCGGCGTAACGCAGGGTCGCGCGGGGGGCGATGGCGGCCCGCAGCCTGGAGCCGGTGCCGTCAGCGACGATCAGGGCTTCAGCATTCCAGCTACGGCCGTCCGTCAGGTTCAAGCGGACTGCACGCCCGTTTTGCTCGAACCCCTCGCACGGGGTACCCAGGTGAAGGTGCTCTGCCCCAAGCGCGTCGAGCAGCAGGCGTTGCAACCGTGTCCGCAGCACACCGATCAGTGGATATCCATGAGCACGGGTAGCGACTTCTAAATCACAACGACTCAGAACGCGACCAGCGGAAGTGCAAACGGTCAAGGACCGTAGCGAAAGACCGAGCTGCATGACCGACTCAGCCAGGTTCAGGTGAGCAAGGGCACTCAAGGCGTTCGGCCAGATCGTCAGCGCCCCAGCAGGACTGTCAACGCGGTCGTTGCGTTCGACAACTCGAACGTCATGACCGTTCTGTTTCAGGGCGATAGCCGCTGTCAGCCCGCCAATTCCAGCGCCAACGATGACAATCTGCTTCCCGGTCACCTTGCCGCGCGACTCCATACAGGCTGGGTGGACGGCTCGCCACGGGTAAAGGTTTTGATCGCCATTCCTGAGTGTGCATTACCCCCACCCTCCGAATCCACCGGCAGCCCGGACCGTGGGTTTAGGCTGCAGGGGTCATGAACCTGTGGACGGTCTGCAAGAGCGTTTTCGGGCGGCCACTCCGGTGACCCGCGACCTCTGGCGCGTCCTCAGAGAGATCCACGCGGAGGCAGAGCGACCGGGTCGGGTGAGGAGAGGTGGAAGCGCGATCAGGGTGACGGGTCGTGCCTCAGGCCCGGTTGAACTCCACGTGAGCATCCGGTACGCAGAGGCCGCGCCCGGGGAGGGAGTGCGGCGCACAGAAAAAAGTGACCAAGCAAGTCTGACCGTTGTGTCAAACTGTCTTATGGAAATGCTTAGCTCGTTGATCGCCGCGACCTATGCATTGATTGTTCTCGCCGGCGTCGCCGTGCTCCTGGTCACTGTAATTCGCGCTTTCCATGAAGCGCTCACGCCCAAAACCAGAGCAGGAACGACCCGCGCTGCACCCATACCGTTCACGCCCGCACGCGCGGCCGCTGGAACAGTGCGGCGCCCAGTCCCTTCTACTCCATACGCCAGACCCAACCGTCCATCCGCTGAGCCGGTCAACCTCCTCCTCCTGCCTGACGGCATGCCGAATGAGCTGCCGGTACGCACCAGGCCGTTCCTTCTGACGCACAGCGAGGCGGCCTTCCTGGCCACACTCGAGGCAGCCCTGCCCGCTGGCTCCCGGGTGCTGCCGAACGTCCGGTTAAACGACCTGTTTTACATCACCACGCGCCACCCCAGTCAGCAGAACGGACCGGACCCCCGCCTGCGGGATACGCATGTGGACTTCCTGGTCGTCTCGGGTACGGCGCTTCATCCGGTGTTCGCCATTGAGCTCGGGAGAGCAGGCCACGACGCTCAGCAGCAGGCGCGGGACGCAGTGAAAGACGTGGCCTTCCGGAGCGCTGGACTCCCGCTTGTGCGTTTGCGAGCGGAACGACCTCTCACAGTCGCGGCACTCCAGGCAGAGTTGGGGGTGTATTTCCAGGCGACCGCGTTGAGTCGCGCGCCTGCATGAGGGGCGCGTGGTCCCGACCTACCTGAGTTTCCCGCTCAGAGCTGTCAGGTGGAGCGACGCAAGGTCGTGCCCCCATGGCGGCTGACGTCGCCTGTGCGGTTGGGAGGGCTGGGCGGGCAGAAGGGCAGCGGCAGGCTTATCCTTGGTTGTCAGCTGCGTTCAGGGGGGCTGGAACGCCACCACACGTGCGTCCTGCCTTGGCTGGCTAACCGCCGTGCTTTTCCCCGCCCTCACCGTGCTGGGGTGGCGGTTGTGAGCCGTCGCTGCGCGGTCTGCCGCGGGCCTGTCGCGGGGATCAGCGTTCCGGCCCGGCCCAGGCCGGTTGGCGGCATGTTCACGTAAACGGTTTCGTAGGCCCCTGCGGTGACCTGGTAGGTCTCGTGCCAGATGCCCACTGCGCCGCCGGCGGCCCGCGCGCCCTGCGTGAAGGCGCGCCAGGCGGGCAGGTGAGCATGTTCCCTGGAGGTCGCGTAGCGGTGCAGGTGAGCCATGCTCCGCCAGTACTGCACCTGGGTCAGGCCAGAGGAGTGCGAGCCGAGAAGCCCCAGTTCGGGTTGTGTCTGTAATTCCCGGAGCATCCGGGGCATGGCCTGGATGACGGGCCACCAGGACCGGACCTTCCAGGGGTGGTTGATCCGCATGCCAATAAGGAAGACGACGAAGTCACCGTCGATTTCTGCTGTGAGCCGCTGGAGTGCAGGTGTCATGGTTTCTCCTGACCGTCCCTTATAAACGGTCCAGAATGGACGGTCTAGAACCAGCGTACAATGCACCTATGCCCGAAGCAAGCCTGGGACCCTCGGCCTACATCGTGCTGGGCATCCTCGCGCAGTGCGGCCCCCTCACCTCCTACGATCTCAAACGTCAGGTGGACGGCTCAGTGGGTTATTTCTGGAGTTTCCCGCGTTCACAACTGTACGCAGAGCCGCAGCGCCTGGCTGCGCTCGGCCTGCTGACGGAAACGCAGGAAGAAACGGGACGGCGCCGACGCACCTATACCCTGAATCCAGCAGGGCGGACGGCCCTCACCGAGTGGCTGCGACGGCCTGCTGGTGAAGTGGAACTCCGGGATCCCGGTCTCCTGAAATTGTTTTTCGTGTCCCAGGGACCGCCAGGAACGCGTCAGGCGCTGGCGGCTGAGCAACTTGCCCTTCACCATGCCCGGCTGCAGATCTATGAACACCTGACCACACAGCTGAAAGCTGAAACGGCCGCAGACACCCGCACCGAACCGCTGAGGATGGGCATTCTGTATGAGCGGGCGAGTCTCGCCTTCTGGACGACCGTGCTCGAGGACACTCGGAAGGACTGACGCAGTGAACTGAAGGGCAGGGTCGCGCTGGTCAGGACAACATGAGGACCACGGCCTGCGCTCCAGGGCGTCATGACGCGCGGGCCCGGCCGGACCGCGACGCCACGGGGCGCCCCGGATCAACCGCCGGGCAATGCGCCAGCCTCCCGAGCTTGAGCACGGTCATGACTCACCTGCTCTGCCGCTCTCGCTTCCCGCACGAAACCGGCCCTGCGCTGGCGTCATCTGGACCTGGAGAGGCCTGCCGCCCACCGCGCGGCAGGCGGCACCGGTACCCCGCCAGATTCTGATGCACCGCAAAGGGCTCCGGATCGTCTTCCCTTTCCCTTGGGGGAAGGGGCGGTTCCCGCACCTCTCACCCGGAGTGGCCCCTCTAGACTTCAATCATGATCACAAGACATGTCTGGCTGCTGGCTGCACTAACCGGCGTGGCCGACGCCACCGTACCGACCGGTTTTACGCTTCCTGCTGGCCTGAGTGCGACTGGAAAGGCCATTACTCCGAAAAAAGGGGAGCGCTACATTGACCTTGCGGCATTCGTGACAGCCGCCTCCAGGCTGACCCGCACTTCGGTTCAATCTCCACATCCGCTGGTGCGGGAGTTGATCTGGTACCCCGGACGGGCCAACCTCGACCGCCCGCAGGATCCGAACTGGAACGTGCCGGCCGGGCCGGACAACCTGATGCTGCAATTCGTGGCCGGCAGCGGCACCCTGCATGTCCGCCAGTGGGTCAATGCCAGAGGTGAGACCCGCGTTGCAGGCCTGGAAGCGTTGATGGCGCCGCCGTTTATGAACGGCAAGGTGATGTACGTCCCGGTGGATGTGCTCTACACGCTCAAGTGCTCGCTGCTTCAGAAAAAAGGCTTCGCAGTGTGCCCGACTGAACAGGGTGAAATTACTGTGCCGGTCACGATCAAGACCTTTTAAACCGCAGGTTCGGGGGCCCTTCCCTGAAATGACGGGCGCCTGTTGGGGTGAAGGTCCCTGGAAAGAGCTGGGGGAGCGTCGCTGGAGGAGGCTGGGGCGGCATGGGTAGACCGGTCGTGGAGGGCCCATGCACCGCGCAGCTTGAGGCCCGGATGAAGCGGCGATGTCGCTCACGCTGAAACGCGCGGACCTTCACGTTCCACCCGGGATTATTACAGCCGCCCAGACGCTGGTGGATCAGCAGGCTCTGTGGGGAGGGAACTGACCGCCTGACAGAAGTTATGAGAAACCGTCCCCGGTAGGCGACACGTTCTGTTTGTGAAGACCGAAAATGCCACTGGGGACGCCTCACGACTCTATCAAGCCGTCCTCCCTCAGCTCCAGGGTGCCCTGTGGAATGACGTCCGCAACGTCCACACCCTCGCGCCCCAGCTCGGCTGCAACGGCATCGGTTGCCTGCTCACTGCTGTCGCTCCTGGTCCACAGTATTCGTGGGCGGCGGCCTTTGCGCTCAGGCACTTTTCGTACTGGGGACCGGCTTTCGCCGTGATGATCAGTCTGCCCACGTGGTGGAGTGCCCGGGTGGCCAGCCCCGCGCGTCAGGTGGTTCGGACAGACGCTGATGGTCCGCTCTTCAACAGCACAGTGTGACATAGTTCCGTAATTATGTAATATTGGAATTATGGAAAAAGAGCTGACGGACCATCTCGCGCAACTGGAAGCGCGCCTCGCGGCCCTCGAACAACAAATCACGCCCGCGGCGCCCCCACGGCCACCGGCCAGCAACACCCTCTGGGCACTCAACCACCTTCAGGAACACGGCGTGGACGGCGTGCTCTTCGCAGGGCAGGTCAATCTTCCTGTAGGTGGCACCGTTGCGTGGCAGTACGGCCTGCCCACCCGCAGCTACTTCGCTCAGGATTGGGACGCCGCCGCTCCTGTCCTGGCCGCCCTTGGCTCACCTGCCCGGCTCCGGCTGCTGCGGGCCATCCTGAATGGCCAGACCCGCAATGCCGACCTCGCCTCGTTGGATGAAGTCGGCTCGACAGGACAGCTCTACCATCACCTGCGTGAACTGGTCGCCGCCGGCTGGCTCAAGCCCGCGGGACGAGGCGCTCACCGCGTTCCAGGCGAACGCGTCGTGCCCCTGCTGACCATCCTCGCCGCCACAGAAACCCTCGAATTCCACCCGGGAGCGGACCAGTGACCCACGCGGCGCACCTCAAGACCCTGCTGGAAGCACCCCGCCCAGAACACTTCACCCCGGACTTCCTCGCGCAGGTGAAGTTCGAACAGCTTCAGCCGTACCTGGCCGGACTTCAGACCAGGTACGGCGCCATCCGTGAGGTCCAGCTGGCCGACGAGGAGGGCTTCTGGACGGTGAACGCTGAACGCGGCCAGTACCAGGTGCTCGCCCGCCTGAACGACGCTCTGCAGATCACCTCCCTGCGCATTCCCACACCATCAATGCCGTCCCTGCAGGCAAAAGTCCTGTTTGGCGCACTCTGGGCGCT
The DNA here is from genome assembly GCF_020229735.1 of Deinococcus taeanensis. Taxonomy (NCBI): domain Bacteria; kingdom Thermotogati; phylum Deinococcota; class Deinococci; order Deinococcales; family Deinococcaceae; genus Deinococcus; species Deinococcus taeanensis. Next base: position 124,878 of record NZ_CP083457.1, on the reverse strand, counting down.
GCCTCTGATCCTCCTGGGGACCGTCGTCCGCAGCTGGGCAGTCCAGACCCGGCTGGAGTGGTTGACCACGCTTGTGCCCAGCGTGATGTTCATCAGCGCCTTCCTCGCCACCCTGGTCTGGGCGCAGGCCTCGACGTACCTGCGCCCACTGTTCTGGTTGTGCCTGGCAGCTGTGTTTGCCTCTGCCGTGCGCCTTCCTGCATTGCCCACGGGTTCACTTGACCTCTGGAGCAGCCTGTTCGCGCTGGGCGTGAGTCTCGCCTTCGGACGCCTGCTGCTCGAAGGCCTCAAAGGCCGCCGCGCTCCAGGACAACTGGTGACGCTCGGACCGGTGCTGGCCGGCGGAGCTTTCATGGTTGGCCAGGGCGGAAGCACGTCCACCGTGAACTACCATGTCGACCACCCCACCATGCGCTACGCCGTGGACCTGATCGGTGTGGGACCGCTCGGCCGGCACGCCCGTGGCCACCTGCCCGCTGACCCCGCACGCTACGCCATCTTCGGTGCGCAGGTGCTTGCTCCCCTGGTAATGCTCCAGGTTTGACTTCAAGCGGCGTTGCGAGCATTCGCCGATAAGGTGAGTGTAGACCAAGGCGTGGCGTAGCCGAGCGCCGAATGACGGCGCTCGTGGTTGTACCAGCGGTGAAAGTCCGGCATGGCGGCCCGGACATCGGCCATGGACTGCCAGTCCTGGCGGAAGGCGAACTGGTATTTGTAGGTCCGGTTGAGGCGTTCGAGGATACCGGTTCCTCCCGGCTGAGACACTTTGCAGCGCACCCAGTTGCCGTACATCAAACAGCCCTGTTGAAAGAGGTCACTGGTGAAATCACTGCCTCCATCACTCTGGACCAGGATGCGCTTGTGGTGGCCCTGAGCACGCAGCACGGCGACCGCCTCGTCGAGCGTCAGTTTGGCGAGGTGCATCGACAGGCTCCGTACCACCCGGCTGGCCAGCACCACCCGCGAGGTAACGTCCAGCACGAAGTAAATCCAACAGACCCCGTCGGGCAGCGACAGCCGTGTCGCGTCAATCTGCACCCGTCGACCTTCCGGCCAGTCTTGTGGTGCGGAAACCTTCGGGGAAGGTTTCCGGGTCTTTCGAGGCAGCGGTGGGTGAAGGTGCAATTCGCCGAGTGCGACACGGATCTTGTGCAGGCCAATCTCTTCGCCCTGAGCTTTGAGTTCCTGATACAGCAGCCGGTATCCAGACGTTGGATGCTGCAACGCCGCCTGGCGTACCTTCTCGTACAGTGCGTCACGGTGCTGCTGCTTGGCACAGCGCGCGGGCGCGCTGTGCTGATGGTCCCGCATCCGCCAGTACGGCACGCTGGCGTACTGGGCAAAACGCCGCAGGCTGAGGTGCGGCCGGCTCTGCCAGAGAACGATCAGCTCGTCCAGCGTCAGAGCCGTCGCACTTTTCGCGCAATATCGAGCTCCAGTTCCTTTTCGGCCACGATGCGTTTGAGACGGTCATTCTCCCGTTCCAGGATGGTCACGCCCTGGTCTGGTCGGTCACCAGAGAGGCGGGCACGGCCCGCCTCCAGAAACTGTGTTTTCCAGGTGTGGATCAGGCTCTCGTTGGCTCCATGCTGACGGGCTGCCTCCGCGACTCCGAGTTCGCCCCGCAGCACGCTGAGGACGATGGCTTCTTTGACGTCGGTGCTCCAGGTTTTTCGCTGTTTCCCCATGATGATCTCCAGTGTGCTCGTCCCTCGCATCGAGAGGGTCAGGTGCTGAAAGTCATCCTTGGAGCACTACCCCTGGACGGGACAGTGCTGCAGACTGAACACACCCGCCCAGACCTGCGGGTTCCTCAAGTCGATAGCCTGCGCCCCGCAGGCAACTTCATCGTGCTCCGCTCGACTGCCCCCGACGGACGCCAGGTGCACATCCTGCTGGCCCATCTGCAACGCGGCAGCGTCACGGTCAAACCCGGCGATCAAGTGCGGGCAGGACAGGTGCTGGCCCTGGTCGGCAACAGTGGGAACACCACTGAACCGCATCTGCATCTGGGCGTCAACATCAACGCGGCCGCTGACGATCCTTTCAGCGGTGAAGGGGTGCCCTTCAGCATCGCCGGGCACTTCCCCGTGCGCGGCACCACGTTCTCTGAACCTGCGCTCAACGCGCCCACCGTTCACGCAAGGCAATGCGCCACCGGTGAAATCCGCCCCGGACCGGAACGGTTCCCTGGCCCAGCTACGTCCAATTCGACCCGGACGGCCAAAGAGCGTTGACTTCACCGGGTCATTGGCTGTACGGACAGGGTTCAGCACTGCCGATGTCTGAGGGTGGAGGCCGGGCGTTCAGGGGCAGTCACGGTGGAGTGGTCGCCCAGCAGGACAATCCGGCCCTGTTTCAGGAAAAAGACGGCGCCCAGACCGATCCTCGACTCAAACCGGAACGTTCGTGGTCAGGTGCCTGGGGGGCCAGGCGTGGGCACCTCCTCCAGGCGACCGGCTTCCCGTAGAAGCAGGAGCCTGGCGTCGTCTGTGAGGCCCTGGGTGAGTGCGTCAAAGGCCTCGGCCTGGGCCAGCAGATCGATGATTCGCACGTCCACCGCCCGCCGGCCGGTCAGCGCCTGACGCCATACAACGTGGTTGATGCGGCGGTCCACTGGAGCGGGCCGCCGCATCAACCACAACTCGGCCTACAGCGGCCTGGTCGTTGTATCAGGCCCAGGGCCTCCCCTGTGGACGCCAGCTGTGTCGTTGCCTCACGCGGTTGGGCTGGTGGACAGGGCGTGCATCGGTGACCGACCAACGGATACATCCGTTGGCTTCTCAGGCAACGCTTGCGTTCACGACCGCTCCGTTGATGCCTGAAGGGGCGGCCCGTCCCAGGATGTTCCGCGCTGCGTTCAGGTCGGCATTGTCCATATGACCCCAGGGGACACATCGAAACCGAGACTGACCCGCCCGGTGCTCCCGGCAGGTGTGCCCGCAGGCGGTGCACCGCTGAGAGGTCTGCCGGGGGTCGACGCGAACCACTCGTCGTCCGGCGCATTCTGCCTTGACAGCGAGCAGGGAGAAGAACTAACCCCACATCGTGAATCAAGCGCGCAAGGTTGCCCCGTCCCATCCCCGACACGTTGAGGTCTTCGTGAGCGACCAAGTCGTTCTCCCCAATCAACTTGGCAGCGGTCTTGTGATGGAAGTCCAGACGTTGACGGCTCACCTTCCGGTGCAGCGTGGCGACGCGCCGCACAGCCTTCCGTCTGCGGTTGCTGCGCTTGTTGTTCTTGCGGGCAACCGCACGCTGAGCCACGCGCAGTTTCTTCATGGACTGCTGGAAATGCCGGGGGTTCTCGGTGAACTCCCCATCGGAGGTGATGCAGAACCATGTCGTTCCTACATCCACCCCCACCGAGCGTCCCGTGTCGGGAAGCGGCTGGGCCTCCACCTCGCACACGTCGCTGACGTACCACTCCCCGCATTCCCTGCGGATGGTGGCCGTCTTGAGCTTGCCTTCCAGCGGGCGATGCAACCGGATTTGAATATTGCCAGTTTTGCTGAAAAACGCCGTCTTCTCAGGCACGTTGAACCCGGACTGGGGGTAGCAGCGCGCGTCGTACCTGCCTTGGCCCTGGAACCAGGGGGAGCCGGGCTTGGAGCCTTCCTTCACGCGACGGAAGAAGGCTTTGAACGCCTTGTCCAGCCGCTTGAGAACGTCCTAAAGCACCTGCGAATAGACCCCGGCGTCTTCCGGCAGCGCGGCCTTGATTTCGGTCAGGGACTTCATCTGGTCGTACCGGTCACGGTCTTCCCCGCCTTGCAGTAGGCGTCCCGGCGCTCCTGAAGGGCGCAGTCGTAGAGGTTGCGGCAGAGCCGCAACTGGCCTTCCAGCACAGCTTGCTGTGCCTTCGTGGGATAGGGACGGGAGCGGTACGTCTTGAGCATTCAGTCCCTCGTCTTCTGCCCTGCGATGTACCGCTCGATGACTTCGGCGCTGACGTTGCCCGCCGTGCTGACCCAGGAGAAGCGAGTCCACAGGGACGGCATGGTTTGCAACCCCTGGAACTCCTGCCGCAGTACGCGGGAGGTGGAGCCCTTGAGGGCGTGCATCACCTGCGTCGGAGACACGTCCGGGTGGGTGCCCAGGAAGAGATGAACGTGGTCGGGCATGATGTCCAGCGTCACGATGTCCCAGCCCAGTTCGGCGGTTTTCTCTTCCAGCAGTGCCTTGAGCCTCAGCGCCACGTTCCCCGTCAGCACCTTTCGGCGGCGTTTGGGACAGAACACGAAGGGGTATCGCAGGAGCGATACGGACGTGTTCTTGTGAAGATAGGGCGTCGGCACTTCCACGGCCTACCACGGCGGGGCGGCGGGTCAAGAGCGCCTCAGCATCAACACAAAGCATCAGCCCGGCCTCCCTTGCGGGAGGCGTGGGTTCTGCAGCCCGCGGCTAAATCCGTTGGCTTTCCACCCACATCCTTTTCTGTCAGTGTCTGATCTTGGATGTGATACCGACACCTATCGAATCGCTATGCCCAGAATGTACTGAATCCGAATCCGCTCCTCCTCACTGCTTTTCAAGTTCCGTGCGTCCAGGTACGGCGTGTTGCCCGCCCGGTCTACCCGCAGGGGTTGAAATTCGTCGAGTCGGCGTTTGCCGGGCGTGGCCCGGCTGCTGTACCAGCCCCCAACGGTCTTTTCCTCGTTGAACTGGATGAGCAGGTTGTGTCCGTTGCGAATGGCTTCTTCCAGAAATTCCCGCTTTTTGCGGGTGTCAGTGATCATCACCAGATCGGAGGCGGCGCCCTGCGGAGCAAGAAGCTCGCGGTGCGGCGTCAAGCCCAGAGCACGCAGGGCCGTCTCCAGGGCCTGTTCCTGGCCGGCCGGCACTGCAAACAGGTTCGGCCCGACAGTGCCGCCGATAAGGCCCTTCAGGGCAGGGTGTTGTGCCAGGCCCTGCGCCTGTGGATGCTGAAGAAGCGTCACGGCCGCCAGACGGGGCGGCGGCGTCTGGCCGCTCCAGACACCCAGCTGAAGGCGCAGGAGGCTGGGAAGACGACCAGAACTGCGCGCTTCGAGATCGTTCAGGAAAGAGGTGGGCAGGCCGCCGGCCAGGGCGGGGCGGAAGAGGTACCTTTCCTTGCCCACAGCCGCAATGCGGCCCTCGAGAAGCTGCCGGGTCAGAAAATCCAGTTCGCTGGTGATGGTGAAGGTTCCGTCATCGCCGAATTTCAGGGTTTTCGGGGGGACCTGATCGTACTTCAGTATGCTGATTCCCGGCTGAACCTTCTGCCCTGACGCGAGCATCAGCAAAGTCTCGCCAACGGGCGTTCCCCCGGAGCTGAGTGCCGCGTCCCGCTTGCTGCGAGTGGGGTACTCCAGCAGCGTGACGCCTTGATGCACCGTCAGGCGCTCGCGGCGCGCCGCCCAGTCCCGAATGGTGCTCTCCACGCTGGGGGCCAGGGGAGTTGCCGAACCCGATTGCAGGCCAGCCACCAGGTCTGCCTGACTCAGGCCGCCTTCGAGCGCGGCATAAACACTGTCCCGGGTCAGGCGGTAGGTGGCGGTCTGGGCATCGAAGCGCACCGCCTCGGCGGCGTACAGGATGGCGAACTGATGCGGCTGAAGGTGGGCGGGATACACCAGCAGCTCAAAGTTGGGTTGCAGAATCCAGGCGGGGGGCGCCGGAACGGGGGCCAGCGCAGCGCCGGCGGCAGGGTTACTGGGCTCGGAATGCACCGTTGAGGTGTCCAGGGCTTCGCCCGGCGTGACTACCGCCTGCCCATCCCGGTCCTCGAGGGACACCAGACCAAAATCGGTCATGGTACCGCGCAGCGTGGCACCGAACCAGTCCGGCCAGGCCTGCGGATTCGGTACGACGCGGTAATCACGCACCGGCAGGCGCAGCTCTGCGGGGATCACGGCACTCATCACTCGCAGCAGTTCGGACTCAGTGATGGCCCCGGGTAGATCGCGCAGCAGGGTCAGCAGGCAGGAGCGAAGCACTCCGGCGTACGGCAGGCGATGCGCCTGATCTTCAGGCATAGCCAAAACCCCAACCAGTCCCGCCAGGCGTTTCACCAGATGCTGCGGGCCAGCCTGGGTCAGCGCCCGTTCCTGCTCCGCACAGACCCGCACCTGTTTGCCAGCCACGTCCACTTGCAGCAGGCCCAGCGACTGTGCTGCGGCCAGCCAGAACCCGGGCTCCTCGAGGGCAGGCAGCAGTTTGTTTAGTTTGCCCAGCCCTGATTTGTTGTAGGTTCCCGCCTGAGTGAGACCCAGGCCGCCCAACACCCGCAGGCCACGCAGCACCTCCTGAAGATGCAGCGCCAGCCTCGCGGCCGGCGAGGTTCTGTTCTGCACCGTGGGCGGCTGCACTCCGCCCAGCTTGACGGTCAGGGGCAGTGCCTCGACCGGGGGGAGATGCGTCAGCAGGCGAGGGTCCGCCAGCACCCAGGTTGCGGGCAGGTTCGGGAAGGGTCGGTGCCGGTAATAGGCATAAGCATCGCGCAACCAGTGATTGGGAACCGACACCGGAACCAGCAGGCCGTCGGCAAACAGCGACCAGATCAGATCGGCTCCGGGAAAATCAGCGCCCTGGTACCCCTCGAAGAGATTCGACGAGGAGGGGCTCAGCTTGACAGGCGGCGCCTTCAGTCCACGCAGCCGCGCGAAGGTATACAGCGCCCAGCCGTCCATGGTCCCGCCGCGCCGACGAACTTCACCCAGCAGTTGCAGTTCGGTGGGATGCAGGCTGGCGGCCAGTGCGTCCAGGCGCCTGGCATTCGCAAAGGTCCGGCTCAGGGCCTCCCGGGCGGCGGCCTTGCCGTTGATTCCCTTCTCACCGCTGTAGCGCCTGGCCACCCGGTTGAAGTGTCCCGTGCCGAAGATGTCGGCCATGTCCTCCAGGCGCAGAGGAGAGGGATCCAGGGCCGAGCGGCTCAGTGACGAATTCGTGGCGCTCATGGCCCGACCACCTTCGGCAGGTGACCGGCCTTGCGCAGGGCCTCGAGCACCGCCTTCTCACTGCCCGGAACCAGCAGGGCAAAGGTCGGGCCGAGCCGGGACACGACCTGCCCCGCCACGCGGGCGTCCTGCAGCAGCGCGTCCAGATCGGCGCTGTCCTGCACCTCCAGCACACTCAGCGGCCGATGGGCCACCACCCGCTGTACCCCCGGCAGGAGCGGCTGGGGCTGGGCCTCCGTGGGCTGGGCCTCTGTGGGCGCCGGCGCTGGGGACACGGTCTTGCCGCTTTTGGGCGGGCGACCACGTTTCTTGGGTGCCTGGGTCATGTCTGCTCTCCTGTCGCCCGCATGGAGCGAAGGGCCACAGCGGCTGGAGCCGGGTGGCCCATCCGCTGTGCCGGATCAACGTCAAACCTCATCTTGATCCAGAATGCCGTAAGAGTAGCCCTGTGCGGCCAGAAACAGCTGGCGGTGGTGGGCAAAGTCCTCCTCGCTGGTTTCGCGGGTGACCAGAGAATAGAAATAGGCGGCGCGGCCGTCGGCCTTGGGGCGCAGCAGCCGCCCCAGGCGCTGCGCTTCCTCCTGCCGCGACCCGAAGGCACCTGACACCTGAATAAGAAGCTCGGCGTCAGGCAGATCCAGCGCGAAGTTGCCGACCCTGGACAGCACCAGCGTCTTCAGGTGGCCCTCCCGGAACGCCTGGAAGAGGGTCTCGCGGGTGCGCTGCGGCGTCTTGCCGGTGATCACGGGGACCTCCAGGTCGGCGCCTATCAGTTCAAGCTGATCCAGGAACTGGCCGATAATCAGCGTCGGCAGGCCGCTGTGCCGCGCCATCACCTGCCGCAGGACCGTGCGCTTGACTGGGTTCTCGGCGGCAATGCGGTGCTTGTCCTGGTCCGGGGCGACCGCGTACTGCACACGCTCTTCAGGCGGCAGACGCAGCCGGACTTCCAGGCAGTGAGCCTGGGCAATCCAGCCCTGCGCTTCCAGGGTCTTCCAGGGCTGGTCATAGCGCTTGGGGCCGATGAGCGCGAACACGTCGCCTTCGCGGCCGTCCTCGCGGATCAGGGTGGCGGTCAGGCCCAGGCGGCGGCGGGCCTGGACTTCGGCGGTGAGGCGGAACACCGGAGCCGGCAGCAGATGAACCTCGTCGTAAATGATCAGCCCCCATTCAGAAGCCCCGATCAATGCCAGATGCGGGTAGGCGCCGTCCTCCCCACTCAGACTGCTCCGCTTGCGGTGGGTGAGCATCTGGTAGGTGCACAGCGTCACTGGGGTCAGTGCTTTCCCGGCGGCGTACTCGCTGACGTCCTCGGGGCTCAGGTCGGTTTTGTTCAGGAGTTCCCGGTGCCACTGATTGACGCTGGTCCGGTTGGTGGTCAGCACCAGGGTCCGCTGCCCGACCAGGCTCATGGCGGCCATGCCCACCACCGTTTTTCCTGCGCCTGGGGCCAGGACCACCACACCCGACCCACCCTGCTCGCTGCCGGCGCGGTAGAACGCCTCGGCGGCTTCGCGCTGATAGTCGCGCACCTGAAGCGACGACGACAGCCGCACTGCGAAGGCGGCGCCATCGGTGTAGCCTGCCTGATCATCCACCGGCCAGCCAACCTCGATCAGCTGCTGCTTAAGCACCCCCCGGTGGGCCGCCGGAACGGTCACCACGGTGGACGACATGACCTCGCCCAGCAGCGGCCTGATCTCCTTGTGGCGCCCGAGTTCAGTCAGCAGGGCTTCGTCGCCAGCCGCGACGATCAACAGCAGCGCGGAGTCGTACCGTTCCAGCTTTAGGCGGCCCCAGCGGCCCACGAGCTCGCGGACGTCCGTAGCCACATTGTCAGGGAGAGGGAATTTGGCGTGCCGGGCCAGGGCCTCCATGATGCCGTTTGCCGTCAGGCCCGCGCTGGCCGCGTTCCATAATGACAGGGGCGTGACCCGGTACGTGTGCAGATGTTCGGGACTGCTGATCAGTTCTGCAAACGGCGCAATATCAGTGCGCGCCGCCTCTGCACGCGGATTAAATGCTTCCAGAAACACGCTTCGGTCCGCCTGCACAATAAGCGGATTCAACGGGTCGAACGACATGCGCTGAGTTTGACAGGTTCGCCTCAAGTGGCTTTGACCCCGGACTGGTCTTCCAGGACCCACGATGCGCGACAGACGGGCGTTTGGCTTCGTCTGGTGTGGTGTCGCCATATTTCTTCTTCCAGTCGTCATCCGACGCCGGCCGCGTCGCTGCTCTGGCCAGAGGCAACGCCCCAGGTCGCGCTGAGGTTAAGTTGCCAGAACCGCCGGGACGCGCTCCGGCCGTGATGCAGGCGGTTCTGGCACGGTTCAAGCGCTGACCTCCTGCTGGCGTGGGGCCTGAATCCCGCCGGGCACGCGAACCGGTCAGGCCACCCGACGGGCGCGACAAGTCCGCCGGGTGGCGTCTCCCGCACCTGGGTGTGCCGCTCAGCCGCGCGGGCGGGCGTCACGAATGACGAAGGTGTGCTTGCCGGCGCGCTTGGCGTCGTACATGGCCTGGTCTGCGGCGGCAAGCACTTCGTCGGCGCTCAGACCGGGCGCCGGCAGGATGAAACCCAGGCTGGCCTGCACCCGCACCTGAACGTTCTGGATGTGAACCGGGCGTTCCAGGGCCTGGAGGAGCCTCGGCGCGAGGGTGTCCAGGGTGTGATCCTCAATAGTCCGGATAAGCACGACAAATTCGTCACCGGCCAGGCGCGCCACCACGTCTCCTTTCCGGACGCACTGGCGCAGCCGCCGGCCCACCTCCCGCAGCAGCTCGTCGCCCGCCTCATGGCCGAAGGCGTCATTCACCGCCTTGAAATCATCGAGGTCCGCGAAACCCACCGCGAACAGGGCCCCGGTCTCCAGGCCCCGGACCGCGGCGTGCAGCGCCTGCATGAAGTGCGCGCGGTTGCGCAGCCCGGTCAGGTCGTCCGTGTACACCTGCTCTTCCAGGCTGCGCTGAAGTTCAATGCGCTGCGTGACGTCCGTCTGGATGCCGACGTAGTGGGTGAGACGGCCCTGCGCGTCACGGATCGGCGCGAGGTTCAGCGCGTTCCAGAAAGGCGTGCCGTCCTTGCGGTAGTTCAGAAGGATCACGTCGGCCGCTTCGCCTGCGTTCACGGCCCGGCGCAGGTGCGCCCGGGTGTCCAGATCGGTGTCCTTGCCCTGCAGGAAACGGCAGTTGCGCCCAAGGATCTCGCTGGAAGCGTACCCGGTCAGCTGTTCAAAGGCCGGGTTGCAGTACACGATGGACAGGTCGCCCTCACTGCGGGTGATGACGATACCGTTGGTGGCCGCCTGCACCGCGCGCATCAGGACGTCAGGCAGTTCGTGCTGATCGAGGGGCATACTGCCCATTTTGATTGACCGGCGGACCCGGCGCCACCAGGGCGTGCCGGACGGTCAGGGAGCGGGCTGCGCAGACTGCCCCGCGTGCCCTCACGGGCTGTGCCGACCAGTCCGGTTACGGGACGTAGCCAACAGCTGACATGGCGTTCCCTGAACACCGGGTATTGGCGTGACCACGACCTCCTACCACCTCCACTCGCGCGCACCCCGGGGTCTCAAGGGCAGGCCACGCATTCACGGAGGGGGAGGTTCTTGGAGACGCGCGGCTGTGCACCTCCAGCGCCGCCGCGGTCGGTTCCACTGAGAGGAGCGGGCCACGTCGGCGGGCTTGAGTTTCCGTTCCGTGCCCAGGGCAGGGTGAGGCAAGCTCACCTCGGCTTACCGCCGGGGTTCCCCGCCCTGCCGGAGGAGGGCGCCCCGCCTGGCCAGTGCTGGCGGATGATCAACGTAGGGTTCTTCACAAAGCCGGGGGGACCGCGTGTCTACAGTTGAAGGGTACCCACAACGCGACTGCACCATGTTCCTCAGGAGGCGTCATGAACCGGACCCGTGTGATTGGCCTGCTTACCCTTACCGCCCTGCTTGCCGCTTGCGGTCAATCACCGAGCAGCCAGGCGCCCGCCGCTCAGACCCCTGAAGTCATCGCCTCCGGACCCCAGTTCGTTGACGGTGAGGTGATTGTGCAGTTGCGTGGCGGCCTGAGTGCTCAAATCGTCACGGCCCTGAGCGCGCTGGGGGTGCAGCGCCTGGAAACCCTGGCGGTGACGGACGGCGCCCCACTGCTTCATGCGCGCATCACGGACGGGCAGAGCGTCAACACCAAAATCAGCCAGTTGCAGGGCAGCGCGCTGGTGCGCTTTGCTGAACCGAACTGGATCTACCAGCATCAGGCGACCTCATCAGATCCGTACTTCACCAACGGATCGTTGTGGGGGATGTACGGCGACGGCAGCACGCCCGCCAATGCGTTCGGCAGTCAGGCCGCTGAAGCGTGGGGCAAGGGACATACAGGCAGCAAGAGCGTGTACGTCGGCATTATCGACGAGGGCTACCAGTTCGACCACCCGGATCTGGCGGCCAACGCGTGGGTCAATACCTTTGACCCTGTCGATGGAATCGACAACGACAAGAACGGGTACGTGGATGACACGCGCGGCTGGGATTTCGCGAACAACGACAACACCATCTACGACGGCGGCACCCGCGGCAGCCTGGACGCGCACGGCACGCACGTGGCCGGCACCATCGGCGCTGAGAACAACGGTATTGGCGTGGTCGGGGTGAACTGGAACGTGACGTTCATCAGCGGCAAGTTCCTGGGTCGCCGGGGCGGTACCCTGACCAATGCGGTCAAAGCCGTGGATTACTTCACGGACCTGAAGACGCGTCATGGGCTCAACATCGTGGCCACCAACAACTCCTGGGGCGGCGGCGGGTTCTCCCAGGCACTCCTTGACGCCATCGTCCGCGGGGCCAAGGCCAACATCCTGTTTGTCGCCGCTGCGGGCAACAGTGGCACTGACAACGATGCCACTGCCAGCTACCCCAGCAATTACGACACCACCGCCGGCGCCGGGTACGACAGCGTGATCGCCGTGGCGGCCATCGACAGGACCGGCGCCCTGGCTTCATTCAGTCAGTACGGGGCGAAGACGGTGGATCTGGGCGCGCCGGGCGTGGCGATCAACAGCAGCGTGCCTTACAACTCGTACGCCAGCTACAACGGCACCAGCATGGCCACCCCGCATGTGACGGGCGGCGTGGCGCTCTATGCCAGCACCCATCCAGGAGCAACGGCCGCGCAGATCAAGGCGGCCCTTCTGAACAGCGCGGCGCCCACGTCGAGTCTGAGCGGCAAGACGGTCACGGGTGGACGTCTGAACGTCAGCGGGTTCTGACGCCCCTTGCATCAGTCGGCACGGGTGGGGCGTGACGCCCCATCCGTTCATCATCCGGCTTTCCGGCCAGCCAACAGAGCGCACCTTGCAGCTCACTTTGCCTGCACAAAATCTCCGTTCGCTCGTTCCACGCACGTTTGGCTGAACTCTCCGGCCCAGCCGCGTGGTCCCTCAACATCTGAGGTTCTACCGCTGATAGCCTGACAAACTCTATGAGAAAGCGTCCCCGATAGGGGACACTTTCTGTTTGTGAAGACCGAAAATGCCACCGGGGACGCTTCTCGACTCTATCAGGCCATGCTGGCTCATCTCCAAACTGGGCTCTGGAACGACATCCGCAACGCACGAACCCTGTCTTGGATGGTCAGTGGACTGCTGCTGTCTCAGCGCAGCACGCTCCCCAACTGGCTGTCGCACATCAACGCTCGAGCGACGTTGGCACAGAGGACAGAACGCCGAGTTCGCCGGTGGCTGGAGAATCCAGCCATCGACCCCATCAAGGTCTATGGTCCTCTGATCACCCGAGCCTTGCGTGACTGGGGCACACACACCCTGATTCTGGCGCTGGATACGAGCGTCCTGTTCGAGACGTTCTGCTTGATCCGCGTGTCTGTCCTCTTCCGGGGACGAGCGGTACCGCTCGTCTCCCGTGTGCTTGAGCATTCCAGTGCCCAGGTCAGCACGGCCCACTTGCTCCCTGTCCTGGCGGAGGTGAAGGGGTTGCTCGATGCCTTGCCCATCCGCGAGGTCCGCCTGCTGGCGGACCGAGGATTCTGCGACACCCAACTGATGGCTTGGCTGCGGGTCTGTGCATGGCACTACCGGATCCGCACCGTTGGCGATGCCGCCGGCGCTGGAGAGGAAGCCGGATCTACCGTGATGCGTTCAGTGGACCGCCGAAATGAGCAAGCGCTTCTGAAGGTGTTTGTGTCCTGTTCTCCGCGCCTGTTGGGAGTGTTTATTGGTAGTCCGCTGACCGGCTGAAACTTGATGGATAGAACCCGTGTTTCTGGGTCCAGCGAGAAACCCAAGAAGTGGAAATTAGCTGTGTTCATCGTCAGTCCTACCAGCCCCAACGGACCACCAATCGTAGATAAGTTCCTCCAAGTACCGTCCCACGATTTCCGCCTGTTCCATAAGGTGCGCCAGCGATGAAGCACCGACCAACGAAAAGCGTCACCCTCCTCCTCCTCTCTAGTCTTTTCGCCCTGACGTCCTGCGGTCAGCAGACCCTGCCTGCTGCGCCAGCCGATCCTGCTCTAGCCTCGATCGACCATCAGCCGCTCTCGCCCAGGGGGCGCGCTTGCACCAGGCCGCGCAGATCTTGGTCCGGTACGGCATCACGCCGCACCCGGCGCAGGCCACCCAGGTGAAGCAGCGTTCCGTGACCTTCTACACTGTGTCCACCAACAAGCCCGACATCGCCGTGACTCTCCTGGCTGAAGGCGAATGCGTCCTGAGCATCAGTGCTGTCCAGACCGCCGGCACCATCACCGTGACGGTTCTGGACACGTCCGCCGTGACGGTGGCCCGCATCCAGGCGGACGGGAGGGCCGTCTCTGAGCAATTCGGGTTCGCCCGGCTCGACACCAGCCTGACGGCAATCGTTGCTCAGTCACCCGTCACCGAGGCAGCCCAGGCGGCCGTCACGGCCCAGGCCGCTGCGCTGGCACAGTGTACCGGCAGCGTCCCCGCCAGTCTTCTGCAGGCCCGGTCACAGGCACAGAACGACTCCTCCTCCTACGACAGCCAACTGGCCATCGCCATTGCCGCTCAGGCCGCGGCCAGCGCGCCGTCGTGGTCATGTGCGGCACGACAATCGTGACCGGTGGGGCCTCGACCCCAGCCTGCATCGCCGCCGCCACGCTCGCCGGCGCGATCATGAGCGTCGAGGTGAAGACCCGACAGCGCCAGGACGCCGCCATTAAAATCGAGTCCGCCCAATTGGCGATCACCCAGTGGAAAAGCGGCGACGCCACGTAAAATACTTGCGTATGGTACTGATTCTTCTTCTCAGCGTCGCTCTCCTCAGCGCCTCCTTCCTTCACTGGCAGCGCAAGCCCGCTGACGTCACCCCCCTCTCCTTTGGGACCCTCGCCGTGATCTTCATGACCTCGCGGCCCGACCAGAGCGGGTACGACCGGTCCATCGTCAGCCTGGTCGTCTCGACTCAGATCCTCCTCTATTTCGTCCAGGCTGCCCGCCACCGGCAGTAGCCTCACCGCCAAATCCCGTTCCTGACCCCCGTGTATGTGCTTGGGGGTTCTGGCAACTGAACGCCAGTACGCTGGCGGGCCGTGACAGACCGGACGCCCTACCGCCACCGTTTTCCCCTGAGCGTGATCGGTGACGCCCTGTGGTTCTCCCACCGCTTCCCCCTCAGCCAGCGTGCTGTGCAGGAACTGCTCCACGAACGTGGCCTCCAGGTCAGCCAAGAAACCTTGCGCCCGTGGACCGTCAAATTCGCGCCCCTCTTGACTGAGGAGCTGCGTCATCGGGAACCCCGGCGGAGTTCTGAAACGCATCTGGACGAGGTGTGCGTCAAGGTCGAGGTCCGACCTTGCACGTTTTCACTGTTTCAAGGCTGGTGCGGGCGCCGCAGCGCCCATGGTGCAGCAGTGCGCCCCTGCGCGCCAGGCGCCGCCCACCCTGTGCCATAGCCGCGCGGTACCCCAGGCCCGCGAGGCAGCTCTCCAGACTATCGTCCTGTTTGTCTTGTGCTGCACGACTGTGCAGAGTCCAACACGTTCGGCATGAAGCGCTCGTTTACCGTCACGGTGCATGGAACCTATTGAACGGGGCGTGCCGGAGCGCCGCGCTGTGCACCAGCGGAGCAGACCCTACCGCCCCCTTGAACCTGTTCATAACGGCGTAAGTTGGCATCATCTCTAGCGACCACCCCCCTCCGAGGTCGCCGCAGCTGTGAGGAAGCGATCGGGGGCACCAACCTTCGTGCACACCGGTGCCGCGATCAATAGGACGACGACCGGCGGCCCTCAAGCAGGGCGGCTGTGGAGGGGGGCCCCCCTGGGCTTCACCTCTGACGGCCCCTTTGGATGCCCCAGCGGGAGCTAACCGGCAGGCGGCGGAGGGTGTGACTGGAGGGTCGGGGCTCTGTCACGCCGTGGGCAGCCAGGGCAGTCCGTATGGTGTCCTCAACCTGGTCACTTCCGGCAGGTGAGATTCACGCGGAAACTGGGGTCGGGCACGGTAAAGCGGGCTTTCAGGGCAGGACTGACGGTCGGTTTGACTTCCAGCAGGAACTTCACGGGGGCGGGCAGCGCCTGACCGCTGGGCACCTGCTGCTCGGAGTACAGGCGGAAGGTGTAGACGGTACCGCCGCCCTGCTGAAGCCTGGCCATGGTCTTGTCCTGCCAGCCGCCGCCGCGCCCGTCACTCCAGCTGTCGCCGCTGGCGAAGCTGACCGCGGCGGCGTTGTCGTACGACAGGCCCGCCTGATCAAGCTGGATGGTCTGGTTGACGCCGTTCTTGAATTCCGCGGTGACCGCGTACCCGGGGTAGGCGCTGCCTTTGTCCTGGTAGGTGACTTCGACTTTGGTCACGCGCATGCGGACGATGCCGTTAAACAGCCACTCGTTGACGCACCCCTCAACGCTGGCCTTCTGGTTTGTGCCGCCTGCGCCGGTCAGGGCGCGTTTGAGGTCATCGAGGAGCACGTAGGTTTTGCCGCCGATGACGGTGGTGGTCAGCGTGGTGGGTTGGCCGTTGAGGGTGAGGGTGACCTGGGCGGCCAGCGCCTGGCCGACAAGCAGGGCAGAGAGCAGCGCCGTTGTCCGTTTCATGAGGTGACCTCCGGGGGGCGGCGGGAGGCGCCGCTCAGGATTTCCTGGAGGGTACGCGGCCTGGCGTTGCAGGGGCGTTGCAGCCCCGGACGTCAGCGGGCCGGGCCGGGCGGGAGCACCGGGATCCGGCTCAGGAGGCGCTCCAGCGCGCCGCCCTGCCCAGGCCAGGCCGCGGTGAGGCGCCCGAGCCGCGCGTCCCGGTCGAGCTGCGCGTGCGGGTCGCCCTGGGAGGCGCGGACGTGGGCGAGCAGCAGGGCGTCCAGGGCGGGCACCTCTTCCTCGATCGTCACGCGGGGTGGATGGGTCCTTCCAGGCGTCACGGCGGTCAGCAGCGCGGCCAGACGCGTGCTCGGCAGCGGTTCGTTCAGCAGGTCCTGGACGCCCTGGTGATCCCCGGCCAGCAGCCGGCCCAGGCCGACCACCCAGGCGTGGCGTTCGCGTTCGTCATCGTTGGGCGTCAGGGCGTCCAGGTGCGCCTCACCCGGTGCGCCGCAGCGCAGCAGCCCGGCCTCCACGCGCACGCAGGTGAGCTGGTGGTGCAGGTCGTCCAGGCCCAGAGTGACGATCTCCCGCTGCAGCTGCCCGAGCTCCTCCAGCGTGGGGAGGTGCCCGCAGCGCAACCGGGCCTCAGTGAGGCGCAGCTGGCGCCGCGCCGCGACGGCCACTTCTCCCCGGTCCCGGGCGGTGGCCACGGCGCTTTCAAGCAGGTGCAGGCCGCGCCCGAGCTCTCCGGCGAGCACGAGGGCCGTGCCCATGTTCGCCTGCGCGGCCGGCTGGGCCTGCGGCGGCAGGTAGGGCATGGCCGCCTCGTACAGAGCCAGGGCCCGGGTGTACCCGCTCGAGGCGAGCATCAGGCCTGCCAGGTTCGCGCGGGCCGGGGCGCCCAGCGCGTCGAGGTGGTGCTGCTCGGCAAGGTGCGCCGCCGCTTCCAGGTGGGTGCGGGCGCGGGTCTCGTCACCCATCACGGCCGCCAGCGTACCGCAGGCATGCTCCGTCTGGAGGAGCCGTTCCGGGCCGCCCAGGACGGTCGCCACGCGGCGCAGGTGCTCGCTCTCGGCCAGCCCGTCGGCGTGCGCGCCGCGGGCGATGGCGAGGCTCACGAGCGTGAGTGACGCTTCGAAGGCCCGGCGGGTGTGGTCGAGGGGATCAACCTCGCGCGCGGCGAGCAGGTCGGCGCGCGCAAGGTCGAACTGCCCGACTTTGACCCGCGCCATGCCCCGCAGGTGCAGCGCCCGGGCCCGCAGGGACGGCGTGATCTCCGGCAGGTCAAGCACACCCTCCGTCAGGGCCAGGGTGTCCGGGTAGGCGGCGTCCATGAGGTGCAGCTGCGCTTCGCGCAGGTTCAGTTCGGCCTGCCGGTGCAGGCTGCCGCCCACCCGGGCGCGCAGGCGCGGAAGCACGCCGCGGGCGTCGGCGGCCCCCCCGCTCATCACGTGCAGATCGTACAGGGCCGTCATGACTGTCCAGTCCTGCGGGTCGTCCAGACCGAGCGTCAGGGCGCGCTCGAAAGCCCGGGTCGCTTCGGCGGGGGCCAGCGCGCTGCGGGCCGCCTCTGCGACCTTCACCCACGCCTGCGCGGCCTGACGGGCGCGGCCCCCGGCCTCGTAGCACAGGGCCACGTCCTGCAGGGGCGCGCCCGTGGCATGCAGCGCCGCGGCGAGTTCGGCGTGCAGCACCTGCGCCTCCTGCTCGGACAGCGCGCCGCGCAGCGCCTGACGCTGCAGGTTGTGCCGCAGAACGTACCCGCCGGCAATTTCATGGGCGAAGCCGCTCGCCTTGAGCAGCGCGGTGTGCTGCAGCACCGCCCACTCACTGAGGTGACTCGCGCCGGCCAATGCCGCGGCGGAAATCGGCCGGGTCTGCAGGCACAGCACGTTCAGGCAGTGCCGGGCGGGGCCAGGCAGCAGGGCCGCCCGGGCCAGAACCGCCTCGGACACGCTGCTGGGCGCCGCGAGGTGCCCGTACCCGCCGTCCGCGTCGAACCGCACCAGCCAGGCGTTCCCGTCTGTGCGGGCCAGGTCGCCGCTGGCCAGCAGGGCCCGCAGGATCTCCTGGAAGAACAGCGGATTGCCGCCCGAGCATTCGTGCAGCCGCGCGGCGAACTGCGCGCCCCCCTGCCCCTGACGGCTGAGGAAGTGCACCAGGTTCAGAATGTCGATCTGCCCCAGAGGCGGCACCTCCGCGCGGTGCAGGGTGCCCCGGGCGCGCTGCTCAGCCACCCAGGCCCCCGCACGGCCGCGCTGCAGTTCGAACGTGCGGGCCGTCGCCACGACCTTGACCTGCTGCGCGGGCGGGCGCTGCGCGTTGAGGTGCAGGAACCGTCCCAGCACCTCCAGCGTGGCCGGGTCCAGGTCATGCAGATCGTCGACCAGCAGGACGTTCCGTCCCGCCAGGGCGTCCTGGAGGGCCTGCGCGAGCCCGGCGTACAACGCTTCACGCACCGACGGGGTGAAGTCCGGTTCCTCCTGTTCCCGCCGCAGCTGTGCCAGGGCCCGCCGGGCGGCCGCGCCGTACGCCACCTCCCCGACTTCCTCCAGGGTAAGCAGCAGGGCCGCGAGCGGCGCGCCGGTCATGGCGCCGGACACCAGCAGCGAGGCGCCCAGCTGCCGGGCGACCTCCACGGCCAGGCGCGTCTTGCCCACCCCCGGGTCGCCGAGCAGCAGCCACGCGCCCGGGCGCAGCAGGTCCCGGAACAGTTGCTCCCGGCCGACCAGCGGCAGCCTCGGCAGGGCCGCCGGGACAGGCGCCGCACCCGCGTCCGTGAGTTGCGACAGCCACGCGCGGGTGTCGGGCCGGGGCGCACGCCCGAACTCGGCGCGGGTCATGCGTTCACACCCGCGGTACGCGCGCCGCGCCGCGCTGGCGTCCCCCAGCAGCACGCACGCGCGGAGCGCCCGGGCGTGGGCGTCCTCCGAGAGGGGATCCACGGTCAGCCACGCCTCCGCCAGCGCGCGCGCCTGCGCGTGCTGCCCCTGCCGCTCGGCCAGGCTTAACGCCTCGCCCAGCCAGCGCAGGTACTCCGCCTCCCAGCGGGCGCGCTCCCTGCCGAGCCACTCCTCGGCCGGGACGCTGCCCGTCACCCACGGCAGCAGCGCCGCACCCACCCGCTCCACGGCGCCCACAAAGTCCCCGGCAAGCGCCCGTGCCCGGGCCTCGTGCACGTCCACCTGAACGGCGCTGCACAGCGCCAGCCGGTCCGGGTCCGCGTCGACGTGCCCGGCGAACGCCCCCCGTTTCAAGCGGTGCAGTTCCACCCGCAGGTTCGACCGGGCGTGCGGGGAGTCCGGCCAGAGCAGGTCTGCCAGGGCGGCCCGCGAGACCGGGCCCTGCAGGGCAAGGACCCCCAGAAGCAGGGGGGCGGTCGGCTCCCCCGGCCTGGGCGCTCGGGTCAGGCACAGCTGCATGACTTACTCTAGTGACATTCACCCCCGCGTGTAACGGCCCCGCAACGCCGCGCCGCCTACCCTCCGGGTATGAGTGACCCGGGCAGTCCCCCCGACCTCACCCTCGACCGGTTTACCGTCGCCGTGCGGCGCGACCACGTGCTGGTACAGGACCACGCCGACCTCAGCACGCACCAGTTCGCTTCCCTGCTGGGGGCATTCGGGTACCTCGAACAGGTCGTGCGCGACCGCCGCAAGGCCCGGCAGGCAGGCGAACTCCTCTGAGCGCAGGGTAGCCCCCGTCCTGCACGCGCCACGGGCCAGCCACGGCCCCCGCCCACTGCACGTCCAGGAGGTTCCGTCATGAACGTACGCCGCGCCCTGACCCTCACCCTGCTGTGCTCCACCGCCCTCGCCCAGGGACCCGTCCCCATTCAACCGGTGAACCCGGTCCGGCCGGGCGTGCCCACCGTACCGGTCGTGCCCAACCCCGGCGTCCAGCCGCCCCAGGTGCGCCCTGGCGTGATCCTCCCGGCCGACCTCGTTACGTACTTCCGGAACCTGCAGCGCAGCAGCCCCCTCACCAGGCCCACCGGCCCGACCAACGGGGAACCCGTCTTCGCCGGCACCAGCGCCGTCCCCGGGTCAGGCGGCGATCCGCTCGCCTGCACCACCCGGAAGGTGAGCATGCAGTCCGCCCCGGAACGGTTCGCCGCGTCCGGATACGACCAGGACAAGCTGTGGCTGGGCTCCCTGCTGCAGGCAAAGTCACTCAAAGACGGCATCGGCGGCCTGCGGGCGGCGTACGTCCCCGAAGACAAGCGCACGCCGCTGCAGATCACGTCCGCTGCGCCGGTGGCCCTCGCCTCACAGACCATCCAGCCCAACCAGTCGGCGTACAACGTGGCCCTCGCCAACATCCGGCAGGGCATGCAGGGCACCGCTCTGGGCTCCACGGTGTCCTACAAGATCACCGAGGAGAAATCCTTCGAGACCAGCGCCCTGAAGCTTGGCCTGAACGCCCATTACCTCACCGCCCGGGTGTCCGGTGAGTTCCAGTCGAGCACCACCACCGCCCGCAACCGCGTGACGGCTGTGTTCATGCAGGAAGCGTTCACGGAGAACGTCGCGCTGAACAGCGTGCCCGCCGCGGGGCTGTTCCGTGACCTGAGCGTGGAAGGCGCGGCGGAACTCGAGAAGACCCGGCAGTGGGGTCCAGGCAACCCGCCCGTGCTGGTCAACTCCATCACGTACGGCCGGCTCCTGTTCGTCAGCATGGAAAGCAACTACTCCGCGGCCGAAATGCAGTTCGCCCTGAAAGCCGCGTACGAGGGCGCCGTGGCCGGCGGGGACGCCAGCCTGAAAGTGAACACCAGCAAAGTCCTCGCGGACTCCACTTTCGACGTGTACGCCGTCGGCGGCGATGAAGACGCCGTGATCTCCCTGATCCGCACGCAGCAGCTGGCCAGCTACTTCGCGAAGACCACCAACCCCACCACCTTCCAGCCGATCAGCTTCACAGTGATCAACCTCGCGGACGGCACCAAGGCCGCCGACCTGCGGGCTGGCGAGTACGCCGAAACCACCTGCAATCTCGCCAGCATGAAGCTGTACCTGAAGGTGCAGGTGTACGCGCAGGACACCGACGACAACACGTACGACGACGTGTACGGCACCATGCACGTGAACGGCACCCAGCTCTGGCGGCGCGGCACTGAGGACCCCTACGAGCTGAACAAGGGCACCACCGCGTACTTCTACCCGGAAGACTCCCGGTACATCTACAACCGCGGCGCCTCACCGTTCACGCTGGACGCCGACATGACCACCGACCAGTACGCGAAGTTCGAGGCGTCCTTCACGGATTACGACGCGACCATCGGCAATGGCAACGATTTCCTCGGCAGCGTGAGCGAGAACATCAACGTCTCCGCCATCGCCCGGTACTTCCGCGACAACCCCGGCGCGGTCTCGTACCCATACCGGGACCTGCCGATGCGCGCGGCAGACAACACCTACCAGATCAAGATCACCTTCTACCGCACCTGGTGAGTGCCACCTGGACGGAGAGACGGCCCAGTCGCCCGGCGGCCGTCAATGTCCGGCCCACGCCGTCGACCAGCGCCGCGATGTCCATGCTTCCACACCCGTCTCTCTGGGCAGTGTCCGCGGCGGTGCGCTCCACCTGAGCCGCGGCAGGACCTGCTGGACCTCCCTGGCGCGTTATCCACCAGGGCCCAACGAGACCGGGCCGAGACCGGGAGGGCTCCGCGCAGGGGGTCTCACCCCAGGGCGGCACCCCGGCGGCGCACAGTATCGGCTTGCGCCTCGTGATTGCTGAGGAGGCCCAGCTGCGAAGCTCGCCAGGAGGCCCGGCCTTCGCAGCGCCAGCCGCACTTTCCTGGAGCGTCCGCTCCACCGGACTGACCGGGTGGCCACCCCGCTGGGCCCCGTGGTGGCCACCTTTGAGCCAGCGCACACCGCCGACTTCAGCCCGGCGCTCCCCCGACGGACATCCCTGGCACAGGCGGTGGCCTGCTCTCTCCCCTCAGGCGGAAGAGGGGCGAGTTCCTCCGCGCGCGCTGGGCTTGCAGACGTTCAGGGGTGGCAGGTCGGGCCCGTTGTGGGGAGCATCGGCGCAATCCCCTGGGAGGCTCCCCGCCGGTGCGTGCTCCGCATGCGCCCGGAGGCACCCCAGGCCGGGTCGTCCCGGCCTTCCCGGACGTGGGCTGCTGGTCAGGTGAGCCGGCGCGCCCGGCGGGGCTCCACTATGCTGCCCGCATGCCCCTGCTCTTCGACTTGCTGCTGGGCGCGCTGCTGGTCATTGTGCTGCACCGCGCGGCCCGCCTGGAGCGCAAACTCGACGAGGCCCTGCGGCACCTGGCCGCCCTTCAGCCAGCGCCGCAGGGCCTCGCAACAGGGCCCGACGCGCCCACAGAACCGCCGCAGGCCGGAGCCCGAACCCCCACCGCGCCCCAGGCGGCCCATGCCCCCAGCCTCCCCGAACGTCCCCGGCCCGTCTGGCCCGAGGATCTGCCGGTGCTTACCCCACCGGTTCAGGGCGCGTTTCCCGGGGCGGCGCCGGAACTGCCCACCGCCGCCGGACATGACGGCCGTCAACCTCGGCCCGCCCGTGTCCGGACGTGGATGCCGGACATCGACCTTGGCGCGCCCGAGTACAGCCGCGCGCGAATGAGCGTGATCGGCGGCGGCCTCGTGATCGCCGGCCTCGCCTGGACCCTCCGGGCGCTCGGCCTGCCCGGCTGGACGACGCTGGCGGCGGTGTACGGGTTCGCTGCACTGCTGTGGCTGACCGCGCGTGGGGTGCCGCAACCTGTCGCCGGCGCCCTGCGGGGCCTCGCGTACGCCGCCGCCGCCCTGGGCCTGGGCGGCCTCGCCCAGCCGCTCGGGGACGCCGGACCGGCCGTCGTGATGGCCGGTCTGCTGGCGTTGTCCGCGGTGATGGCCCAGCGCAGCGTGCAGGCGGGCGAACCGCTGCTCGCGGCGATGGCCACGGCCGGGGCAGCCGTGGCCACCTGGATGCTCACCGACGACCTGGGGGTCTGGTCACCCCTGGCCATGGGACTTGCCGGCCTGATCCCGGCGCTGGCCGTTGCGCCCCTGATCGGCCTGCTGCCCGCCCGGCGCCGCGCCGAGGACGGCGGACCGGCCGGCCTCACCCGCGAGGCCAGCCTCGTCCTGACTGTCCTGGCGGCCGCCGCCCTCCCGGCCGGACACGTGCTCGCGGCCCTCAGCCATGCCGCCGGACCGGGCACCCTGATTCGCGACCTGCACCTCGCCGGCGGGGGCCCTGGGTGTGGGCGGCCGGCAGCGTTCTGGCCCTGGCGACCGCGGCGAACCTTCTGCGCCGCGCCCCGCGCCTCCCCCAGCGGGAGGGGGGTGGGCGCCCCCCGTACCTGGAGCTCGGCACCGCCGCGGCCCTGTGCGCCGCCGCGCCGGCCGTGAGCGCCACCGCGGCGCTGGGGCCGGGGGTCTACGAGCGCCTGCCTCAGGCGCTGGCCGCCACGCTGAGCCTGGCCGGGGTCACTGCCCTGCTGGCCGCCCTGGCCTGGCGAACCCAGCGGCAGGCGACGCGCGCGGGGCGGCCGGCGAGCGCCGCCCTGGCGGGCACCCTCGCGGGCGCAGCGACCGCCGGGACCACTGCCCTGGTCGGCGCCGCCCTCACCGGGGTGCTGGGCGCCCGGACCCGCCCGCTGGCGTACGCGGGGCTCGGCGCAGCGCTGGCCAGCGTGGGCCTGGCTGCTCACAGCCGCACCTGGGTCCGGCTCGGCGCGGGACTCACGGGCCTGAGCCTGCTCGCTGCGGTGGGCGTTGCCGTGGCGGGCGAAGCGCCCACCCGCCCCGTGGCGTGGCTGACCGCCGCGGCCCTGACGGGCGGCTGGCTGCTGGCCCTGCGGGTCAGCCTCGCCGGGTGGCGCGCCGAGGCGGCCCTGCTGTCTCTGGTCACCGGCGCGGCCGCGGCGCTGATGAGTGTGGCTGGGCCGCTTGAGGCCGCGGCCGCCACGCTGCTCCCGGGCGCGCTGCTGTGGGTCATGTCCCGGAGGCCCGGGCCCGCCGCATCAGGCCCGGGCACCGCCTTCACGCCCCTGCGGGCGGGGTTGCAGGTCACGGCCACGGCCGGCGCAGTCGCGAGCGCCGTGACCAGCCTGACGGACGGCCGGACCGGCGACCCTGCCGGCGCGGGCCTGCTCGTGGCCGCGCTGCTCGGCAGCGTCCTGGCCCTCCTCGCCTCCCGTGCCGACCCCTCCCCGGCACCGGTCGGTGGGCCAGGACCCCAGAGCCCCACTCCAGGGGAAACAGACGCTCCGCTTCGTGCGGCATTGCCGCCACTGGCGCCCCTCGCCCAGCATGCCGCCTGGGCCGCCACCACGCTGCTCCTTATCAGCATGACGGACGTCGCTGGGGCCAGCGCCGGGTCCGGCGCCGCCCTCGCGCTGGCCGTCATGGCTGCCGGCACCCACCTCAGCGGACTGCGCCGCGGACCCCTGCTCTCGAGCCTGGCGCTGGCCACAGCCGCCCTGCTGGTCAGCGCCGACTCCACCGACCTGGTGGTCAACCACCTCTGGCCGGCCCACGCGGGGCGGCCAGAGGTGAGGTCCACACGTCCGCTGACCTGGCTGCCGGTCGCCGCGTGGAGCGTGCTGGGCGTGTGGGGGCTCCTGCACACCCCGACCGGCCGTTCCCTGTGGGTCCGCTGGACCCAGCGCGCCGCACTGGCCACCCTGCCGGTCATGCCTGCCCGGATCCTGCGGGCGCCCGTGATCGCTGCTGGGCTGGCCCTGGCCTCACTCACCGTGTGGGCCTGGTTCCCGCTTGCCCTCGCCGCCCGTCTGGACGGCCCCCTCGCGACGCTGGGCAGCCTCGGCGCCCTGGGCACCGGGGTGCTGGTCGCCCTCGGCGCGTGGCGCTGGGGCGGCGTCGGCCGCGGCGGCGCCCGCCCGCTCTGGGACATGGGCGTGGGCATCGGGGCCGCGGCAGGCGCCAAGGCGGCCGTGCTGGACGCGGCCCTGTACGGCAACGCACGGGCCGCCAGTGGCCTCGCCGTTCTGGTCACAGGCCTGGCCCTGCTGCTGCTGGCGGTGCGCGCACCCCGTCCTGGACCGGTGGAGGGAGAGGATGGAACAGAGCCGGACCCCGGAGCGGCGCTGACCGCACGCGTGCAGAGCAGCCGTGGCGATCGCCCGGCTGAACCGCCCGCAGCGCCGCCGCATGCCAGCGGGTAAGCGCACGCCACCTGCCTGGCGGCGGACGTCGTGTTCGGCGGACACGTTCACAGGGACGCGCCCGTCAGGCTCGTGGCCTGCACCACCGCGCCTTCCTCCACGAGGCTCTCCGGGACGCGCTGTCCGCCGGACTCACTGCATGTCCCTTCACCGTGAACAGGCGGACCTGACCCGCACACCCCGGTCAGTGACCCCTGCCGGGTGGGCGTCCCGCCTGCCGTTCCCTGCCGCCGTTACCCGCGTCAGCCGCCGCTACGCCCCCGGCGTGCAGCCAAATTGACCGTGCGACCGAAATGCATTCCCAGGCTGAACAGATGGCCCCGGCCCAGCGTCTGGGGGTTCACCTTGTGCCGCCCTTCAGCTGCCGGCAGCGGTTTCTGAAGCTCAATGTCTGCTCTGAGCACCACAGGCGCAGACCCGATCGGTGGAGAGCGGCTCTTGAACACCGGGGGACGCATGTGGCATCGACGTCTTGAGCCGTGCCCGGTGCGGCCCTTCAAGCGCGCGCTGAGGGACACCCGCAGAGGCGCCCGGCATGGGTGCATGCGTGGGCGGCCCGTATCTGGGTTCAAGCGGCACACCTGCACCGCGCGCCCCGGCGACAGCCTGATGACCCCGCCGTTTCTCAGGTTATGCGTTGAAACGGAGTCAGGAGGGCAACCAGGGGAAGGCGGGACACTTCCTTGCAGTCAAGCTTTGGGCCCATGGCCTGGACCGCGGGGCGCACGCCCGGTCGCGAGGTGATTTCAGCGCGTCACTTCCTCACGACACACGTCACCAGCTGGCACCGGGACGGGCCTCCCGGTCCACCCGCCAGTACGCGGCGCCATTGGGCGTTCTCGCCAGCCAGCGGTACTCAATCAGGGTGCGCCGGACTTCTGCGACGTCGCCAGCCGCCAACCAGGGCTGCAACACGTGCGTCACCTCCGCTTCGGTATAGGTCCGCTGCCCCTCAAACAATTTCGCCAGATACGGGAGGAGCGCTTCAAGCGCGCGAGTCTTGCGCGTCCAGATCCGCACCTGCCCCTCCCCGCTCAGGTACCGCCTGAGCGTCCTGACCTCAGCCTCGTGCTTCTCCAGAACATCCAGCATGGCGGTGTACAGGAGCGCGTTGGGATTGCCCAGAAAGACGCGGGCTTCCTCATGCACGGTAGCGACCTTCAGAAGGGACAGCGCCAGGTGATGGTCCCGGAACGCCTGGTGGCGGGGCTGAAGCCAGGCTTGAAGCCGGACGGCCGCCAGGTCGGGACTGGGCTGGTCTGCGACGAGCGCCTGAATGGTCTCCTGGAATGGCCGAAGATCAGGCTGAACGCCGAGCACCTCAGTGAGCGTTATGGTCTCAAGGGCGGTCCCGATGGGCCCGGCAAGGGCTGCGAATGCGGGTCCATCCAGCACACCCGACCACACGGTCCGGGCACTGAGGTGTCGCCACACTTCAGGATGTTCGCCTCTGAGCAGGGCATACCAGAGCTGAGCGGCGGCGCGGTTCTCGTCGTAGCTAAACTGCTTTGCCGTCCGCAGCGCCCAAAGGATCCAACCACGTGCTTTGCGCGACGCCACAGGCGTGGCACGTTCGAGTGCCTCCTGAAAACGAGAGGAGGCCTGAGCATCGTCTCGCCCGGACACCCCGGGCGCCCCTCCGTCCCGGCTGATGAGGGCACTGAGCCTGTGGGGCACGTCCACAAGGAGCGCGATCCCTGGCTTGTCTTTCCACTCCACCGTCATGGTTGAACCTCCGGCGCGCTGGAAAGAGCGCGGTCAAGCAGCGGTTGCGTGTGGATGGAACGTCAGGAGACGCGGATTGTTCCAACGTGTCTGACAGGGTGTTTCAAGCCCCGCGTGGACCCGTTGGGGGTACAGGGCCAGCATTCAACCTGCGGTTTGGCTCGGTCACGGCTTGCCCCGAATGACCGAAACGTTCAGGAACGACTCCACCCACGTGCTATGGAGGGGTTGGGCATGGCTGCCTACACGTACCTCCGGTGGAGCGGGCGACCATCCACGACGATCCTGATTTTGACGGTGAAGATCGCCCGGGCAAAGACCTCGATCTTGCGCCGCTGGCCGTTGGCGTCCGTCACCTCCGCCGTGAGGAGGGGAGGTGGGCCTCCCACGGCCACCATGCGGTTCGTCGAGGCGAGGCACTCCTCGCCCACAAACAACGACAGGCCCGAGCGCCAGCCATTGACGACACGCCCGTGGAGGCCAGACTGCTCGAAATGCCATTCCTCCTGCGGATCCGCGCGGTTGAACAGGTAGTGGAGGTAGGCCGTCGGGAAAGAGGGGGAGCGGGTCTTGTGAATCACGTCACCGAGCATAAGGAGTGCCGCTGGGCAGCGTACAGGGTTAATGGGCAGAGGTGAACGAGATTGAGGGCGAGAAGCGTCCTCCTCATTCACCCTCCTCAGAAGGCGTCGTGGCCTGTGGGGAGGGATCACCACCGCTCCACCGCTTGTCCGTGTGCAGCACCCCCGGCGCCACGTCATTCCTCACGCCTCCGTGGATGACCCCTTTGACGACCTCAGTTTCCCGGTCTTCTTCAAGGACCATGCCCAGTTGACGCGACGACCACAGGCCGCTCGGGCGGCAATGCATCCGCGGACGGGGACCGCACCGGTGCCTGTCCCCCGCACCAATGTCCGGCTGGTGATTGCCCGCCCCTCTGGGCTGACGAAGCGCACGGGCATGAACGGCACCCTCAGGCGTGCATGCCTGCCCAGCAAAAGTCGGTATCACCGGAGGGAGGACGATGCGTGGAACATCGCTGCGGTCGACCTGCACGTTCAGCAGGTGTCCGCCTGGCTGACCCGAAGCGCCGCCACAACCCCGCGCGGTCCTCCTCAGGGGCTGTGCCTCCCTGGGGAGAACCGGAGTCACGGCCCGGCGAGCCGCGAGCGCGTCACCGAAGCGCCTGACCCCTCGGCCCGCTCCGGCGGTCCGGCCACCTGGTCGTCACCGAGATTCACGCTCCGCCACTCGCTGCCCTCACGCTGAGCGATCGCCATTGTGAACAGCCGGCGGTCAACCTGCTGGCCGGTCTCCTCAGGGAGGCTCAGGTGGCAGCGCGGCGTCCGCAAAGTTGCCTTCCTCCCCGTCGAGCCCACCCATCGATCAACGAAGAACAGCCGGTTCTTCCGGGTCAGCAGCCTTCTACTCCTGCACTGTGTAGTGAGCGCCGCGAACGGCCCGAACGCGCGCAGCACCACGATGCCCCGAAGGCCCTCACCCTGGCAGGGCAGGAAAGTCCCCACCACCTGCGTCGCCGCCCCCACGTCGGACGCGCTGGGGATGCAATACGCCTTTAGCCCCTCGTGCATGCGGCGCTTTACATCCGCCCTGACAATCACTGGGGGAGCCCCGAAGGTTGCGAGTGCAGTGCGCACAGCAGCGCGGCGACTGATCCGAGCGTAAGTCCGGAGCGTTTTTGAAGGGTGGCTCGCTTGATTGCTCCCGCAGGCACACCGCAATGCCTAACGCTCAATCCAGACGCCGCTCCCAGGTCACCCACATCGGCTCCGTCCGGTACCCCAACCTGGTGTTCACCCGCAGCATCGGCAGGTTGAGCACCGTTCCCCCCGTACCCGCCCGCACATACCCTTCGTGCTGCGCCCACCTGAGCGCGTGTGCCTTCACCAGGGTCGCCAACCCCCTCGCCCGGTGCGCAGCGTGCGTCGTCGTCAGGTCATTCGACACCGCCCCTGCCTCCTGGAGCCCCTTGCCACGAGGGAGTGTGAGCCGGGTCAGCGCCACCAGCGCCTCTCCACGCCGGACGACAAAGACCACCTCCTCGCGCCTGACCACCTCGCGGAACGCCTGCAGATCCAGCGGAGTAGATGACGTGGTCGGGTTGCGCGGCACGTCCTGCTCACCCAACTGGTGAAGTGCATGCAGAGCCTGCCACGACGCCTCTGGGGCCTCGTTCTGCCACTGCTCCACCTCATAGCCCTGGATGAATAGCCGCTTCTCCAGCGGCCGGAACCGTTCGAAATCCCAGGTGCTCAGGTCCAGGTGCGCGCCCCAGGACTGCCATGCGTTGCGGAATCCGGCCCTCTAGAAGAAGGTCAGGTCGGTGAAGTCCTCACGCGTCACCCCTAGCAACTGTGGGTAGCCCACAGGACACACGGCCAGCAGAGCGAGGTAAAGCGGAGTGAATGCCTGCGGGTCTCCCGCAAGATCCAGGCGGAGGGCGTCGGGGGCACTATCGCCAAAAGGCGCGAGTGACGCCGTGGCAACGACGTCCTTGTCTCTCAGGGCGACCAGGCGCCGGCGCGCTGGATCGGTGCTCTCACGGAAGTGCTCCGGACGGTAGGTCCACTGCCCGAGGACGCTTGCGGTATGGAGCTGGGCCACGACGTCCGCATCGTGCAGTTGGAAGGGTCGGATGTCGAGATCTGGGGTCACCCGGGCATGGTGTCAGCAAGGGCACGACCGGCGCGAATTCGGAGGTTAGGTGAAATAGCCTACTGCTCAGCCCCCTTGATGCACCGATGGCGGGTCAAGCGCCTGCCGTTCACGCGCCTGCATGCCAGCGGGAGCATCAAGCGAACTGCTCCACAAAACTGCTCCGGACTTACTCAGATCAATACCCTCTTCGGGCCTGGCCCCGGCGAGCCACAGCGTCCAGCCCCGCTCCTCCAGGGCCTGGCAGAGCGACCCGGGGACGTCAGGAGGCAGCAGCCAGCCGCGGTAGACGCGCCGTCCATGTTCGCCTCGAGATCCAGCCGGGCCGCCGGCAGCGCCCGCCGCTGCGCCGCCCGGCGCACGGCCGGCAAACGGTCAGGCAGGGTGCAGCAGCAGGCCAGCAGGGGACCGCGAAGGCTGTTGGCGCCAGGGTGGGCCCTCAGGGCCGCTACGCCCTGGTGCCCCACAGACGGCTCCTCACACTGAAGCTGGCGTGCACCGGGGCAAACGCACACACGTCCGGTCAGCCCTTGACGGTCAGGAGGGGACGGAGTTCAGCCACGGACCGCGCCATCCCGGCCTCGTTCAGGGTCTCGATGACCGGACCGATCTCCTTGTACGCAAAGGGCGCCTCCTCTTTCAGCTCTGCGAGCTTGCGCTGCCGGATGTCCTGACGGGCCCTTTTCCAATCCAGCGGCGTCACGACACGGAAGTCCTCAAGGAACTGCGCGAACGCCTGATCGTCCCCGTCCATGGCTCCGCCCCGGGTGCGTTGCCGCCCGGCACCGTGACTGGCACTCCACAGCGCCTCCGTGTTTTCCCGGCCGGCCAGGACGAAACTGCTGGCACCCATCGACCCGGGCACCAGGACAGGCTCCCCGGTAGAGGCGAACGCGGTGTTCTGCAGGTCGCCGAAGCCCCTGGCCGGGGTCGCTCCCTTGCGGTGAATCCAGCGGTCCTCCCTGGGCCAGATGAAGGTATGGGCCGCGTCGTAGAGCAGGGGAAAGTCAAGTTCACGGGTCAACCCCTCCAGCGCGCCCTTGACCATCAGGGCCAGCCAGAGCCGGTTGACGGCCGCGAAATGAGCCGCGGTCTGCAGCACGTTCAGGGCGTCTCCGAACGCCTGCGGCGCCTCAGCGTGCACGAGGGGGCACAACGCACCGGCCGGCGCGCCTTTGCTCCACGCGTCTCGCGCCAGGCGCTGCGCCATCTGGCCGGCGAAGTGCCCGACCCCCAAAGCGCCGCTGTGAATCATCACGCTCACCATCCCTTTCTTCAGTCCCCACTGGTGGGCCGCCACCGGGTCCAGAATCCGGTGCACCACCTGAATTTCAGCGAAGTGGTTGCCTCCACCCAGGGAGCCACTCTGGCTGTCGGACGTCACGTCATGCGGCGCGCCGATCCAGTCGCGCAGGCCGTAAAGCTGGGGCACCTGGCGCCGCGCGGCGGGGTCGCCGTGGTCGAGTTCGCGTTGCCAGTCCTGACGGCGCAACTCGGCCCAGAGACCACCCTGACCGGGCACCTGCAGCAGGCCACTGACGCCTTCAAGCAGGACCGCCTGACGCTGGACGCCCGTCAGGGCGATCTGCCGCCGGCCTTCAAAGAACAGGGCGCGCAGCTGGTGTTCCAGGGCGTCCAGGTGAGGTTCGAGCGCATCATGGGTCAGTGAGGTCAGGTGCAGGCGCATGCCACAGCCCACGTCGTGGCCGACCGCTGCGGGAGGGATGAACCCGCCGGTCTGCATGACGGTCCCGACGGGGATGCCAGCACCTTTATGAAAGTCGGGCGTGACGGCCACACGCTCAATGCGGGCCGGTAAATCAGAATCCTCAAGGGCGCGTTGAATATCGAGGACCTTCAGGAGTTCGTTGACCGCACGCGCCTCAAGAGGCACCCGCGTATTGGCGAACAGGGAGGCAGGAAACGCGTGGGCGTGCTGAAGGCACAGCCGGGTGTCGCTGACGCGGGTTCATCGTGGATGAGACATGAGGTCCTTTTCGGGTAGTACGGGAAGCACAGGTCGGGGCCGCACATGCACGGATCTCATGTGCGGGACTGAACCGCCGCAGCAGCCTTCCAGGCAGGGTGCACTGAAGCTACGGGACCTGCCCGCTGGCCCGCATCCGCCGGATGGCCAGCGGCGTCGCCCTGTCCTTCACAGAGAAGCACGAGCCTCGTGGACCGTCATGGGCCCTCTGTGAAAGGCCCTCAGACCGCTCCTGGCGGTTCGTGAACGCGGGACGACCCGTGAGGACACCCCCCGCCTCGCACGGACCGGCCGGAAGGAGAGGTGCGTCCACGAGGGCTTCTTCTGAAGCTCAGCCGCTCGTGGACACGGCCCGGATTGTCATTGCGTGCCGCCAGCAGCCCCAGAGAAGCAGGTGGGCTCCCGGCGCCTCAGGTCGCGGCGAATCCAGCGTCACTGTCCGCCAGGGTTTTGACCTGCTGGAACGCCTCTGATTCCGGCGTCCAGTCTGCTCCCAGCAGCTCCAGCGGCGTACCTCCCCCCAGGCGGCGCCGCGGTCGCGTCCACCAGCGCCTCACGCCCGCTTCGGTCAGCGTGCCCTGCAACCGCTCGCACACCCCCGTCACCGCCGCCAGACGCGCGCCGGCCTCCACCGTCAGCAGCGTCCCTGACGGAAGCCCCAACTGCGTGACAAGCGCGTCCCCCAGTGTGAGCCGGACCGTGTCCGCAGGCAGCACGAACCCGCTCAGGGCGACCAGCATGGTTTCCGCGTCTTCCTCGGACACCGGTTCCGGCGCGTGCCCGTCAGGCGCGGCAGCCACGTCATCCGGGACTGCCTGGCCCACCTCTTCGGGCTTCACCGGCATGGTCGGGGTGGCCACGTACGCTTCCAACACCCCGACCACCAGCGCTTCCACGGTGCAGGCCAGCTCCTGAGCGCGGACCGTCAGCGCCTCCAGGAGGTCTGCACGCACCTGCACGGATACGATTGCGTCAGCCATGCCTCAGCCTACGCGCTGCGGAAGCAGGGCTGAGTTCAAAGGCACACCGGCCCGTGCACTCCCGGGGTCACACCTCGGCGGCGGTCTTCTGACTCTCCGGAGGAGCTCTGCGGCGGCCCGTGCGCTCTTCGCGCACCATGACGGGCGCAAACGCCTGACGCTGCTGACCGTCGTGCTATGCGCGGCCGCGCGACGTTTGGACGGCCGCCTCGCGCAGGAGCTCACGTTCCCGGCGGACAGTGACGCCCCCTCACGACCCCGCCGCACCCGTCTCAGGGATGTCAAGGCCATCGAAACGCGCAACGAGAACCGGGGGGAACTTGATGGCCGTGATCCTGACCGCCTGTCTCGCCTTGTGGTTCTGAGGGCCAGGGCCGGCTCAGCGGCCATCTGCTGTGAATGTCCCGGTGTTCGATGACAGTTGGGAGCTCAGCCCTGGTCACGACTGCCGCAAGGGATCTCATGGACGCCCCAGATTTTCTTCTGTGCGGTGATTCATCTCTGCTTCCATGACCTGACGATTCAAAGAAGGTCATCTCCAGCAGGGCGGGTGAGAAACGCCGAGACGACGTGCAGGAAATCTGCAGTCTGCTCAAGATGCACACAGTGCGTGCCCCCGTCAAGCACGCTGACGTGTCCATGGGTGACCCTGTCGGCGTACCGCTTGAGTGTCTCAGGCCGGGCTTCGTCATGGCTGCCACACGTGAAGAGCACGGGGCAACGGAGCGTCTCGAGCACACCGGAGCGGTCGACCCCGGCCAGAGTCCCAGTCTGGGAAAACTCTGCAGGGCCCCACATCAGGTGATACGCGGGAGAGACGGCCATCTCTTCGGCGGCGGCCAGCAACAATGGAGGCCAGGGGTCAAGATTGCAGAAATGGGTCCGATAAAAATAGGTTTCTGCCGCCTGGTAGGCCGGGTCATGGGCCGGTTTGCAGATGTCGGTCTGGTAAGGCTCCGGCAGGGCGGCGATCAGCGCGGCCATGTCGCTCATCCAATCAGGCGTGGCCACCAGAGGGCTGGCCAGCACCAGCGCACTGGCAGAGTGCGGGTGGTGACGCTGGTGTTCAAGCGCCAGAAGCGCACCGAATGAGTGACCCAACAGGACAATTGAGGTGATCTGCAAATGGTCGAGCAACGTCTGGAGATCCGCAGCGAATCCACTCAGCGTGAGCGCCGCCTCAGCCACCTGCCGGGTCGAACGCCCGCACCCCAGCTGATCGTAGAAGACGACTGTCGCCATGTCGGCCAGAGCACTCAGTGGGTGCAGGTAATCACTGGGACATCCCGGACCCCCATGCAGAACAATTACTGCGGGACGAGCTTCAGGACCAGGATGAATGCGGTACCACAACCGACCGTGTTCCACGGGGCACCAACCGTCCCGGGGCGTGCGGGACCGCGCACTGACGTCGTTCTTCACGATCAACCTCAATCTGCTTCTGAATGAAGCCTCTTGGCGTGGCACCCGACTGGGCCGCCACGCCACTGTTCCAGCGTGCTCTGCCGGCCCGGACACTCAAGGCACGTGAGCCCCCTCAAGGCTGCAGCGCTGCGCCCCGGATGCCAAAGAAGGGCGCAGGGACGGACCTCGAGCCTATTCCGGGCGCGCTGATCCGTCAGGCGCAGGCTCGTTGAACGTGCCGTGGAGACCGTGCTGAAAATGCGTGACCGCCGCCTTGCAAACGCTCAGGTGCGCCTGGATCCACAATTCGAACCGGGCACCGTAGACGGTTTCGTCCGGCGCTTCCGTGATGACTGTCAGGGGGCACAGCGCCGCTGGTTGCTCGGTCAGAATGAAGGGAAGGCCACCAATCACCTCATAGTGAGGCGTCAGGACGTGCGCTGTACTGGCCCGCAACGCCGCTTGTGTGTGCTGCACCACCCCAGCGACCGCCTGGAGGTCGAGCGCGATCGCTTCGGCCAAGCGCCGAGCCGCTTCAGCGTGGCCTGGCCAGTACCAGACAATCGTGACGAAACCAGCGGGCAACGCCCAGGATTCAAACCCGTGGGGGGCGTAGCCGCTGTACGGCCGGACCCACTCGTGCGCAGGATACCCGTGCAGGTTGAGGTGCAGGCCGGCGCCGACCTGATCCTGAGCCCAGGCGCGTGCCCCGGCTTCCCAGCGGCGGTCGCCCTGCCGCAGGCGCCACTCCAGGTCGTCTCCCAGTGACGTGTAGCGGGCGGCGTGATGCATATGGTCGGGCGCCACCTGAATCAACGCCTGGTGCAGCAAAGCCCCGTCCGGGTTTTCCAGTGGAAGCAGCGCGAAGTTCAGGGACGTCTCCACCAGCTGGGGCAGAAAGTTGAGGGCCGCCACGGGACCGGTGGCTTCGTTGGCGTGCTGGCCGGCAGTGACCAGGACGCCCCCAGGGCGGTCACCGTCCTTGCGCAGGACCACCGGGACAGGGCGGCCGTCCACACTGTGTGCCGGTACGTGCCATTCCAGACGGTGCTCGTCCGCGAGGGCACGGGCGTGCGCCCAGGTCCGGCTGGGGGGCGCCGGGCGGTCGAGCAGGACCGTCCCGGGGGTGCCCCCGGGCGGTGGCCTGACCAGGGCGTCACGGTGCGCCTGAGGAGGTCTGGCCCACTCGGTCAGGATGACCCGTGCCCACCCGTCCTGACCGGAAACCGCATGAGCCACCGGGACGATCCGGCCAGGCGTCAGGGTCCGGGTGCCGGCCGGCATCGAGGCGTGACGCTTGAGGGCGTCCACGGTCCCAAAGTACACCTCTTCGGTCAGCGCTTCAGTCATGCTGATCCGCTCGTCAAGCACATCGAGCGCCAGGTCCGGTTCGGACAGTTGCAGGGTGACCGCCAGGTTCTTGAAGACGAGCCCGTCGGCCCTGCGGTCTGCGAGACCAAGGACGGTCGGTAGCACCGTCTCCACATACCAGTCCCAGAAGGCCTCGCCGTCGGTCGGCAACCGCTGATCAGACAGCTCGGTTGAACCGGCCCGGACGGTGAGCCACCCCGTCGGGCTCAGCACGGAACGTCCGTCCGGGGCCTGCCGCTGGGCCAGGGGTGTGAAGCAGCGGCCGGACCAGAGTTCCTGCTCACCTCGCCACAACGTCGCGTGGTAGTAGGGCTGACCAGTCGGCCCCGGGAGAAACTCGGCCTTGAGCCTGGCCCGTTCGAAGACGGCCGCGAGTGGGTACGCTTCTTGCAGGAAGCGGCCAAACGGCGCCTCGGACAGGACCGGGTAGGTCAAGGTGATTCGGTCGGCCTGAGCCCGGCGCCAGAGCGGCTGGACTTCTTCCGTCATCCAGAAGTAGGCGGTTTTGTAGGCGCTGCGGATCCGCGCCGTGCGTCCTGGACCACCCTGCTGCAGGACGAGCTTCCGCAGCGCCGTGCGGCTCTCCAGAGATTCGGACACGTACGCCAGGACGTGATGCGCCGACGCACCCAGGTCAAGGGAGGCGAGCTGCGCGAGCAACCGGTGTCCCTCCCAGGGGAAGTGCTGCTCCCAGGTGTGCGCCACGCCGGTTCTTCCCGGGCGGCCACGCTGGTGGGCAGGCTGTTCGGGCGGCGCAGGGGATTCAGCGGGGGAACCTGACATCGTCATGTGTGCCTGCCTTGAGGGTCGAGATGATCGCGGAGCCAGTCGCCCAGCAGGTTGAACCCGAGTACCGTCAGGGTGATGGCCACGCCGGGGAACACCGACACCCACCAGGCGCTCTGCAGGTAGGTGCGGCCATCGGCCAGCATCCCGCCCCACGAGGGCACCTGCGGGTCTACCCCCAGGCCGAGGAAGGTCAGCCCGGATTCCAGGAGAATGTTGTTGGCGATGTTCAGGGTGGCCAGCACAATGACCGGGCCAAGGGCATTGGGCACGATATGGCGGAAGATCAGACGGCTGTTGCTGGCGCCCAGGGCGTTGGCAGCTTGAACGTACTCCCGCTCCCGTAAGGCCAGGACCTGTCCGCGCACCAGCCGGGTGTACTGGGCCCACTGGGATGCCACCATGACGGCAATCAGTTTCCACAGGCCGGGGCCAAGAATGGCAATCACCGTCATGGCCAGCAGAATGAATGGAAACGCCAGCTGAATGTCCGCGAGCCGCATCAGGAACGCGTCCAGCCGTCCGCGGTAGAACCCCGCGAACAGGCCGAGCAGGATGCCGATGACGGCCGAGAGTGAGACCGACACGATGCCGACCAGCAGGGAGATGCGCCCGCCGTACACCACCCGCGCCAGAACGTCCCGGCCGATCGGGTCAGTGCCAAGAGGATGCGTGCCTGAGAAGGTGGGAGGGCTTAACCGCGCTGTGAGATCCATCGTGTCTGTGCCCGCCGGGAACAGGAGATGCGCGAAAAGGACAGCGGCCAGGACACCGCCCGTGAGCACAAGGCCGATCACCAGGTCGGGCGTCCACTGCCGGAAGGCCTTCCGGGTCCGGGTGGGTGGGGTGGCAGGGGCAAGGTCAGTCATGTCACTCCAGGCGCACGCGAGGATCGAAGAGCCCGTAGGACAGGTCGACCAGGAGGTTCACCAGCACAACGAGGATGGCGAGGACGGTGACTGTGCCCTGAAGCACCGGATAATCCCGGTTCGAGATGGCGTGCAGAGCGAGGGAACCCAGCCCCGGCCAGGCGAACACCTGCTCGACGATCACCACCCCGCCGATCAGTCCGCCGAATTGCAGGCCGATGTAGGTGACGATGGGGATCGCGGTGTTGCGCAGGGCGTGCTTGTACAGCACGGTCCGCTCGCTCAGGCCCTTGCTGCGCGCCACGGTCACGTACTGGCTGCCCAGCACGTCAAGCAGCGCGGCGCGCAGCAGGCGGACCGTCGTGGAGGTCAGGATCAGGCCCAGGGTCAAGCTGGGCAGGATGAGGGACGCGGCACCCTCATACCCGGAGACGGGCAGCCAGCGCAGCGTCACCCCGAAAATCAGGGCGAGCATGATGCCCAGCCAGAAGTTGGGGAACGAGAGCCCCAGCAGGGAGACAAACCGCACCGCCTGGTCTGCCCCACTGCCTTTATGCACCGCCGCGTGGATCGCCAGCGGCAGGGAGAGCGCCACCGAGAGCCCGAGTGAGCACAGCGCGAGCAGGAGGGTGGGGGGCATCGCCTGGGCAATCAGGGTCCGCACCGGGGTCTCACCCCGGAAGCTGGTGCCCAGGTCCCCCCTCAGGACGCCGGAGAGAAAATCCCAGTACTGCACCAGAAAGGGTCGGTCCAGCCCCATGGCCCGGCGGATCTCCCGGAGTTGCTCCTCTGTGGGGGCTGAAGCGCCCTGAAACTGGGCCACAGCGGGGTCTCCGGAAAACCGGAGCATGACGGCCACCACCAGCGTGACGAACACCACGACCAGGACAGCCTGGAAGAATTGGGAGACCAGGTACCGTGCCACGGGCCGTCACTTCACACTGACCGTGTTCAGGTGCAGCAGGCTGTCACTGGGCGCCTGGAACCCCTGCACGCGCTTACTGACTCCCCACAGGTCCTGCTGGTTGTACAGCGGAATGTCGATGGCCTCGTCATGGGTGAATTTGGCAATACTGCGCAGGATCACCTGGCGCTGTGCCTGGTCGCTGAGTTTGTGCTGCTTGTCCAGAAGGGCGTCCAGCTCTTTGCTGGTGTAGTCCGGGTTCCAGAACTGCTTGCTGTGGTAGAGCAGGTACGCCGTATTGTCAAAATCAAAGGTCCAACCGCCCCATCCCATCTGGTAGGCGTTGCTGGTTTTGTTTTTCGGGATGATGTCGCTATAGAAGGTATTGGTCTCGTAGGTTTTCAGTTCAGGTTTCAGGCCCACGGCCTGGAAAAACCCGGCGATGGCCTGCGCCACCTCCCGGAACACGGCGTCCGTTCCGATGAAGTCGATGCCGATCGGCGTGCCCGGCTTGATGCCGGCCTCTGCCAGCAGCGCCTTGGCTTTGACAGGGTCGTACGGGTAGGACTTGAGCGCCGGGTCGTAGCCAAACGACTGCGAGGATTGCAGCGAGGCAATCGGGCTTGCGTAGCCCTGCAGGATGCTCTTGATGATGGCGTTCGTGTCCACCGCGTGGTTGAGGGCCCTGCGAACCCGGACATCACTGGTGGGGCCGTGAGTGACATTAAAGCGCAGCGCCTGAACTGTGGGGCTCGCCACGGCCTGGAGCGTGAGTTTGGTATTGCTCTTGACCGTTGCGGCCTGGGCGACCGGAATGGCGGTAGCGATGTCCACGCGTCCCGCCTGAAGTTCGGCCACACGGGTGGCTGGCTCTTCGATAAACCGGAAGTTCAGATTCGCCACTTTCGGCTTTCCGCCCCAGTACTCTGCAAACGCCTGAAGCTTAATAGATTCACCGTTTTTGTAGGACACGAACCTGAACGGTCCGGTCCCCACGGGGTGCGTGTCAAAGTAGGCGCCGCCTTTTTCCTTGATGTACTTCGGCGGAACAATCATGGCCCCGTAGCCGGCCAGCTTGGTCAACAGGACAGGATCCGCCTGAGCGAGGATGAAATCGACCGTGTACGGGTCAACGACTTTCACCTGTTTGATCGAGGTGTAATTGGCCTGTTGAGGACCCTTCTTGCCCTCGGCACCCAGCAGGCGGTCGAAGCTGAACTTGACCGCAGCGGCGTTGAACGGCTCGCCGTTATGGAACTTGACGCCTTTTCTGAGCGTGAAGCGCAGGGTCTTGTTGCCGTTCAGGTAGGTCCACTTGGTCGCCAGCCCCGGCTGGAGCTTCAGGTCCGCGCTGCGGATGATCAGACCGTCGTAGATGTTATGCGCGACCGTGCCCCAGGCCACCAGAAACGTGTCGATGGGATCCCAGTTCTGAGGGTCCTGCGCGGTGGCGACCGTCAGTGTGCCACTTTGAGCCAATGTGGAGCCCACAGTTCCAAGCAGCGCGGTCAGCAAGAAAGCGTTCAGTCGTTTCATAGCGTCCTCCATGGTGGCCGTGCGGGGCAGGCCGGTGGGTGGGGCCGTCTCAGGCGTCGGGTGCGGCAGGCGCCGTACCGGGGAACCGGCGGGGCCAGAGGTGGTCGGCGGACCGCCCACCGTCCGCGCAGACAGTGATGAAGCGACCGGCGCCGGGGCAGGCAAGCGGAGTGGGCGGGTCTGGGAGCACCGTGGGCGTGGTCATGTGGACGTCTCCTCCTGGGCCGGGCAACGGCGGACACACTTTCTAGGAAGCAACTCCATGCTCTGGCCAGGCGGGTCCAGGGGTCTCCGGAGCCCGGCTGGGCCATCAACCTGCCGGTACGCGTCCGGCGGTTGCGGTTGAGTGTGGAGTTGCGGCGAATGTAACTCAAAATTCCCAGGATCACAAGACTTGGAACAAAACATGCCTGACTTAGGCGTATAGGTGAATTTCTTTCCCTGTTGAGGTGGCGTTCCGTGGTGCCGGAGATGCATCGGTGGACACGCGCGTCTGCGTCCCCGTGGTGCTCTGCCCTCTGTTGTTGGACCTCATCTGTCTGTCCCGGGACGGACAAACGGCGTCACCCTGAGGGCCAACGATGGAGCTGGAATCAGCACACGCCGTCCCGGCCTGAAGGACACAGCTGTCATCAAGGTCCGGTCCGCTCCGGAAGAGGGCGCCTGTTCGGCAGGGACGCCCTCTTCCGGAGGCAGCCAAACAGCAGGCGGCCCACAAGTAGGGCCGCCCGCTGGAGTGATGTGCCTGAGTTCGACTGGGTCTTGACAAGTGTTCAGGCGCCTCGGGATGGCCTGGAGTCCGCTGGCGGGATCTGCAGGCCACAGGGAGTCGCGCACGGCGGGAAGGGAGCAGGTTCAGGGGTTGACTGGAACCGCCGGGTGTATCACTGGTCAGACCTCAAGGGTCGTCTGGCGCTGCAGGACCAGGGTGAGCACAAGGTAATACACCACGCCGATGGCGAGCCAGCTGAGGCCGAGTACCCAGGTGGCAGTGCCCATGGTGTACAGCACATACGCGATGATCGCGAACCCGAGCCCAGGAAACACGAGGTGGTTGAGGTAATCACGCGACCGCTGGCGAACCAGGAAGTGGTACATCACGCTGAAGTGCAGAAACAGGAAGCCGGTGAGCGCACCGAAGTTCACGAAGCTGGTCAGGGTGCCGACGTTGTTCATGAAGCCCAGCGCCACCACGATCGAGATGGCCACAACAACGAGGATGCTCACGTAGGGGGTCTTGAAGGTCGGGTGAACGCGGGCCAGCGGGGCGGGCAGCTGCCGGTCACGGGCCATGGCATACAGGATGCGGCTGATGGCCGCCTGCGACACCAGGGAGTTCGCGACGCCCCACGCGATTGCGGTGGCCCAGGCGGTGACCTGGTACAGCCACTGGCCGCCGGCAACACTGGCCGCCTCGTAGAACGCGGTGTCGAGGGTCTTGAAGCTCAGCCCTTTGGACAGGTCCGCGGCCACCCAGGTCTGCAGGATGAAAATGCCGCCCATCAGGAAGAGGGCCGCGAGCGTGGCGCGTCCCACGCTGTTGCGGTTGCGGCTCTGGACTTCCTCGCTGAGGGTGCTGATCGCGTCGAAGCCCAGAAAGCTCAGCGCGCACACTGAAACGGCCGCGCCAATGATGGCGGGCGTGACGACACCCGGCTGATAGAGCGGCGCGAGGGTCAGCCCGCCGGCTCCGGCGCCGCCGTACAGGGCGCTGAGACCCACCACGAGGAACGTGACAAGCACGGCGAGTTCGAGCACCAGGAACACGCGGTTGGCGCGGGCGGTGAGTTCCACGCCGCGCAGGTTGATCACCGCGCCAATGGCGATGAAGCCGAGAATCCACGCGGCCTTGGGCACGGCCGGAAAGAGGGGGGCCAGGGCGGCGGCGCTGACGACATACAGCAGGGCAGGAATCAGGATGTAGTCCAGCAGGATCAGCCAGCCGGCGAAGAACCCAGCCGTCTGGTTGATGCCGCGCTGCGCGTAGGCGTAAACGCTGCCGCTGACGGGAAAATCGCGGGACATGGCGCGGTAGCTCATGGCGGTGAAGAACATGGCGATCATCCCCACGAGGTACGCGAGTGCGACCATGCCTTTGCTGGCGTCCATGACGTACCCGAAAATCCCGAACGGGGCAATCGGGACCATGAAGATCATGCCGTAGATCAGCAGGTCGCGGAACGACAGGGCACGTTTGAGTTCCTGGGTGTACCCGAAGGCCTCCACGCCGGCGTCGTCGGGGGTGACAGGAGAAACGTGCGGGCCGCTCACGCGGGCACTCCAGGCAGGGCCACGTTGAGCTGGCGGAGCACGTCAAGCGACAGTTCGAACCGGCAGGTCTTCAGGGGATCAACCACCTGGCTGATCTGCAGGTTGCCGGCGGCGCTGAGCAGACCGATGGCGTCGGCGCGGCTCAACTGCGCTTCGGTCTGCACAATGGCGCTCATGTGCTTGGTGGCGCGCGTGGCGGCCTCGTCCAGGGTGAGGGCGCTGGCAATGGTGTACAGGTGTTCATCGGTCACCACCATCGGCAGGGGCCAGCGGCACTGCTTGAGGACGGTGACGCGCAGGGTCACTTCGCCGGGGACTTCCAGGCCGCAGACGCTGACCTCACCGTCGCCCATTCCGGCGTGCAGGTCGCCGAGCGCGAGCAGAGCGCCGTCCACGTTGACGGGGAGGTAGAGGGTGCTGCCGGCGCGAATGACGGTGGTGTCCATGTTGCCGCCGTGGTCACCGGGGGTGCCGTTCGGGACAGGCTCGTCGGCGGGGGCCGTGCCAATTACGCCGATCATGGGGCGCAGCGGCAGGCGGACACCACTGACCGTGACGTGATCGCCGTCGATCGGGTAGACGCGCACCGCGGGCTCAGTGAGGCGGTCGCCTTCCACCCCCAGGTCCGGACCGGTGACCATGACGGCCTGTGAGCCGACGCGGATGTCGATGATCTCGATGGCAAGGGCGTCACCGGGCTCGGCGCCCTCGATGTGAACGGGTCCCGTGGCGGGGTTGATCCGGTTCCAGTCGAGCGCCGTGAACTGCGCCTGGGCATCCTGGATCTGGTCTTCGAAGCAGTCGCGCGTCTGGAAGACCAGCGTGCTGCCGCTGGGTGCCCGCAGAACGGGTGGGTTGGCGCGGTCCATGGCGTAGATCAGCTGGTCACGCGGCACTGTGAGTGTGGACATACAGGTCTCCTGGAACTGGGCCGCCAGGACCGGGTCCCGGGGCCTCGAGAAGGATGATCCCCTCGGTGAGGCGGGGTTTCGGGCGGACACATCGCGGTCTGAATTGCGGCGAATACTAACTCAGATTCACCAGAACCTCAAGATAAAGAACGAATCGTTCCGTATTGGTGGCCGGACGTGAGATTTCCTCTCTGAGAGGCCAGGGAAAAGATCTCAGCCTCGCGATCAATTCCGGTTGCGTTTCGGCGGCGTTAGTGTTAAAACATCACCAAAATAGCTCAATTTGTATCTAGAAATAACCGATTTCGACGGTTTGGTAACCGAAACGCCCGCCGCGACCTGCTGGCGAAGGAGTGCTTATGGACGACACCGACACGCAACTGCTGCGCCTGATGCAGCGGAACGCCGACACCAGCCACGCCGAGCTCGGCCGGCAGGTGGGCCTTTCCGCCACCGGCGTTCACAAACGCCTGAAGCGCCTGCGGGAAAGCGGCGTCATCAAACGCACCACCGTCGTGCTTGACCGCGCCAAACTCGGCCTGGACCTGATGTGCTTCCTGAAAGTCAACTTCAAAAACAACCTCGCCTCCCCCAACCCGGATGAACTCCATGAGGCCCTGCGCACCCTTCCGGAGGTCCTGGAGTGCTACACCCTCACCGGCACGAACGACGCCATCGTCAAGGTGGCTGTTCGGGACCACGTGGCGCTGCGCGAGTTCCTGAGACGCTTCAGCGAGGCGCAGGGCATCATCGACCGCGTGGAAACCTGCATTGTGCTGGAGGAACTGCGTGACGGCAACGACTACGCCGTTCGGGCCGACGAATGATCCGCCCGCCCAACAGCCTGCCTGAGAACAGGTTGAGCCGGGTGCCCCCTCTCGTCCCGGCACTCTGCCTGGCCCAGCGGCCCGACCGGCGCAGGGGACCAGCAGCGGCCACGGTAGTGCTCTGGGAGAGCCGCACGTGAACCCGGCCGGGACCCAGAGGTGGAGGGCCGCCCGGCCGGAATCCGGGCCGACCCCAGAGGGGCCCTGCGGGAGGACGCCATGAAGCTGCAGGACCTGCGCGGGGCCGGCGTCCAGTACGTGCGCATCGTCTGGTGTGACCACGCGAACCTGATCCGCGCCAAGGCCGCGCACATCCGGATGCTGGTCGACGGCCTGCCGGGCGGCGTGGGCATCGCCGCGGCGCAGCAGGCCCTGCCGGTCATGGCCGACGTGGTCGTCCCGGGCGCCGGGCTCGGCCCGGTCGGGGAGGTGCGGCTTGTCCCGGACTGGAGTACCCTCACCGTTCTGCCGTACGCCCCCAGGCAGGCGCAGGTGCTCGGGGACATGATGCTGAACGGTGAGCCCTGGGCCCACTGCCCGCGCGCGTTCCTGCGCGAGCAGATCCGCCGCGCCGCGCAGCGCGGCCTGAGTGTGAACGCGGCGTTCGAGAACGAATTCTTCCTGCTGCGCCGCACGCCGGGCGGCTACGAACCCGCCGACACGACCGTGTATGCCCACACCTCCGGCTTCAACCGGCACGCGGGCTTCATGCTTGACCTGACGGCGGCGCTCGAGGCGCAGGGGTTACAGCCGGAGTTCTACTACCCGGAAGCCGGCCCGGGCCAGCAGGAACTGTCCGTGCAGTACGCGAG
Source organism: Deinococcus taeanensis (assembly GCF_020229735.1). Classification (NCBI taxonomy): domain Bacteria; kingdom Thermotogati; phylum Deinococcota; class Deinococci; order Deinococcales; family Deinococcaceae; genus Deinococcus; species Deinococcus taeanensis. The sequence goes on along the minus strand of NZ_CP083457.1, from coordinate 80,712 downwards.
TGCCCTGCGCGCCGCTGACCAGCAGATCACCTTCCGGGAAACGGCGCGCGGCGTCGCCGAGGCGCACGGTCTCGTCGCGTGCTTTCTGCCCAAACCTTTTGAGCAGGCTGCCGGAAGCGGGTGCCACATCAACCTCAGCCTCTGGGACGGCGGGCGCAACCTCCTGGCGGACCTGTCGGAACCGACCGGCATCAGCCGGCGCGGGCAGCAGTTCATCGCCGGCATCCTCACCCACCTGCCGGCCCTGTGCGCCCTGACCGTGCCCAGCCCGAACTCGTACCACCGCCTGCGCCCGCACTTCTGGGCCGGCGCGTACACGGCGTGGGGCTACGAAAACCGCGAGGCGGCCGTCCGCGTCAGCCGGAACGAGGCGGGATGCAGCCGCTTCGAACTGAAAACGGCGGACGCCAGCGCCAACCCCTACCTCGCGCTCGGCGCCATGATTGCCGCCGGGCTCGACGGCCTGGACCAGGCCCTGCCCCTCCCCCCCGAAGCGGAGGGAGACCCGGCCCTGATGACGGACGAGGCGCGGCGCACGCGCGGCATCACCCTGCTCCCCCAGAGCCTGCAGGCGGCCGTCGCGGCCCTCGAGGGCGACCGCGTCCTGCTGGGTGCCCTCGGGGCCGCGCGCGCCCAGGCGTACCTCGCGGTGCGCCGCGCGGAGTGGGCGGCGCTGCACGAACGGCCCATTCCTGAGCAACTCAGCCTGCTGGCGGAAAGGTACTGACATGACGCTGACCGAGATCCCCATCTACGACCACCACGCCCACGCCCTCCTGCACGAGCCCCTCTGGCGGGCTGGGCCCATCGAGCCGTATTTCACCGAAGCCACCGATCCGGACATCCTGACGCACTTTGCCCGCGACACCCTGTTTTTCCGGCGCTCCATCCGTGACCTCGCCGGGTACTACGGCTGCGCGCCCACGCCGGACGCCGTGCTCGAGGCGAGGCAGACCTACAGTTATCAGGCGCTCGCCACCGAGATGTTTCAGCGGGCCAACATCACCACCCTGCTGATCGACGACGGCATCTGGCCCGAGCGGCTGTGGAGCGTGCGCGAAAGTGCGCAGCGCCTGCCCTGCACCGTCGAGCGCGTGCTGCGTCTCGAGACGGAGGTGGCGCCCCTCATCGCCGGGCACGACAGCGCCGCGGCGCTGCTCCAGGCCTTCGAGACGCACCTGCGGGCCGCCGCACCATTCCTGGCCGGCCTGAAAAGCATCGCCGCGTACCGCACCGGACTGGACATCGCCCAGCACGAGCCGCGAGACGTAGAAACCTCGTTCAGCACCCTCAAACGCACCACGCCGGCCGGCCAGGTGCCGCGCCTGAACAGCAAGCCGCTGCTTGACGCCGTGTTGTGGACGGCGCTGCGCGTCGCGGCCGACACGGGCCTGCCCGTACAGTTCCACACCGGGTACGGTGACCCGGACCTCGACATGCGCCTCGCCAACCCCCTGCATCTGCGCGCGGTGCTCGACGCACCGGACCTCAAGGGCCTGAAGGTGGTGATGCTGCACTGCTACCCGTACCTGCGCGAGGCCGGGTACCTCGCGAGCGTCTACAGCGGCGCCTACCTCGACCTGGGGCTCACCATCCCGTACACCAGCGTGCACGCCATGCGCACCGCCGTGCATGAGGCGCTGCACCTGTCGCCGGTCACGAAGGTGCTGTTCAGCACGGACGCGCAGCGCACCCCGGAGATGTTCTGGCTCGCCGCGACCTGGGGCCGGCGCGTCATGGCCGAGGCGCTCAGCGCCACCGTGCAGGACGGTGACCTCAGCGCCACCGAATCGGAGTGGGCCGCCCGGCGCCTCCTGCACGACAACGCCCAGGCGCTCTACCCGAGCCCTCAGCCCAGGCCCTGAACCGCCGGTCTGAGCGCCAGCGGGTCAGCCGCCGTCCTCCAGACCCGTGTTCGACGAAGTGAGGGCCTTCAGGCCCGTGTGTCTTCAATAGCCTGCCCACGCCCCTGGGGGTTCAGCACACGCCGGGCCTCCGGGGTCTGGGCTGAACCGCAGCGCGACCGACAACCGCCCCGCTGTCAGGCGAGGCGAAAGTGAAGATCAACCGCCAGCCGCAAGGTGTTCGAAACGATACACGCGCGGTCTGCGATCTCAACCAGTTTTTCCAGCATCGCCCGGTCATCTGTATCGGCCGACACCAGCACATCGATGGCGCCGAAGCGTGCCGGCGCAGCGCTCAGGTGACCGGTAATGCTGAGCCGGACATTGTCTGTCGCCGCCCCGCGCGCCTGAATGGCGGCCAGCAGGTTGCTCAGAAAACAACCGCCCAGCGCGATCAGCACATGCTCACCGCCCATCATGCCGCGGTCCTCTCCTCCTTTGTCCAGGGGACGGTCAATCAACACGTGATGTGAACGGGCCGTACCCTGACCGGTGGTCCGGCCGACCTGAACAACCTGCACTTCAATGTCCATGATGCTCCTCCTGTGGAACCGCCCGGCAACGAACCGGTGAGGGGTCAAGGGTCTGGTACAGCCTGACTGGCCTGACTTGAGCAGGCGCCCTGATTCCTTCTGGACGGACCCTTAGCGCCATGAGCGCGTTTCACCTGCCCCGGGAAGCGATGACGGGCCGGCCGCCAGACGATATGTGCCTTATGCTGCCTCCTCAACATACCTTTAAATGGGCGGTGTGCTCCTTGACGACCTGAGGCGGGGAAGCGGCGTTCCCAGAAGGGCAACCACAACTGGAGCCGTAGGTCTGACTCAGGGGAGGCGACTTTCACGGCCTGCGCCGTGCGGGGCCTCAGGCGAGACGGCCGTTCCAGGCCCAGAAGCAGTGGGGCCAGGTCAAGGAACCTTGCTTCTGTCCCGGTACGTCTACAGCCGCATCTGCCGGTCAAGAGCCACCTTCGGGGAGGGTCCAGCCTGGTCCTAGGGCGTGTAGGCCAAGGGTAGGAACCGAAGGCAATGACGTATCTTTTCGTGCTGTGGCGCGAAGAAATCACGGATGAACAATGGGCACGTCTGGAGCCTCTCCTGCCACCTCTGGTGGGTCTTGGGCGTCCCTATCTGGCGCATCGCCCCGTCGTGAGTGGCATCGTCTGGGTTCTGCGCACAGGCGCGCCGTGGCGGGACGTCCCTGAACGCTTCGGGAAGTGGACGACCATTGCCAGCCGGTTTCGTCGTTGGACGGCCAAAGGTATCTGGCAGACGATTTGGGCAGAGTTGCAACGTCTGGCTGACATGCAGGGCCAGCTCGACTGGTCCATGCACTTCGTGGACGGCACCGTGGTGCGAGCACACCAATGTGCTGCCGGCGCACGAGGCGGTCAAGCCGATGAAGCGCTCGGACGATCACGCGGTGGATTCAGTACGAAGATTCATCTGCGTGCGGAAGGGCACGGCAAACCCATGGTCTTTGTTCTCAGCGGCGGGGAGCGACATGAGTCCAAATTCCTGCAGCCGTTGGTCGAAACTGGCGCTGTGAAGCGTGAAGGACGAGGACGACCACGAGTTCGCCCTGACCGTATCGTGGGCGACAAGGGCTATAGCTACACGACGACTCGGAAGTATCTGCACAGCCGTGGCATTCGGGTCACGATACCCAGGCGCAAAGATCAGGGGGACGATCTCTGTTTCGACGCGGTCGTGTACAAGGAACGGAACAAGGTCGAACGTCTGGTCAACCGACTCAAGCGCATTCGGCGCATCGCCACGTGCTATGACAAGTGAACTGGATAGAGTTTGGTGGAGGGTAAGTTCAGTGTGATCCACACTGGAGGACAGAATGTCCGTACCCAAGCAGAAATTCACCGCTGAGTTCAAACAAGAAGCCGTCCGGCTGGTCCGCACGACCGGAAAGAGTTGCGCCCAGATTGCCCGTGACCTTGGCGTTCCCCCTCACTACGTGGTCCGGTGGAAGCAGCAGCAGGACACCCAGACGGCCGCTGGCCGCCCAGCCTTCACCGGGCGGGGAATCCCCGCCCTTTCACCACAGGAGGCTCGACTCAAGGAACTGGAGCGGGAACTGGAAATTGCACGACAGGAACGGGATATTCTGAAAAAAGCACTGGCCTTCTTCGCGAAGCAGCCCTGATCTTCAAATTCATCGAGGGGCACCAGAACGAGTTCCCAGTGGAACTGATGTGCCGGGTTCTCGAGGTGGGCATCAGCGGGTACTACGCTTCGCGGGGAAGGCCGGAGAGCAAGAGGATCACAAAAGACCGCGTGCTGATCGAGAAAATCAGGACCAGCTTCGAGGAAAGCCGGGGAACATACGGGGCGCTGCGCATCCAAGCCGACCTGAAGGCACAGGGAGAGCAGGTCAGTCGTCAGCGGATCAGGCGGCTCATGCGACAAGCCCTGCTTGTCGCACGTGGGAAACGGAAGTTCCGTACGACGACCAAAACGAAATCTTCGCGTCCAGTCGCAGAAAACATTCTTGATCGGGCATTCACTGCGGATGCCCCGAACCAGAAGTGGGTCACGGATATGACGTACCTACCCACCCGTGATGGCTGGTTGTACTTGGCAACGGTCATGGACCTGTACTCGAGGAAAATTGTCGGCTGGGCGCTGAATGAGCGACTTCAGACGCCGCTGGTCACAGCGGCGTTGGAGATGGCCGTAGCGCGTCGGAAACCACCAGGCGGACTCCTGCATCACTCGGATCGAGGGAGCCAGTATACGAGCGATGTGTACCAGCAGGCGCTGGACAGACTGCAGGCCGTTCAGAGTATGAGCGAGGCGGGGGATTGTTGGGATAATGCTGTCCAGGAAAGCTTTTTTGCGACATTGAAGACGGAGATGGGGCTTGGTGAAGCGCAGTGGGACCGTGCCCAGACACGGACAGAGGTGTTCGAGTGGATTGAAGTGTTCTATAACCGTCGCCGTCGTCACTCGTCGTTGGGGTATCAGTCACCGACGGCCTTCGAGGAGCAGGCTTACATCCTGAACTGAGGCTCCACCAAACCCTTGACAGATCAAAGCGAGCCGCGAGCTATCAATGCTGGTTGACATTAGCCGCTGTCCTGCTCTGGCTCTAACCTGACCCATCATGGCTTGAATAGCTGAATGATGGGGCTGAATATCTCGTCAAAGTTGCTGTTGTGCACCTGAATCCGATCAAGAACCACAGGTGTATTTGATGCCGTTGAGACGGCATGGATTTCTGCTTCCTGCAGGCTAAACCAGATGCCAATCGTGGCGATCACCGTGTCGGATTCCAGGTCGAATACGATGTCAGGATCCATGCCGAGACCATCACCTTGGATGATCTTGGCCTTGACTCCGTGTGTGATCAGGCCTTGTTTTGACGTGTTCAGCCAATGTTGGAGTTCATCGAGGTCCATAGCTACCGATGAGCGTATTTCATGCTCTCCTTGGCCGACACGCCCTAGGCCCTTCCCTGGTGAAGCACCTCCAGAAGTACGGGGGCGCCACCATCTGCTCACCTGTGCCGGGTGCAGGGGTGGGTGCAGATGCGACGCCGCTGCCGGCAGGTCGTGCCCAATGCGGACTGCTGCGCCCCTTCTGGACAAAGGGCTTCCATCGGCTTCAAACGCCACGCCTGGGTATGCCCTGATGGCCGGGTCCTGCCTCACGTGACGCAGCCGGTGACCCTGCACAAAACAGCGTGGCCAGGCGTGACCTGGTGGGTGGCTGCGCTCCGGCAGGAACGGGCACAGCGTTGGGTGTCGTCCTCTCCGGTCGGACCCACGGCGTCCCACCAGGTGACGGGAAGAGCATCGACTGAATCCCGGCCACCCCGTTGAAGATGCCTGTTCTCCGCTGGTCCGTGCTCAGCTCTCCTCTCAGACCGGGACGCTGCCCTCACTGCCGGTCATCATGGCCGTCCTCCTCACAAGTGGATGCCCCCTTGGACGGATGCCAACCACGACCCTCAATGCGGACGCCCGGTGTGGTGCTCTGTCTCGTCAGTGCGCAGCCTCGCATACATGATGAGGTCCTCAAACGTGTCGCCCTTTCGTGCGAATCCGCGCAATACGCCTTCCCGCCGGAAAGCGGATTTTTCCAGGACTCGCGCTGACGCCCGGTTCCGTGGAAAAACCGTGGCTTGAATGCGGTGGAGCCCCAGATGGTCGTACCCGAACTCAAGGATGACTGGCAGGGCCTCGGAGGCGTAGCCGCGCCCCCAGAACGGTACGCCGAGCCAATACCCGAGCTCGGCGCGCGTCCGCCCCGGGTCGGGGCTCAGGGTGACCCCACCCAACAGCTGGGACGTCTCCGCCAGCGTAATGGCCCAGGACAAGGCCTGCCCCTGTTCGGCCGCTGCCGCCCGGGACAGAATCCAGGACCGTGCCAGCTCCGGCGGATACGGTGAGGGGATGGACAGCATGCCGTCGGCCACCTGCGGCGACCTGAGCAGGTCAATCAAGCCAGGCTCATCGGGCTCGGCGAAGGGCCGAAGACGCAGGCGATGGGTGGTCAGCGTGGGGATAACCTGACTCATGGTGCAGTGTAATCAGAAGCCCCAGGAAAAGGGGCGGCCGACACTCAGCTTCGAGGCGGGCCGGTGAAGCGCCGCAACCGGTGCCCCCCGCGTCCACCGCGCTCCGCTCCAAGGTGCCGAAGAGGCGAGAAGTCCAGCCGCTCCAGCCCATCCTGAGCGACTGCGTGAGCTCTGCGCTGTACGGCACTTCCCGCGACGCGCCGCCGTGACATCTGGCAGGCGCGGCGGGATTGGCGTCGTTCTCGACCGGAACCGGACAGCCCGGGCTCCGGGTCAGCAGGGCGTGCTGCCGCGTGTGGTTCAGACCAGGACGACCCGGGAAGATTGTCTTCAGGCCCGGACGACCGGGCCAGGGGGTCCCACTCGGGCTCAGAGCGCCTGACGTCATGCCTCAGGTTGCGCTGCGATGGCCGCGTCCTGCCGTGGTGCCCGCGCGGATGCGGCCAGCACACCTGAAGGCGCGGCCATTCTTGAATTCATGGACATACCCGTGTGGAATTGATGCCTGGTTCAGTGCCGCTGCAACCCCAAGCGTGGGTCATGACAGCGGATGACCCTGGTTGGGCTCCGGTCAGGTTGGGCCCGACTCAGGCCGCTCCACGCGCCCAGGTGCCCCCGACCCGCCAGGGCTGTCGGGGGCACCTGAGCACGCCGCGCACGCCCGCTCAGGGCTGGTCACGCAGAATCTGACCGCTGAGGCTGGCGTGTCCGGTCTGGACACAAAGCGCGTCAAGACACCCCGCTGACACACTGCGCCTGTGCCCAGTTCCGCCCTGGTTGGGCTGACACAACGGTGACACGGCCCCTGCACCATGAATTCAGGATGAGCGCACCAACGATCCAGAAAGGCCCGGCAACGATGACCAGGGCCTGCGCCGGAGCCCCGCACGACGGGCTTTCCCTGAGCTTCCACCGGAGCGCCGGATGAAACGCACCCTTGCTCCCCTCCTCAGCGGCGCGCTGCTGCTCGGCGCCGCCTACGGCGGCTACCGCAGTTACGCTCAGCAACACCCCCGCATCACGGTCCTGAAAGGCCTGATCGGTTCGGAGAAGGCAGATTTCTTCGCGGATCCCGCCGTAAAAGCTGCGTTGAAAAAGCGTGGCTTGACCGTCACCGTGGAAACCGCCGGTTCCCGCGACATCGCCGCGCGCACGCTGAGCGGCTACGACTTTGCCTTTCCCTCCGGCAGTGCGGCCGCGCGGCAAACGGCCCTCAGGGCAGGGCAAAACGCGCAGGTCACTGACATCTTCTACACCCCGCTCGCCGTGGCCACCTGGGCGAGCCTGCTGCCCACCCTGAAGCGCGCCCGGGTGCTGGACAATCAGACGCTCAACGTTGCCCGGCTGCTTGACTTCTCCCTGCGCGGTCAGCGGTGGCGGGACCTGCCCGGAAGTCCTTTCAAGTCCGCGCGAACGGTCCTGGTGTCGACCACCGACCCGAGAACGTCAAGTTCCGCAGCGGCCTTCCTGGGCGTGGCGGCCTTCACGCAGAACGGTGAGCAGGTGCCGGACGAACACAGCGTCCCGGCGCTGCTGCCCAGGCTCCGCCCGATGTTCGCGCTGCAGGGGTATCAGGACGCCAGCAGCCAGGGTCCGTTTGAGGACTACCTCGCTATCGGAATGAGCAAAGCGCCACTGGTGCTGGTCTACGAAGCGCAGTTCATCACCGCCGGGCGGGCCCGGCGCCTCAATTCCGCCATGCGCCTGGTCGCCCTGACGCCCAACACGTACACCCGGCACGCCCTAGTGTCGCTGAGTGACCCGGGCGCACGTCTCGCGCAGGCCCTCACGGAGCCCGAACTGCAGGGCCTCGCCGCGCAACACGGCTGGCGCACCCTTGATCCCCGGGTGTTTGCCAGCGCCATGAACGCCGCCGCCAGGGGCGCGGTGGCGGCGTCCGCAGGTGACGCGATTGACCTGCCCGCCGCCGCGGTCCTCGACGCCCTGGTGCAGGGCGTCAGTGGAGGCGCGCAGTGAAGGCGGCCACGAAAACGCTCAGCCGGGTGCTGCTCAGCGGCCTGCTCCTGGGCTGCGCCCCTGCCGCGCGGGAGCAGACGCTCGACGTTCTGGCCGGTTCGGAACTGAGCGACCTTGAAGGCCCGGTGCTCGACGCCATTGCCAGGAACACCGGTGTCCGGCTCAAGCTCCGCTCTACTGGCACCATCGACGCGGCCGAACGCATCGCTGCCGGTCAGGGGGCTGACCTCGCGTGGCTGTCCAGTGACCGCTACCTGCAGCTGCACCCCGGCGCGGCGCGGCGCATCCTCGCGCGGACGCCCACCATGCTCAGCCCCGTGGTTCTGGGCGTGCGTCAGGACCTCGCGCGGCAGTGGGGCTGGGAGAAGGGCGTCTCGTGGAAAGACGTCGCGGTGAAGGCAGGAAACGGGGAATTCAGCTACGCCATGACCAACCCGGCGGCGTCAAATTCCGGTTTCAGCGCGCTGGTCGGCGTGACGTCCGCCCTGGCCGGTGGCGGTGACGCGGTGGCCCTGGAGAAGCTCGACACGCCGGAGGTGCGCGGCTTTGCGCGGGGTGTGGCCCTGAGTGCCGGGTCCAGCGGATTTCTCGCGGACGCCTACGTGCGTGATCAGGACACGCTCGGCGGCATGATCAACTACGAGAGTGTCATCACGCAGCTCAACGCCTCCGGGCGGCTGCGTACCCCCCTGACGGTCCTGATGCCCGAGGAGGGGGTCGTCACCGCCGACTACCCCTTGATGCTGCTCAACCCTGACGCCCGCGCAGCGTACGGCCGCGTCACCGCCTACCTGAAAACCCCGCAGGCGCAGGCGCTGGTCCGGGAGCGCACCGGCCGGCGCACCCCCGGTGGGCAGACGGACGCGCCACCCGAACTGGCGTTTCCTGGTTCGCTCGGCGCGATTGACGCGACGCTGCGGGCCTACCTCGACGAGAACCGCCGCCCGGCCAGCACCACCTTCGTCCTGGACATCAGCGGCTCGATGCGCGGTGAGCGCCTGGCGGCGCTGAAACGCGCCTTGCAGGCCCTGGCCGGGGGGGACGTCAGCGTCACCGGCCGGTACGCCCGCTTCGCGCCGCGCGAGCAGGTCCGGCTGATCACCTTCGCCGACCGGGTTCATGACCTGAAGACCTTCGAGGTGGGCCCCAGCGGCAACGAAGGCGCGGCACTCCGGCAGATTCACGACTATGCCGGACGTCTCGAACTGCAGGGGGGCACGGCCATCTACGCGGCCCTCAACGAGGCCCTCAGGCACCTGAAGGCCGAGGGGCCGCAGCCTGAACGGATCCGCACGGTGGTCCTGATGACCGACGGCGAGAACAACGAAGGCCCGGAACTCGAGGCGTTCCTCGCGCAGTACGCCACTCAGCCGGCGCATGTCCGGGCGGCGCGCATCTTTCCGATTCTGTTCGGCGAAGCCCGCCCTGACGAGATGGCACAAGTCGCCCGGGTGAGTGGCGGGCGGGTGTTCGACGCGCGCTCCACGCCGCTGCCCATCATCTTCAAGGACATCCGTGCGTACCAGTAACGCCGCGCTGTACCTCTCCTCCACCAAGCACCTCGCGGGCACGGCCCTCGCCCTGGTGGGCCTGACCCTGATGCTCGCGGGCGTGATCGGTCCAGGCTGGCCGGTCATTACCCTCGCCCTGTACGCCGCCGGTGCGCTCGCCATGCCGGCCACGCCCCGCACGGCTCGCCCCACGGCCACACCCGTTCACACCGCCGACGTTCTCGCCCGGCTTCAGGCCCTTGAAGGACGAACCCGTGGCCGGCTGCCCCGTGAAGCCGACACGCACCTGCACGCCACCATCCGTGCCCTGCGCGAAGCCCTCCCGCGGCTGCGTGAACTGGAAAAACGGGGGGACCAGGGCGCGTACCTGGTCCGTGAAACCGCGCTGAGTTACCTGCCTACCACGGTCGAGTCCTACCTCGCGCTTCCGTCCGTTTACGCGCGCCTCCACCGCCGGCCCGACGGGCGCACGCCGGCCCAGGCACTCACTGAGCAGCTCGCCCTGCTCGCCCGCGTGATGGGTCAGGTGGTGGAGGAGCTCGCCAGCGACGACGCGGCGGCTCTCGAAATGCACGGGCGCTTCCTTGAGGACCGTTTCCGCGCCGCTGAGTTACACCTGACGTCCACCGGCCAGCACCCCTGATCCGGCTGGGGCGCTGGCCGCGCGGAGCAGGGAGCCCGCAGCGCGCCCGCCACCTACCGTCTTTTGCGGCCTTGCTTACGTGGCGTGCGGCGTTGGGCCTGCGCTCCCCCTGCCGGTCGTGAGCGGCTGGGGTCTGCGGGTACAGCGGCCGCGGGCGCCGGCTTCCACCACCGTGCAGTGAACCCCAGCGTCACCACGCCCAGGATCACCAGCAGCGCCAGCAGCCTGCCGTTGATCCGGGCCTGACGCCGCTGCTCCATGTCGGCGATGGCCTCACCGATCCTGGTGATCTCCTGCGGTGGTGGACCGGTCATCAACGTTTCCAGGGCGACCGGGGCCACCGCCTCACCCACCTGGTGGTCCTGGTAGCGGTGCCCCGGCACAAAGTGGATCTGCCCGCTGAGCTTCAGCACGTCCTCCTGAAAAAGCTCGAAGTGCATCGCCTGCAAAGGAGAGCGCCACACCGTGGAGAGAGCGACCACCTCACGCCGCCCGAACAGCGCCACGTTCAGGACGTCCCGGCGCCCGCTCACGTCAACAGGCGCGTCGGTGTAGGCGTACGTCAGCTGCGGGCGCACCGGGTCCAGCCGAGGCGGGAGCAGCCACGCCAGGTGCCGGAAGCTGGCAGCGCCGGTCCCACCGGCCAGCGACCCGGCGGTGTAGACCTTCATGGTCTCCAGCAGCTCATCCGCGCCCGGCAGCGGCTGCGTGAGGTCCATGTGGCCGCGCTGCACCACCGAGATCTCCGTGCGCCAGTGTTCATGTGGGCCCAGCAGCCAGCCGGTGCGCACGGGAACCGCCCCTGCTGGAGCCGGCGCAGCGCCGTCGCTCAGCCGGCGTCTCAGCGCCGCGAGCGCCTCAGCCGGTAGATAGCGGTAACCGGCCGGCACCGACAGCCGCACACCCGGGCTCAGTGAGACGTCCTGTGGGCCGTCGAGCCAGTCCGCCTCACGGATCAGCCGCTCGGCCCGCTGTTCTTCCGGTGACGCCACCCAGTCGAACACAGTCCGTTTGCCCTGCGCCCTCAGATAGGCCTGGTCGTTCAGACGGTCGCGTTCAAAGGCGTGCTTGTGGTCCAGCAGGGCCTTCTGAGCCGGCGTCAGGGCACCGTACTCTGCAAATCCGGCGTCATTGACCCGGCAGACCCCGGCGCTGTCTGCCGGCCAGATGCGCTGCCCTTTGCGGTTGAACGCTTCGTCAATGGCGCAGCGCCTGCTCGCGCGCACGCGCAGAAACGGCCGCCCGTCCAGGTCCGTCCAGACCACCTCGTCCTGATCGGTGGTGACTCTGGCCGCGTTGCGGCGCACCGGAGTCTGAACATCACCTTCCCAGGGAGCCAGTTCAATGCTCGTGGGCCGCAGCGCCTTGAAGCCGGGGAGTTCCTGTCCCTGCAGGTTCAGCACCACCGGCCGCCCTTCACCGCTGGGGGGTGCCGGGGGTAGGGTCACCATCACGCGGCCGTGCTGGAATTGACCTGAGCTGGCATACCGGGCCGGGATAACCGGACGGCCCGAGGAATCCAGGAACCCGTAGACCGTCTGCCCGTTCTTCTCCCGCCGGTACGATACGCGCCCCTCACCGTGAAACCCCAGGTGCTGACCTGCGCGCGGGGCGATCAGGACCCGGCCGGTGCGCAGGTCGAGCAGGCCGCTTTCCTGACCTGTGCTGAAGACCCCCAGGCCAGTGACCGGGCTGCCTTCAGGGTCACCGTGGATGTAGGCTTCCTCCCCCTGAACCGCAAACAGGGTCCGCCGGTTGTTGCGGTCGACCAGCCGCGTGACGTCGTCGCTCTGCACTGTCCACCCGCCGCCCGGCACCACCGTCACGGCGCAGCTTTCCTTGCCTGTCGTCCGGACGAGTTCACGGCCCCTCCGGTCAATGCCGGTGCAGACGGTCGCGGCATGTTCGGAAACCCGGCGCATGACCGTGGTCCGTCCATCCACAAACGGTCTGTCGGACCACTCCAGGGTCGGGATGACGGTCCGCCCACGCGGGTCAATGTAGCCGGAACGCTCCCGTGCGCCTTCGGTCCACTGCACGCTCGCCAGGCCTTCACTGAAGGCCGTGGCGGCGGTGAACTTCGGTGGAATGACCCAGCGCCCCGAGGTGCCGATATACCCGTACTTCGCGTCCTTGCCGTGCAGCCTGGCCGGCGCAAGCCCACCGGCGAACTGCCCGATGAATTCAAACCGCGGCTCGATGACAACTGTGCCGTCCGCCCCGAGCCACCCCGTGAGACCCGACTGCTTCTCTACGGTCCAGCCGCCGCCGTTTTCACGGATGTCCGTGTACCAGGGCCGGACTGTCCAGTTGCCCCCGCGGTCGACCAGGCCGCACCCCTGGTACAGCGTCGTCACGCAGACGGGCACGAGCTTTATCTGTACCAGGGGGCCGGCTGCTGCCTGCGCCACCTGTCCCAGGCCCAGCACAACGAGCAGTGCGCCCACCCACGGCCGCCGGTTGGCCCGGCCCTGGAAAACCGGGAACACAGCCCGCCCCCGCCACAGTGCACCGGGCCAGGGGCTGGTCAGGGGCGGCAACTGCGCAGGCAGGAGGGAGTGAGGATCAGAAGGCATGCATACCAGCTGTCGAGTGTAGCGGCCTCGTCTCCATCGGCCTGCACCATTTCAACAGCAGCCATTCCAGGACGCCCGGATCATGATCTGCCAGATACCTGGCGCGCCGGCACGAACCTTGAGGACCAGGGGCTCCCGGCGGGCACATGGTCGTGTCCGTGCCGCCAGCGTGTGCGCTTCCAGGCAAACTGGTGTTCACCCACTGCCACCAGATCTCGCCGGCGTCCTCCTGCGACGCGAGTCAGAACGCGGGTCTGAAGATGAGCCGGACACGGTCGAACTGGCCGACCAGAACCCCCTCCGGAGTAAGGGGGTGGGAATGGGTTGCGCTGACGCCCGTTCTGCTGACGTGTGCAGCTGCCCCGGTGCGGTGGGTGCGGTGGTCTCTGAGCCACTTCCCTCCGGTCACCCTGCTGGTGGTGTTCTCCTGCTGGCACCGGTGGTCTGTGGGGCGCCCGGTGCGTCACCTCAGGACAGGTGCGGCGCGCCGAGAATCGCCTGGTGCCGCGGCGTGTACGTCTCGGCGGGTGGGGTGCCGCTGACGGCCGTTACTGGATCGGCACGCCGTTGACCTTCACGCCGCTGTCGTCGAGCTGCACGTCGGTCACGAGGCGGCTGCCCTTCTTGAGAAGCATGCCCTGCTCCTGGCTCATCTGCAGCATGGCGCTGACCTCCTCCTTGCTGGGGGCGAACCGGGCCCCCAGCGCCTCGATCGCCTGCGCCTCCCCTTCGGCGTGCGCCTGGACCTTCACCATGGACATCAGCGCCTCAGGGTTGAGCATCAGGTCGCTCCAGTCGACGTTCGCCTCCGCCTTCAGGGCCGCCTTGGCATTGAGTTGCACTTCATCCTTGCCGCTGCCCACCGAGAAGCGGTCGATCGACAGGGCTGGAGCGCCCTTCAGAAGCGCCTCGATGATCGGATTGATGGCCTCCGGATCGAAGTTCTCGTCCTCGACGTCGAGCCTGCTCAGTTGCGCCAGGGCCTTGCGGTCCAGGCGGCTGAGCGTGAGGTTGAGGTTCAGGTTGTCGAGGGTCTTGTCCTCGAAGGCGGCCTGGGCGACGTGGTAACGCACGCTGCTGGACACGAATTTCGCGTCGCTTTTGATCTCGCTCTCGGCTTTGACCGGTCCCAGGCGGAACAGCGTCTTGCCATCTTCGGTGCCTGTGATGTCCCCGACGTTGATGGTCGCCGCGGCGTTGCCCAGGCCGTCCGGGGCGTTCTCGCCGGTCATGAACCAGGTGGACGCGCCGACCGTCACGAGGCCGCTGTCACCCTTCATGGTGAGGCCGGGCCACTGACCGTCGGACCGGACGCGGTCGCCTTCAGCAGTCACCGTGCCGCTGGCGGCTTTCCAGGTGGCGGTCATCCCGTCATCGGTGAACTGGCCCTCCGGCACCCGGTAGGTCGTGACGCTGTTTCCCCCGAACTTGACGAGCGTGTTGAGGCTGATCTTCTGGCCCCCGAAGGCTTTGTCCAGTTGCGTCTGAACCTCGGTGGGAAAGGTCACGTCGGTGGTGACACTGGCCGCCCCAAACATTTTGCCCTGGGGGAAGGGGCCGTTGTGGACGTGGCTGGTCAGGGTGATCACGAAGGGCTCGTCACTCTCGGGCATCAGGGTGATGGTGGTGACCTGCGTGCCGCCCAGGGCGTTGCCTTCGTACGGGCTGCTCACCATGGTGGCGACGCCGGAGTCCTCCAGGGCTTTTTTCGTGCGGCCGAGCTGTTCCTGCACGTCACGCTGGGTTTGTTGACCGGCCACCACCGCGAGGCCGGCGCCTCCGAGGAGGAGGGCGGCGGTGGTCATCAGGGCGATTCTGGCTGGGGCGTTCTTCATGGTCGTGTTCATCCTGGACGACCGGTGGGTGGCTGGATGCCGCAAGTGTGGACGGAGGCCTCTGAAGCCACGATCAGCAGCGGTCGTCAAGCACGAACGCGTCGCAGGTCACCGGGTTGTCCTGCCTGCGGATCGGCCGAAACCGGGATGCAACACGCCTGACCATAAGCACGCCCAGGATCCTCCGGTTACCTGGGCGACGGGCCTCAACCCTTGAGGCAGGTTGTTGGCCTCAGAGAGACGACAGAGCGTCAGCAGCGCAGGCGGCCTCAGACTCAGGCCACCTGCTGCCCGACTTCACGCCACAGCCGGAGCATTCATCGCTGGTGACAGTGACAGTCGTCCGCGGGAAGAGTCGAGCAGGCCCGAGAAGGCAGATTCGTGCTGTACGCGTGCACACCGAGAATGCCCAGTGGTCGTCGCTCGGCGTAGCCTCCGCACAGCAGGAGTCGTTCCTCAACGTTCCGGCCGCATCAACGTGAATCGGTGAGCCACGCGGACGGCCAGAGGGAACCAGTGCCCTGGACGCTTCTGTCCGCTGAGCACCCTCCTCGCTCCACTGGCCACGACCCTGGCGGTGTCAGGAAGCGCCGCAGGCCCAGCGCTCGCCAATGCGCGGCGCGGTGAGGTAGAAGCGGCCCAGACGCTGCACCATCGGCGTGGCCACACCCCCGCTCAGGTGACCGCCCTGGAACGAGACCGTGCGGGAGGCACTGTCGGTTTTGAAGGTGCCGGTGCTGGGCGTCTGGAACCCCAGGTACTGGTACGATCCCTTTGCCGAGAGGACCACGCTCCCCTTGGGGTTGAAGACCGTCATCTGACTGGCCGTGTCGTACGACTGGGTATTGCAGGCGTATTTTCCAGGTTTAAGCGGGGCAGTGACGTGCGGACCGCCCGGAAAGAAGGCCAGGTTCCGGGCGGTCAGCCAGGCGTCCGCGCTGGCGCCCTCGCCGTCGAAATGCACCTTGAACTGCCCGCCCTGCGCGGCAACGATGCGGGCGTCGTACCACTTGCCGCCTCGCTGGGCGCGGACCTCGTCGCCGACCCGGAAGCCGCGGGTGGCCGCCACGGACGCTTTGCCCTGGTCCCCGGGCTGGTAGCCCAGAATCTCCTGAGCGTCGGCGTACGTGACCCAGGTGGGGCCGAAGCCGTCGTAGTGCACCTCGTAGCGGCCGTTCTGAAGGCTGACAATATGAGCGCGGTAGCGTTTGTCGTCGTCCAGGTAGATGACGGCGTCGCCCGGCTGGTACTGCCCGCCGGGCGCTTTGACCAGGGTGACGCCCTGAAGGGCGGCGGCAGTTTCACGGGCCGCTTCGCCCCAGGAGCCGTACGGCACGGCGGGGTCGCGCAGCGTCTGGGCGCTGGCCGTACAGGCCACCAGGGTAAGGATGAGTGTCATCAGGCGGCGCAGGGGCCGCGGACGGGGTAGGCAGCGCAGCGTGTGGGTCATGAACGGCTCCGGGGTTGAACAAGGGCGGTGAGTCGTCTCCTCCTGTCAACGCAGGTTGGCGCCGGGGTTCAAGGCGGCACAGGCAGGTGCGAGCGGACCGTGATCAATGTGCAGGTCGGTCTGAGGCAGCGCGGAGAATCTGCGGCCTGCCGTGATTCCCGCCCGCCTTGAGCCTGAAGAAGCTCTCCGGTGGAAGGTTGCCCAGCATGTCGCGGCCGGCGTTGGGGGCGTACAGCGTGCCCCCAAACCAAAGCGGCTCTCCTCGTCTGTCCAGTCCGCCAGGCGCAGCGTCACCGGGTGGGGGACAGGCATTCTGCGCGTGAAGGCGCCGCAGGACTTCCCGCCCGGCAAACACGTTCAGGTACCCGTCAAGCCAGCCGCCGTCCGGGACGCTGTCCAGGTCTCCCCCGCTCCACACCTCCTGATCGGATTCGCCCGGCAGGGTCGGCCAGAGCTTCCCTGAGGGATCAGTATCCACCGTGACGGGCAGGGCGGTGAGTTTCTCGCGCAGGAAGTCGCGGGCGGCCTGCCAGGGTCCGGTGAACGCGACGCGCTGCGCACCCAGTTCATCGCTGGTGGGCCGGCGAGGTTGATCCAGTGCGGCGGTGGTCCGCTCAGGGCCAAGCGTGGTTTGTGCTGGCCTGGATGATTCGGGCATACGCCTCCGGATCGGTGTCACCTTCCGTGGAAATGACCAGCACTGTGCTGTGCGGTGTCAGGCCCACGGCCGTGCGGGTGGCATGCGCGCCGTCGCCGGTGAGCAGCGCCAGCAGGCCACCCGCGCCGGCAGCGCCACTTTCTCCTGAAACCACGCCGTCCCGGGCCAGCAGGCGCATCGCGTCTTCCGCCTGCCGGTCGGAAATGGCGACGGCCGCGCTCAGCCCACCTTGCAGGTACGGCCACGCGAGGGGGGAGGTGTTCCCGCAGTTCAGCCCCGCCATGATCGACACGTGCGGCCCCGGCACCTCGGTCAGCTCGCCCGCTTCCAGCGAGCGCAGCACACACGCGGCGTGGGTGGGCTCGACACCGACGACCCGCGTCTCGCGGCCTGGGGCGCGGTAGTGCTGCACGACCGCCATGGCCAGCGAGCCGACGCCCATCTGCGCGGCGACTACATCCGGCTGCTGACCTCCCTGTTCCGCCAGTTGCCGGTCAATCTCCTGGAAAATGGTGCCGTAGCCTTCCACCACCCAGCCGGGCACGCGGGTGTACCCGTCCCAGGCGGTGTCACTGATCACCAGGTGCCGGTCGTCCGCGCGCCGGGCCGCGGCCGCGACCGCCTCGTCGTAGGTGCCGTGGATAACGTCCACCCGCGCGCCTTCCCCCTCGATGGCCTGGATGCGGGCGGGCACCATGTCCTCCGGGACCAGGATGTGCGCCTCAAGGCCCAGCCAGCGCGCGGTGCGGGCCACGGCGCGGCCATGATTGCCGTCCGTGGCGGTCACCAGCGTGAGAGGCAGATGCTTTTGAAGCTGCGCACGCAGCTCCTTCAGGGTGGACCAGGGCGTGAACGGCCCGTAGCGGGTCTCCAGTTCGCGGTACACCGCCCAGGACGCCCCGAGAATCTTGTAGGCGGGCAGGCCCAGCCGGTTGGCTTCGTCCTTGACCCAGGCGTCCCGGACCCCCAGGGCCTGCGCGAGCTGGGGGGCGCGCACCAGGGGGGTGGGGGCGTAGCCGGGCAGCCGCTGGTGGAACGCCAGCAGGGCGGGGTCGGGCGGAGTGGCCACCGTGATGGCGGGGGCCGGCTTGAAGTACGTGCGCACAGTGTCCATGGTCATCGGGTTCCTTTCAGGCGCAGAACGCGCGGAGGGTGGCGGTCAGGATCTGCCGGCACTGCTCGGCAGAGGCGAGGTCCACCCACTCCTCGGTGGCGTGGGCGCCACCACCGCGTGGGCCGAACACCACGGTGGGAATGCCTGCGGCGGCCAGGAAGGCGGAGTCCATCCAGAAGGTCTGGCCGATCACGGCGGGCGGGGCGCCGAGCTGCTGCTCAGCTGCACGCTGGAGGATCTGAACGATGGGCGCGTTCGGCGCGACGCCGAACGGGTCGCGGGCAAGTGTGACGCGGTGCTCGGCGTGGAAGGTCGGGTCGGCCTTCAGGTCCGTCAGCAGCGCCTCGATCTCCTGCGTGACCGCTTCAGGGGTCTCGCCGGGCAGGGTGCGGCGCTCGACCTGCAGGGTGCAGCGCTCGGGGTAGCTCGACAGTTCCTGGCCGCCGGTAATCAGGGAGGCGTGCAGACTGCCGTGGCCCAGAAGAGGGTGTGCCGGCCGGGCTGTCAGCGCCTGACCGAGGCCTTCGAGTTTCCCCAGGACGCGGCCCATGTGGGCGATGGCGTCCACGCCCAGGTCGGGCCGGGAGCCGTGGGCGGCGCGGCCATGGGTGATGATCTCGTGCCAGGTAAAACCCTTGTGCGCCACGCAGACGCACAGCTCGGTGGGTTCGGTGACGATGGCGGCGTCGGCCGTGACGCGCCGCAGCACGGACTGCATGCCGAGGCTGGCGTGTTCCTCATCGGCGACGGCGGTCAGGATGACGTCGCCGCGCAGAGGGGTCGCCTTGGCGTCGAGGAGCGCCATCAGGCAGGCCGCGAGGCCACTTTTCATGTCGTAGGCGCCGCGCCCGGACATGCGGCCGCCGCGCACCACGGGGTCAAACGGTGCAGTCATGCCCTCAGTGCCGACGGTGTCGAGGTGGGCGTTGAGCAGCAGGGTGCGGCCGCCACCAGTTCCTTTGACCGTGGCGATGACGCTGAAGCGGCCGGGGGCGGCTTCGTCAAGTTCGGCGGGAATGTCATGCTCGGTGAGCCACTGAACGACATAGCGAGCGATGACCGCCTCGCCGGCACCCCCGGGGACCAGGGCGGGGTTGGTGGAGTCCAGGCGGATCAGGGCCGCCAGCAGGTCGGTCAGCGTCTCAGGCACAGTAATATATTATATGTCACACGCCAGGAAGTAAACTGAGGAGTAAGGATGCCAATCCCTCCCACCGCCCCGAAACACACCCGCTCGCTCGCCCGCGAGGACGTTTACAGGCAGCTCAGCACCTGGATCATCGACGGCACCCTCGCGCCTGGAGAGCCCCTGCGCGATCAGGACATCGCCGCACAACTCGGCGTCAGCCGGACCCCCGTGCGGGAAGCGCTGCGCCGGCTTGAAGACGAAGGGCTCGTCGAGACGGCCCTGAACCGCTGGACGCGCGTAGCCGCGCTGCGCGACGAACAGGCCGCCGAGCTGTATCCCGTCGTGGAGGCGCTGGAGGTGCTTGCGTTACAGCTTGCCGTTCCACATCTGACCGAAGGTGATCTGGAGCGCCTGCGCGACCTCGACATGCAGCTGCGTGAGGCCCTGCACCACCGGGATGCCCGCGGAGCCGTTGAGGCCGACACCGCCTTTCACGACATCTGGATCACAGCGTCCGGCAACCGTGAACTTCAGCAGACCTTGCGCGCGCTGAAACGCAAGCTCCGCCGCATCGAACTCGCGTACTTCAACGCCGCGTCCTGCGGGGAAGCGTCACTGCACGAACATGCCGCCATCCTCGGCGCCCTGCGCGCAGGAAAGACAGAGTCAGCTGCACGCGCCCTCCAGGCAAACTGGTTGGGCAGTCTGCGTCGTCTGGAGCACCACGTCACGTCCTGACCCCTGTCCGCTGTGGTTTTACCCCATCAAGCTCGGCGCGTGGACAGCTTCTCGAAAGCGAGTCCTCCGCGGCCACACGGCCCACACCAGCGCCCCTCAACCTGCGCGACGACATCGAGGATCTCGTTTTCGCTGGACTGCTTGTGTTTCAAGACCCCTCCCTGGAGACGATCTGGGCTCATCCGGAGAGGACTGAAATACCATCGCCCCGGGGTCGCGCCGCACGTTCAGGTGATGGCCGAGCGGAAACAGGGCGAGTGGCGCTTCACGGTGCAGGACAACGGCCTGGGTAGCGGGCCGCAGTACCAGGAACGGATTTTCGAGATGTTCCGGCGCCTGCACCACCGTGACGAGTATGAAGACACCGGGGTCGGACTGGCAGTGTGTCAGAAAATCGTGAACCAGCACGGCGGCCACCTGTGGGTCGAAAGCATCCCAGGTAAGGGCAGCGCGTTCCTGTTCACGTTGCTGGGAGGGGACCTGGTGCTGTGACGGGGGCTTGCGTGCCACTGTCCGCCGTGAAGAGGTGGTCGCCAAGCGGCACTAACTTCGCAGCGCACGTGTCGACCCTGGCGTGAACGACGTTCTGGCACGCGATTTGGCCCGGTCCTCCCGGAGGAGTCCTGGAATTGCCGAACCGCGGATGTCACCGTGATGGTCGGCATCGGGGTGGACGGTACCGCCCCGTACGTTCAGTGGGGTGGCAGTCGCTGCGCCGCTGGGTGCGACGCGTTGCATAGGAGCCGCAGCTCTGGCGAGCTGCTTCTGGCACCGTCGCCGGCCTCCCCCAATTGTCCAGCGTGAGGAAGGCTGTGGGCGCAGCCCTCTCCCCCGTCGTCACCGCTGCTGGCCGCTCCACAAGGACGGGGCGGGCAGTCTGTCCGGAAGTAGCAGGAACCGTCCTGGCGGGGGGTGCCACACCCGGCAGGCTTCAGAACAAGCCGCCCACCGGCCTTCAGTGGGCCGCCCTGCGCCCTTTGCCGGCCGCCGGCTCCTTCAGTGGTCTACTGGCCCAGGCGGTGCATTCTCCTTGGCGCGGGCGGTCACGATGCCGCGGGAGGCGGCCCAGCTTCCGATATCCCCGCCCTGCAGGGCGGTGGCCATCAGGTCGGGGAAGAACTCTGGCGTGCAGGCGAATACCGGAATCCCCAACGTGGCCAGGCGGGCCGCGTTGTCATGGTCGTAACTGGGCGTGCCGTCGTCGTCCAGGGCCAGCAGCACGATCACTCTGGCGCCCATCTCACGGAATTCGTTGAGACGGCGGATCATTTCGGCGCTGCCCGATCCCTCGTACAGGTCGGAGATCAGGACGAACGTGTGCTCTTCGGGGTTGGTGAGCAGGCCGTGGCAGTACCGCAGGGCCAGGGGCGTGTCGTTTCCACCGCCAAGCTGCACGCCGAACAGAACGTCCACCGGATCGGCCAGGTGGTCGGTCAGGTCCACCACGGCCGTGTCGTAGACCACCACGTTTGTCTTCAGGGCCGGCAGGCTGGCGAGCACCGCACCGAAAATACCGGCGTACACGACGCTGGACGCCATGCTGCCCGACTGGTCCACACAGAGGGTCACGGCCTTCAACTGCCGCCGGGCGCGGCCGTAGCCCACCAGATGTTCAGGAATCACGCTGCGGCGCGCGGGGTCGTAGGTGCGCAGGTTCCTGAGCAGGGTCCGTCCCCAGTCCACTTCATTCTGGCGTGGCCGCAGGTTGCGCTGGGCGCGGTTGAGGCTTCCCGTCACTGCGCTGCGCAGCGGCTCGGCGAGGCGCGACTGAAGATCAGCCACGACCTTGGCGACCACCTGACGCGCGAGCGCCTTGGCCTGGTCCGGCATGGCGTCTTTGAGGCTGATCAGGGTGGCGGCCAGGTGCACGTCAGGCTGCAGGTGCTCCATCAATTCAGGTTCCAGGAGCAGGGCGGACAGGTTGAGCCGGTCGACGGCGTCCTGCTGCATCACCTGCACGGCCGACTGCGCAAAGAGCTCCCGGACCTCACCCAGCCACGCCGCCACCACCGGCGCACTCTTGCCGAAGCCCACGTTGCGGTGCGATTTGCGGCCTTTTTCCGGTCTGCTCGTCTGCACGGCAAAGGGGGCGCCGTCGTACAGCGACGCCAGCGCGGCATCGAGGCGGCGGTCCTGCTCACCGAGCGTGCAGCCGGTGCCATCGGCACTCTCGCCCCGCGCGGTCTCGCCGCCCAGCAGCAGCCGCCAGCGGCGCAACCGTTCCAGCTCCGGCGTAAGGTGCTCTGCGAACGCTTCTGTTGCTCCTGTCACGCTTCCTCCATGGTGTGCCCTTCAACGCCCTGGGGAGGCGGACCGTCATCCTGGCCTTCCAGGGTGTCCAGGCGAGTTTCCCTGCGCCCGGGCGTGGCCTGTATCGTCGCGCCGGGCGTCAGGCCGTCTCCATCCGCAGGGGACGGGGCGCACAAGCCGCAACCCGGATCCCAGGCCTGACCCTGTGCCACTGCCGGACGTCGGGGCTGGTCCATCAGCCACTGCGGACGTTGCCGGTCCTCCTTCGGTCCGGTCCACGCCACAGGCCAGGGCGCGGCGGCGGCAAGGAACGAACCCGTCATGTTTGGGGGCCGGTTCATGATTTGTCCGCCCCCAACAGCCGCAGGACCACCGGCACCACCTGGGCGCCCAGGTCGTCATTGACGGCCTTCACGGTATCGGGCTTCTCCAGGCCCCGCAGTGCTTCGCCCAGGTTCCGGCGCGCGTGCGGCTCAAGTTGCGCCAGGGCCCGGCGCAGGGGCGGCAGCACTTCGGTAAACGCTTCGCCGTCCAGGGTCACGACCCACGCATCAAGCAGGGGAAGAACCGCCGGATCGTGACGCAGGGTCTGCCCGTCCTCGCCGATAAAGCCCACCAGCCACGCGGCAACGTTCAGCGGTGGCGATCCAGGGGCGAGCGCCGCGGCCAGGCGGGCCTGAACCTGCTGGGCGTTCAGGATGCCCCGGTCACGCAGGCGGTTCACGGCGTCACCTCGCAGCAGAGGCGCGGTGCCTTCGGCGTCCAGGGCGTGCAGGGCAGCACTCCACTCTCCGCTGGCGTCCGGATCGTCGAGCAGGCGCACGGCCGCGTCGGCCTGCGCCACCTGACTGTAGAGGGTCTGCGCCGCCGCCTCGCCCAGGCCGTGCGCGGCGTTGGGTAAGCCGGCGGCAGCGCGGGTGACCAGGGTGCGGAACACCGGCCGGAGGTCATCGCCCTCCCGCTGACGCACGTCGCCGTACCGGGCCAGGCGGGCAAGCGGGGCGAGGGCCAGCAGCAACGCCGCCGTGTCCGCGTCGGCCGCCCGGGCATTCAGGCGGGCGAGCGTGAAGTCGGCGGCTCCGGGCAGGCCGCACAGCCGCGTGAGTTCCAGCAGCCGGGAGAGCGTCTCCAGGTCCGGTGCCTGGCGCGCCTGCGCGAGGGCTGCCCCGTGCGCCGCGCGGACGAGGGTATTGCCGTAGCGGCTCGCTTCCACGATGCGGACGCTGAATTCCGGGTCCCAGCGCAGCGTCCACGCTTCCTTGAACGTGCCGGCGCCGCGGGCGGCCGACTGTTTTGCCCACGGCACACGCAGCAGGTTCAGGCGGTGGAACAGGTGCGAGCGGCTTAGGCTGGCGTCCTCGCGCAGGTCGAGGGTCATGTCGCGGGTGGTGGGGTCACGCTTCAGGCGCAGCCGGGTCAGGGTGGCCGCCAGGTCCTGCTCCAGCGGTACGGCCGGGACGCCCGGGGGCACCGCGCCGAGCGCTTCACCCACAAACAGTTCTTCGGTGAGCAGGCGCAGCGGCGTGTCGGAGTCCCAGGCGAACACCGCCCGCGTGGCGTCCGTCAGTTCATCCAGCCCGGCGAGGTGCCGCCCGCGCAAGGTGGCCAGGGCGTCCGCAAGACGAACCGCGTCGATGACCTGGGCGCTCGAGGCGTCCAGACCGCGGGCGCGCAGCAGCCGGGCCGAGCGGGTCAGCCAGCGCTCGCTCACCTGCGTGGACGTGCCGTACAGATGCGCGTACCAGCCTGGGGAAGTGACGCCCGCGCCGTAGCCGCTGGCCTGCGTGAGGCGGCCATGCGTCCAGGGGGTGATGGTCAGCGCGACCTTGGCTTTGGGCAGGCCTTTGACGCGGGCCGGGTCAGCTTTGGCCTCGCGGGCCAGCATCTCGGGCGTCAGCGCGGGGCTGTGCCACGCCCCGCACACCACCGCCACACTGCCTTTTTTCAGGGCCGCCCGGATGGTCTGACGCATCTGCGCCTCCCGGATCAGGTCCTGCCCGGACGTGTGCCCGTCTTCAGCTTCACGCACCGCGGTCATCACCTCCGCGATGGCCGAGAAGACGGCCTCACCCTCCCCGCGCGACTCGACCAGCGCGTCCCACCAGCGTTCGAAGTCGCTGTACCCGGCGGCGTGCGCGAGCAGGGCGAGGGGATCGGCGCGCACTGCTTCTGCAGACGTCAGGTCGGTGGCGGGCGCCGCGGCGTCTGGGTCAGCGGCCGTTTCTTCGGGCGCCCCGAGGTCATCCGCTTCGCTCCCGGCCAGAGTCACGCTGGCGGGCAGATCCATAAACGCGACGGGCACGCCACGCGCCAGCGCCCAGCGAATCGCGGCAAACTCGGGGCTGAATTCTGCCAGCGGGTAGAACACGGAACGCTCGGGGCGGCCCTGCACGTGCGCCATGACCGCGACCGGCGGCGTGAGCGCCGCGTCTCCCAGAAAAGGAATCAGGCTGTCGGCGTCCACGGGGCCTTCGATCAGCAGTGAGGCCGGTGGGTTGGCGTCCAGGGCCCGCACCACGCTGCGCGCAGAACCGGGGCCGTGGTGCCGGACCGGGTAGAGTTGCAGGTTCACGTCGCCTCACCCGGCCGGTGATCCGGCCAGCCCATGGACTTGTCCGGGGTGTTGCCTTCCGGGCCAATGGCGTGCGGGTTCTGCACCGTGTCCAGCTGTTGCCGGGCCGACAGGCATGAGCTGTTCACGGGGTTCAGGAGCTGCTCACGGCCCTTGGCGCCGAACAGGTCGCTCTGGGTCCCGCCAGCCACATGCAGGTCGTTCAGGGCCCGGGTCAGCGCGTCGCGGGGCATCAGCTGACCTCGCGGCACGCCGTATAGAACTCCTTCCAGCCGGCCCTTTTCTTGATGGTCGTTTCCAGGTATTCGTTCCACGCGGCCTGGTCCTGCACCGGGTCTTTCACCACGGCGCCGATGACACTGGAGGCCACGTCGCGGCTGCTCAGGGTGCCGTCACCGAAATGGGCGGCCAGGGTCAGTCCGTTCGTGACCACGCTGATGGCTTCGGCCACACTCAGGCTGCCGCTGGGCGACTTGAGTTTGGTCTTGCCGTCCTCGGTCACGCCGGCGCGGAGTTCGCGGAAGACCGTCACCACGCGGCGGATCTCGTCCAGGGCCGGGGGCGCGTCGGGCAGACCCAGGCTGCGGCCCAGGGCGTCGACCCGGCGCGTCACGATCAGCAGCTCGTCCTCCAGGCTGTCCGGCACCGGCAGGATCACCGTGTTGAAGCGGCGTTTCAGGGCGCTGGACAGGTCGTTGACGCCCTTGTCCCGGTTGTTGGCCGTGGCGATCAGGTTAAAGCCCCTGACCGCCTGCACCTCGGTGTTCAGTTCGGGCACCGGCAGCGTCTTCTCGGACAGAATGGTGATCAGAGCGTCCTGCACGTCACTCTGCACCCGGGTCAGCTCCTCGAGGCGGGCGATCTTGCCCAGGCGCATGGCGTGCATCACTGGACTTTTCACAAGCGCGGCTTCGCTGGGGCCCTCGGCGAGCAGCCGCGCGTAGTTCCAGCCGTAGCGGATGGCGTTCTCGTCGGTGCCGGCTGTGCCCTGCACCAGCAGGGTGCTGTTGCCCGAGATGGCCGCGGCGAGGTGCTCACTCACCCAGCTTTTGGCGGTTCCGGGCACGCCGAGGAGCAGCAGGGCCCGGTCGGTGGCGAGGGTCGCCACCGCGATTTCCATCAGCCGCGGCTCACCCACGTATTTCGGCGTGATCTCGGTCTCGCCGGCCTGCCCGCCCATCAGGTACGTCAGGACGGCCCGGGGGCTGAGGTTCCACATGGGCGGGCGGGGGTGCCGGTCGTGCTCGGCCAGAGCGGCGAGTTCGTGGGCGTAGGCGTGCTCCGCGTGCTGGCGCAGGACTTCGGGGGTGGTGGCGGTCATGGGGTTCTCCTTGGGTTGAGACGAATGCTGCTCGTGAAGGGAAGCGGGTTAAGCGTGGGCCGCGAGGGTGTCGCGCCACTGACGGCGGACCTGGAAGCTGTGGGTCAGGGCGCGCCACGCCTCAAAGGCGGCCTCTTCGCGCCGGGCGTGTTCGTGGCGCTGGCTGTCCTCCCATGAGGCGGGGGTCTGCCACGATGGAAGCTTCGTCGGGCGCGGCGGCAGCTCGAACGGCCGGGGCGCGGGCATGGGAACAGTCAGGTCAGGGCAGAGGCCGCGTCCCAGGACGTCCCTCAGTTGCGTCGTTTCCCAGGTCGTGCCTTCGCGCTGAAACAGGTCCAGTGTCCGCCCGAGCAGGGCGGTCTGGACGTCTCCGGGTTGGGCCATGAGGTCCCCGAGATCCTGCAGTGGACACACCGCGGCCCAGAGTGTCCGCGCAGACACGGTCGGCTGCTTGATGAGTTCGCGCAGCCGGCCGTGGGCCACAGTGGGGGGCACGGCCAGTGCATCCGGCGCGGATGCCGGGGGCTCCTGAAGTTCGTTGGGCAGCGACCAGTGGTGCGCCCGCGCGGCTTTCAGGAGCGCCTGCCAGCTCACCTGGAGGGTCTCCAGGATCAGCGGGGTGGGCAGTGCGCCCAGCAGGCGGTGAAGGTCACTGTCGTCGGCGTGCCCGGCCCGGGGTCGGCCCAGCGCCGGCGGGAGATCGAACGCGCCGAAGGTGATCTTCTTGTTGGCCTGTCCGCTCACCTTGACGGCCTGGGTCAGCGCGGTCAGCAGTTCATCCTGCAAGGGACCACGCAGGTGCCCGAGCAGTTGCCGCGCCTGCTTCTGCAGGTCGTGCGAGCGGTCTTGCGTCGCTGTGTCCAGCACAGGCCGGTCTTCGGGCCGCAGGTCGCGCCGCACCAGGGCCAGCAGTGCCCGGCGCTGCTCGGCCGGCTGACTGACCCAGAGCGCCTGCAGGTGCTGCGCGGCCCGCTCAGGGTCAGTGCGGCGCGCCTCGGCCAGCCCTTCGAGGGTCGCCGTCCAGGCGGCGTCTGCCTCGGCTTTCTGGGCTTGTCGGTGCAGAGGATGCGCGTCCAGCGTGGCTCGGGCGCGCACATCCGCCAGCGTCCAGAGCAGGCGCGTCAGGTCCGGGGCCAGGTGGTGCAGGCGCAGCACCTGGGCGGCGTTCAGGGTCCAGCCGCGCGCCATCACGGTCCCCAGCGCCTGGGCCGCCAGTTCCGGGTCGGTGCGGTGAAGCGCCGGCAGAAGTGCGGCCAGGGGCGCCGGGATCGGCCGCGCCGCGGCGGCCAGCAGCGTGGGTGGTGGAGCGGCGGCGGGCACAAGTGGCGCGCCCGCGCGCGCATGCAGGCCGAGGAGAGCGGCCCGGCCCAGCAGCAGGGCTTCGGGCGTATCGCCGGGCACGCTGGAGAGGGCTTCTTTCAGCGCTCCAGAGGGAGCGGGAAGTTCCATTCGACTGGTGCCGCGGGTGGCGACGACCGCGAGCTGGTGCAGGTCACGGCTCATGCAGGCACCCCAGGCTCAGGGGCAGGCTCACGGGCAGACGGTTGAGCTGAACTGGCGTCGGCTGGGGTGGAGCCAGGCCCCCCGGCGGGGACGGCTCCGACAGGCAGAAAGCTCTGCCCGTCCCACTCGCCGAAGTAGGTCTGCAGGCCCGTTTCCGCGTGGGCCAGCATGGCCCAGAGGTCGGCCGGCTCGACGCGCCCGCTCAGAGGCACCGCGTCACCCGTAGCGTCGCACAGTTGCGGCGGGTCGAGATTGACGTAGGCCGGGCCCACGAACGCGCCGATCCGTTCCAGCCAGGGATTCCGGGCGAGCGCCGCCGCATACCGCCGCTGGAGGCCGCTCAGGGTGCCGCCAGGAAAAGGCAGGGACGTGTCCACGGCGGTGACCTCACCCTGAACGACGGCGCGCTGTTCACAGGCGGACGGCGCAAACGCGACGGACGCTGTGAAGGCCTGGCCGTGCGGGGGTGGGGCCGGCAGCCCCTGCCCGGCGGGGGCGAAATCGAGCAGCAGGGCGAGCTGGACTTCAGCCCCTGAAGGGCCTTCGCCCAGCAGCCAGGTGCGGCGTACGGTCAGCTTGCCGTCCTCCTCATGAACGGCGCCCAGAGCCTGCCAGACCTGCGGCGCGGCCGGCGGCAGCGCGGCGCGGTCAAGTGGGGCGCCCAGGGCCGTCAGGAGGTCGGCGCGTTCCACTTCACTCAGCGAGTCCCGGTGGTGCCAGCCCTGGGTGAGCAGCCACAGCCGTCCCAGGTGAGCGGTGAGCGCCTCGCCGGTCTGGTCGTGCAGCAGTTCAGGTATCTGCCTGATCTGGCGGGCCACGCCTGGAAGCTGCGCGTCGATCTGCCGCGCCGCCTGCCGGTCCCAGTCACTGTAGGGGCGGGCGCGGGCGGCGTGAAGGCCTTCGCGGATGAGGTCACTCAGCCACAGCTGCAATTCTTCGAGTCCGGCGGTGCGCTTGCGGTCCCTTGCCGCCTGGGTTTTGGCCCGCGCCTTGGCCTGCGCAGCGGGGTCGGCCGGTTCAGCTTCGGGAGGGAGCGCTTTTTCGGCGCGGGCGACGCGGCCACCGAGCCATCTGGCCAGGTCCGGAGGTGGAGGGGCGGTGTTCCACTCGCCGGCCGCCGCGGCGCGCAGCAGGAGCAGTCCCAGGGCGTGCTTGCAGGGAAATTTCCGGCTGGGACAGCTGCATTTACTGGCGACCTCGGCCGTTCGGGTGTCCACTCCCACGAGGTAGGGGTGGGCGCCGCTTCCCTGGCATTCGCCCCACAGGACGTCGCCGTCCTGGGCCAGCGTGGGCCATCCGGCGGGCCGGGCGAGTTTCTGGGCAGCTTTGGCGCTGCTGCTGTCTGGCGCAAGGGCCAGTGCGGCGTCGACGGTCAGTCGGTCGAGGAAACTAGACAATGCGTAAACTCCTTTGGAATTATGTTTCTGGCGTAATTGTAACACATGTACTGTTTCTGTCAAGGCGGCTGCCTCCAGGAGCGCACGGGGCCCGCACCCGCACCAGAAAAAGACCCAACGACGCGGACTGGCAGGACCCCTGCCCGGAGAGCTGGGTTGAGCCGGGAACCACAAGACGTGAAGGCAGTGCAACGCGCGTGTGAGGGTGCGTTTCAGCCTCATCAGGTGGTGCACCCGTCGTGACCCCGAGTTCCGCGGCGCGCAGGAGCCGCCTCACGCGGAGACCGGGGCCATCCAGCCCACGTCATGGCTGTCAACGAGGTCTCCCGGAGGCAGGTGAGTGTTCCGTTCATTCCGCAGCGCCGGTGGCCGCCCAGGTCCGGGGTGGAAGCTGCCCCACGCGACGAGGCCGCCTGCGGGCTCAGCAGTCCAGAGGCCAGCGAATCGAACCCCAGCGCCCCTTTGCCGGCCCTCTCTTACCACAGCCAATCCGCCCGCACCAGTTTCCCTTTCCTGCTCAGTTTTCTGGCGGTGACACCGGCCCCGCGGGCCTCACCGATCTCTCCGGCACGCGGCTCGTTCTCCGGGGCAGGGCCGTCATGGGCGGCGCCGCAGTTCCACTGGACTGTGAGCCTCATGCCGAGGGGCAGGCAGGCAGAGGCCCCGCCCTCGCCGGTTCCAGGGGGCAGAGGGCCATGAGACAGCCAAAACGTTTCACCGGGTGAGCATAGACCGGGGCCACCGGTCCCAGGGGAAGACTTCAGCGTCCGGCAGTTCGCTGAGCGCCTGCGGCCCATGGAGTCTCTCCCGCGCGGGCAAGGGCGTGAACCGGTCCACGAACGGTGCCAGGGCATTGGACGAACTCACGAGAAGGCCGCTCCTGGGACTGCGTCAGCGGCGGTTGTGGCGCGGCGGGAAGCCACCGGTGATCCGGGCGTCACCGGCCCGAAGGGACGCCCCCGGTTCTCCGCCGGGCCGGTGTCCTGACCCTCAGGGAACCATCCTGCCGCCTCTGCGGCCACGACGAGCCGTTCCGGGTTCAGACACGTTTCTCGGCGCGGTGCCTCAGCTTCTCCTGGTACATCCTCTCGTCGCTGAGCCGCAGCAGATCTCCCCCACTCACCGCTTCTGCCGGGAAGCTGGCAACCCCGGCGCTGACGTCAGCCCCCGGGAAGCCCGTGGCGCGAATGTCCGCCACGGCCGCGCGGAGCCGGAGCAGCAGGGCCGTGGCGCCGTCAGGTCCGGTATGGTTCAAAATGGCGACGAACTCGTCGCCACCAAAACGGTACAGCAGGTCCTCGCGCCGGAGCCTGGCCTTCATAGCCTGCGCGAAGGCCCTGAGGAACTCATCACCCCGGGCATGACCCTCGCCGTCATTGATGACTTTCAAGCCGTCCAGGTCAAACGAGGCCACGCTGACCGGATGCCCGTGGCGGGACGCACTGTTCAGCGCTGCGTCGAGCGCCGCATCAAACGCCCGCCGGTTGCCCAGACCGGTCAGCCGGTCGGTCATTGCCGCCGCCGCGAGAAGTTCGAGACTGCGCCGGCGTTCAAGCGCAACACCGATGCTGCGGCTGCCCACTTCCAGCAACCGCCGGTCGCGGTCCCGCCAGGGTTGTTGCTTCCGGCGCAGGAACGAGAGCACATACACCTTGCCGTTGACATCAAGGGGAACGTGAGCAAGGCTGCCGAACCCCGACGCCGTGTGCTCTTCCAGCACGTGTGGGGACGCTGTGACGTCATCGGCATACAGCGGCCCAAGTTGCTCGATGGCCTTCCAGAGGGGCGTATCCGAGCGCGGCAGGCCTGAACGCCGGTACCGGTCGATCCCCGCGTCCGACTCGCCCTCACCATCCACGACGACCGCCACTTCGTCACGCAGTTCCCAGAGCAGGAACGTGTCCACTGAGGCGAGCCGGAGCAGCAACGCCGCCGCGTGCCGCATGACATCCTGAACACTTCCCGCCTGTTCCAGCGCTGTGGACAGCTGAAACAGGCCCTCGATCTCCTGCCGGGCCTGCTCGACTTCCTGGAGCAGACGCATCCGTTCCAGGGCATAGCGCAGACTCCGTTCGAGCACCACCGTACTGAGGTCACTCTTGACCAGATAGTCGGCGGCGCCCAGCTTCATGGCAGCGACATCGACCTCCCGGTTGTCCACCCCGGTCAGGAGAATAGCAGGGGCTGACCGGAGCGAGGCTTTCAGCAGCTGCAGAACGTCCAGACCGCTGTGGGCACCCAGGCGGTAGTCGACCAGGTAGACGTCGAACTGACCGGAGGCAATCTCCTCGGCCGCCGTCTCGATGCCGTCTGCCCAGGTCACCCGGCACGTCCAGCCCTGAACGTCCCTGAGGAGGTCCCTGGTGAGGAGAAAGTCATCCTCATCGTCATCAACAATCAGGATCCGGAGGCCGCGTTCCACCACAGTCAGGCCCCGTGGTCGGTGTCAGGCAACTGCACGATCTCGATCCAGTACCGCCCCAGTCCCCGCATCACCTCGACCAGCGAGGCGAACGTCACCGGCTTGGTCACAAAGGAATTCACGCCCAGATCGTAGCTGCGGATGATGTCCTCCTGCGCGCTGGAGGTCGTCAGGACAATCACCGGGATTGACCGCAGGGCCGGGTCACTCTTGATCTCAGCCAACGCCTCGCGGCCGTCCTTGCGCGGCATGTTCAGATCAAGAAGGATGAGTCCCGGCCGCGGCGCGCGGCCGGGTTCGGCATACTTGCCCCGGCGCCTGAGGTAGTCCATGAGCTCTTCGCCGTCCTCCACGCAGCGGAAGTCGTTGAGGACCCGGCTCTCGGTCAGGGCGTCTTTCGCGAACATCCGGTCATCCTCATCGTCATCCGCCATCAGGATGGTGAACGGTTGCCTGGCGCGCAGGCCAGAAGCGGCGTGTGGATCATGATCAGGGCTCATACAACTCCTCCGGCTTTGGCACTTCAGCGTGTGGCAGGCGCACAACAAACGTTGAGCCCTGGTCAGGAACACTGGTGGCCGTGATGGTCCCGTCGTGGCGCTCGACGATCTTCCTGCAGATGGTCAGTCCGATCCCAGTGCCCTCGAACACATTGCGGCCGTGCAACCGCTGAAAGGGCGAGAAAATCCGGTCCAGGTACTTCTCGTCGAACCCCACCCCGTTGTCCTGAATGTTCAGCTGCCACCCCTGATCGTCGGGCGCGGCGCGGACCTGCACCACCGGCGGGCGGGCGCCGTGGAACTTCAGGGCGTTACCGATCAGGTTCTGCATGAGCTGCCGCAGTTGCGTGGGGTCCCCAGCAACAACCGGCAGGGACTGCACCTGAACCTGCCCGCCCAGCGTCTCGATGCGGACGTCCAGGTCCAGCAGGACGTCACGGACCACCTCCTGCAGGTCGACCGGCACAAAGGGCTTGGCCTGGGTGGTGACCCGCGACAAGCTCAGCAGATCATTAATCAGCCGCTGCATACGCGACGCGGCGGCCTGCATCCGCTCCAGGTAATCCCGGCCCTCGTCTCCCAGGGCCGGCGCGTGCCGCGTTTTGAGGCGGTCGGCAAAGGCCTGGATCTTCCGGAGAGGTTCCTGCAGGTCGTGGGACGCCACCGAAGCGAAGTCCTGCAACTCGCGGTTACTCAGCTCCAGCTGCCGGGCAAACGTCTGCAGGGCCGCCTGGCTTTCGACCAGGTTCCGCGTGCGGGCCTCCACCCGCCGTTCCAGGTCGGCATTCAGCTCGCGGATCGCCCGCTCGGCCTGTTTGCGTTCACTGATGTCCGTGCCGGTCACCACCGCCGCGACCCGCTGACCCGCAGCATTGTGGATCGGCGCAGCGGAAAAGGCGGCGCGGCGCAGGGTTCCGTCCGGCCGCACCACGTCAATCTCCTGTTCCGTGACCACTTCGCCCTGCTCAATCGCGCGGGCCAGTGGCCACTCGTGCGGCTCGACCGCCCGCCCGTCAGGGTGCAGGCCGCTGTACCCGGCGTAGTCGTCAATGCCCGTCGCCGGCTGAAACGAGTGGCCCCACAGGTGCTCGATCCCGCGGTTGCCCAGCAACAGCTTGCCGCTCGGGGCTTCCGCGAGCCACACGGCACTGGGCATCTGCTCGAGCATGTCCGTCAGCAGGGTGCGTTCGGCCCTGACCTGTTCCAGCAGCGCCAGCCGTTCCTGCTCAGCCTGGTGACGTCCGGTGATGTCCACCACGACCCCGTCAAGCCACGCGACTTCACCCGTGCCCGTTGTGATCGCGCGTC
Organism: Deinococcus taeanensis; assembly: GCF_020229735.1. Taxonomy (NCBI): domain Bacteria; kingdom Thermotogati; phylum Deinococcota; class Deinococci; order Deinococcales; family Deinococcaceae; genus Deinococcus; species Deinococcus taeanensis. The sequence continues at coordinate 47,371 of NZ_CP083457.1, read as the reverse complement.
CGCGCTCGTGTACCCAACGCACCTCGCCGTTCTTGTGGACGACGCGGTATTCCAGGTCGTAGCTGACGCCGCGGCCCACTGCACCGTTGATCGTCTGATCCACAGCCTGCACGTCATCCGGGTGAATAATGCTGGCAAACGTCCGGCCCACGGAATGGGTGAACTCCTCCGCCGGGTAGCCGCACAGATCCTGAATCGAATCCGAGATGAACGACATGGTCCAGTTGGCGTCCAGTGCGCAGCGGTACACCACGCCGGGGACATTGGCCACCAGGGAGCGGAAGTGACGCTCGCGCTCAGCGGCCTCCGCCTGCCCCTCCTTCTGGTCGTGAATGTCCGTGCAGGTGCCCATCCACCGGACAATCTGGCCCGCTTCATCACGCAGCGGTTTCGCTCGCCCCAGATGCCAGCGGTAACTGCCGTCCGCACCACGGCGGAAACGTGACTCGATGGCGTAGGCCACGCCAGTCCTGACTGCCGCCTGGCGCGCAGCGAGATAACGCGGAAGGTCGTCGGGATGAAGTCCGGCCTCCCAGCCCCGGCCGCGGGTCTGTTCCGGGGTCAGTCCGGTGTACTCGAACCACTGGCGGTTGAAGGTCAACGGCCACCCGTCGGCCCGCCCAACCCAGACAATCTGCGGCAACTCATCCATCAGGGCAGCGGCGTCCCCAATGACAGGGTCGGAGGTGATGTGTGGATCCATCAGGGACATAGTGCGGAAACCTCAAAAAAGAACGAAAACACAGCGGGTGACGTGAGAGAAGGTGCAGCCCAGGACGTGGGTCCTTGCCCTCAAACAGGGCGGAGCAGTCGGGGCTCTTTTCTGTGCCTGACCCCTCAGGTTCACTGAGAGGTCCGCACCTGGAGGGGCTGCGACAAAAAGCAATTTTACTGTACGGAGCTGACTCGTGCAGTCGCCTTACAGCGCGTGGGGCCTGTAGAAAGCCCAGAGTCTTCACCCCACACCTCCCGGCCGGAAGGCCGTGCGCACGACGATCTTCACGTGAGCAGGCTGGGGTGGGGCACCTGGCCCGCAGCATTCACGCGGTGGGCTGGGGTCAGTTCTGCATTCTCCTTCCCCGAACGGCAGACTGGGCGGCCGGGAAAGTCGTTCGCGTTGAGCTCCGGGCCACCTCTCAGCGGCGCCATCCCTGCGGCCACACCCGCCGGGAGAACCGGGCCAGGCAGCCGCGGCTGCGCTGCGCCGCCTGCGGGCACGGGGAGAACGCGGACCGGAACGCACGCCAGGGACGGGCTGACCGTTCAGGCATCGACGAAGCGGGAGGCGACGCAGGCGCTGCTCACCTGCGTCGCCATTGACACGCGGCACATGGAGGCGTGTTGTTGGCGATGATGAGCGCCCAGAAAGCGGCACCCAGGGACCCGGCCGTGGTCCGCACCCTCAAGACGCTGGCGGCCACGCCTGAACGCATCACGGAAGAAGTCCAGGCCGCCGAAGAACCCGGACGTCAGGGTCCTCAACCAGCCCCGGGGAAGGCACCCAGCTCAGGACCAGAAGGGGGCAGCGCCCTGAACCGGACGCCGACCGCGCAGCGGAGCGGACCAGCGCAGGGCACCACCGGGAGGCACGAGGTGAGGGCGGATTACTCAATGCCCATGCTGATGAATTTCGTTTCGAGGTACTCCTCCAGGCCCCAGCGCCCGCCCTCGCGGCCCACGCCGCTGTTTTTCATGCCGCCGAACGGCACGTGCGGCGCGGCGGCGCTGGGCACGCCGTCATTGATGCCGACGATGCCGTACTCGAGCGCTTCGGCCACCCGCCAGGCCCGGCTGAGGTCGCGGGTGTAGGCGTACGCGGCAAGCCCGTACTCGCTGTCGTTCGCGAGCCGCAGGGCTTCCTCTTCGGTCTCGAACACCACGACGGGCGCCACCGGCCCGAAGGTTTCCTCCCGCAGGATGAGGCTGCCGGGGGCAACCTCGGTCAGCACGGTGGGCTGAAAGTACAACCCGCTCTGCACGTGGCCGCCCACGGTGGCAGTCGCGCCGCGGCTCAGGGCGTCCTGGACCTGCGCCTGGATCTTGTCGAGGCCGGCCTGCTCGACGACCGGGCCGACGTTGGTGGTGTCGAGCAGCGGGTCGCCCAGCTGCAGCTGGGCGGTGAGGCGGGTGAGGATCCCGGTGAAGGTCCCGGCGACCGCCCGCTGGACGTACACGCGGTTGGTGCTGATGCAGGTCTGGCCGGCGTTGCGGAATTTCGACCCGACCACTTCCCGCGCCGCTTTGTCGAGGTCAGCGTCCTCGAACACCAGGAACGGGGCGTGCCCGCCCAGTTCCAGGCTCACGCGCTTGATGGTGTTCGCCGCCTGGCGGTAGAGCTGCCGGCCGACGGCGGTGGAGCCGGTAAAGGTGACTTTGCGGACCCGCTCGTCTTCCATGAACGGCGCCGTGAGGGCGGCGGCGTCACTGGTCGGCAGCACCTGCAGGGTGTTGGCAGGCCCGCCTGCCTCCAGCCACAGTTCGGCGAGGTACAGCGCCGTCATGGGACTCTGCTCGGCCGGTTTGAGAATCATCACGCACCCGGCCGCGAGGGCGGGCGCGGCCTTGCGGGTGATCATGCCCGCCGGGAAGTTCCACGGCGTGACGGCGTACACGACGCCGACCGGTTCGCTGCGGGTCAGGCCGCGCTTGTGGTCGAAACGCATGTTGACGCGTTCGCCGCTGATGCGCCCGGCTTCCTCGGCGCACCACTCGATGAAGGAAGCGGCGTAGTGCACCTCGCCGCGCGTTTCGGTGATGGGTTTGCCCATCTCCAGGGTCATCAGGCGCGCGAGTTCCTCTTTGTGTGCGAACAGCAGGTCATGCCAGCGGCGCAGGATCAGGCCGCGGCGGTAGGGGTTGACCTGGCGCCACTCCTTCAGGGCAGTTTCGGCGGCCGTGATGGCCTGGCGGGCGTCCTCAGGCGTGCAGTCGGCGACTGCGCCGATGGCCTGGCCGGAGCCGGGGTGGATCACGTCGAAGGAGGCGGGCGTGCGGCGCCATGCGCCGGCGAAATAGGCCTGGGTGCGGGTCACGGGGTCATTGAGCAGGGTGGTCATGGGGAGGGTCCTCTGCGACGTGCACGCTGCGGACCGGGATGTCCGGCAGGTGCTGAGGGGCGGTATGAAAGGGGTCCTGGCCAAGCAGCGTGAAGTCCGCGAGGAACCCGGGCCGGAGCCGGCCGCGTTCGTGTTCGTCGCCGTGGGCGACGGCGCCGCCGTGGGTGTACGCGCCCAGAGCCTGAGCCGTACTCACCGCCGTGCCGGGCACGTAGGGCTCGGCGAGGGCCGCCTGGACGCCCGCGAGGGGCCGCAGGTCCTGGACGACCGGGCCGTCACTGGAGAACGCGACGTCCAGGCCCGCGTCGAAGTACGCGCGCAGCGGAAACACCTGCCCGGCCAGGGCGGGCGGCACGAAGCGGTCGTAGTTGGCGCGCAGTTCACGCAGGAAGACCGGTTGCGGCACCGCAATGACGCGCAGGGCGCGGGCCAGCTCGAGGTGCGCGGCGGACGGCAGGCCGAAATGCTCGATGCGGTGGCGGGGACCGCCGGGGTGCTCGCGGTCCAGCCGGGCATAGACGGCCAGCAGCTGGTCGAGTGCGACGTCCCCGATGGCGTGCGCGCCAATCCGGAAGCCCGCCACGTGCGCCTCGCGCGCCAGGGCGTACAGGTCGTCCGTGCCGAAGCGCAGCACGCCCTGGCTGGGTGGCTCGACGTTGCGGTAGGGCACGCTGATGGCGGCGGTGGCGCCGCTGAGACCGCCGTCACCGAAAAATTTCACGCTGTCGCAGCGCAGGCGGGAGGAGTGGTGCTTCTCAGGCAGCGGGAGGGTGTCGGCGCCGCCGTCGGGCCGGCGGATGTAAAGGAGGTTCACGCGCAGCGGCAGGCGGCCCGCGGCGTCCAGGGCGCGGTACGCCGCGTAAAGGGGCGCGTCGACGGCAGGGTCGGTCACGGCGGTGAAGCCCAGCGCCTGAAGACAGGTCAGGCCGGCCAGAATCCACGCTTCGTACTGCGCGGCGCTCGGGGCAGGCATGGCGCGGACGATCAGGCCGTAGGCGGTTTCGGTGAGGCGGCCGCGGCTGAAGTCGATCGTCCCGCCGGGTGGGGCGGGCGTGTCCGGCTGAAGGCCGGCGGCGTTCAGCGCGGCGGTGTTGACCGCGTGGATGTGCGCGCAGGTCCGGGTGAGCAGCACTGGCCGCCCCGGGGCGAGCGTGTCCAGCAGGGCGCGATCGGGCGTACCGCCGAGGCGCGTTTCGTTCCAGCCGCGGCCCCACAGCCACGCGCCGGGGGGCAGCTCGGCATGCCGGCGCTGCACCGCCCGGGCGAGGTCATCCAGCGCCGTGACGCCGCGCAGGTCCAGCACGGTGGTGCGCAGCTGCCCGACTTTCCAGACGTGCACGTGCGCGTCGGTCAGGCCGGGCAGCAGGGTACCGCCGTTCAGGTCTCGGCGCGCGGCGTGCGGACCGGCGGCCGCCTGCGCGTCCGTGAGGGTGCCGGCGTGCAGGACCCGCCCGCCGCGCACCGCGAGCGCCTCGACCGCCCGGCCGTCCGCTTCCGGGTAGATCGGGCCGCCGGTGTAGACGGTCGCCGGCATGGTCAGCGGGCTCCGGGCCGGTGGGCGGGGTTGCGCCAGACGATGAACACGCCGTGGTTGCGGCAGGAGTCGTCGTCCAGGTAGTCGGGAATGATGCCCCACACGCCGTACCCGCGGCCCAGCTGCACGCTCAGCACCGGGTCGCGGCGTTCTCCGCGGATGACGTCGAGCACGTACTGCTCGATCGGGAGGTGGTCGGCGACCGCGCAGTACCCTTTGGGCATCGCGCCGGCCACGTGCCCTTTGAGATTCAGGCGGCGGATCAGGTCGTGCCGCGCGCCGTACAGCAGCGTGGCGAGGCCCTGCCCGCGGGCGTCCGGGTGCACGCCGATGTCCGCGCCGTACAACCAGTCGCCGTCCGGGTCGTGGGTGGTGAAGAGGTTATCGCCGGTTTCCTTCATGTAGGCGTGGGCGTAGTGCGCGAAGTTCACGCGCAGCCGGAAATCGCTGCTGGACGCCACGACCTGTGCGGTGGCGGTGTCGAGCACAGCAAGCTGCCCTTCGGGGAAGTGCGCCTGGTGGGAGAGGAAATGCCGGGCCGTGGCGATTTCGTCCTCGCTGAGGCTGGGGAAGCACGCGCGCTGCACGGCTTCGAGGGCGGGGGCGTCCTCGGTGCGGGCCTGCACCACCACGTACCGGCCGTCGGGCCGGCTGGCAAGCACGGTCCGGCCGATAAAGGCGGCACTCACGCCGGGACCGCCTCCGCGTCGCGCGCGGCGCGGCAGGCGTCGCGCACGGCGTCCGCCACGGCGGTGAGGCCTTCGCGCAGCATGTCCTCGGGAATGTCGAGGGCGGGCAGGAACCGAATGCAGTTCGAGTACAGGCCCGCGCGGATCAGCAGCACGCCGCGCTGCACGGCGAGCGGCACGGCCGCGGCGACCATGTCCATCCAGGGTTCCCTGCTGGCCGGGTCCTTGACGAACTCCACGGCCATCATGGCGCCGACGCCGCGGATGTCACCGATGGGCAGCTCGCCGCGCAGAGGTTCCCACACGTCGCGCACGACGCGCTCGACGGTCTGCGCGCGCGTCAGGAAGCCGGGTTCGGTCAGGATGTCAAGCACGGCCAGCGCGGCGGCGCACGCGACCGGGCTGCCGCCGTAGGTGCTGCCGACGCCGCCGAGGTGCGGGGCGTCCATGATGTCCGCGCGGCCGGTCACGGCGCTGATGGGCATCCCGGCGCCGAGGCTCTTGGCACTGACGAGCAGGTCCGGCACGACGCCGGCGTGCTCGATGGCGTACAGGCGGCCGGTGCGGCCGCTGCCGCTCTGAATTTCATCGGCGATCATCACGGCGCCGGTGCGGTCGCAAAGTTCACGGATCTTACGCAGGAAGCGCGCGGGGGTGGGAATGAAGCCGCCTTCACCCATCACCGGTTCGATCACGACGGCGGCCAGCGCGGACCCGTCAATCTGCGCGACAAGGGCGTTGTCGAGGTTCCAGCAACACCAGTCGATCCACTGCTCGGCGCTCAGGCCCTGCGGCGCGCGGTAAGGGTTGGGGTAAGGAAGGCGGTACACCTCGCCTGCGAACGGTCCGAAGCCTTTTTTGAAGAGGCTGTACTTGCTGGTCATGCTCATCGTGAGGTTGGTGCGGCCGTGGTAGGCGCCTTCGAACACGATGACGCCGGCGCGGCCGGTAAAGGCGCGCGCGAGCTTCACGGCGTTCTCTACCGCTTCGGCCCCGCCGTTGGCGAGCAGGGTCTTTTTGGGGAAGTCGCCGGGCGTCAGGGCGTTGAGGCGTTCAGCGAGCGCGGGGTACGCTTCGAAGTTCGTTACGAGCGCGCAGGGATGAATCAGTTCGGCGGCCTGCGCCTGAACGGCCGCCACCACGCGGGGGTGGTTGTGCCCGACGGCCATCATGCCGATGCCGCCGGCGAGGTCGATGAAGGTGTTGCCGTCCACGTCGGTCACGAGGGAGCCCTGCGCGGACTGCACGGCCACGCCGTTGGCCTGCGCCAGGGCCCGGCTGACGGCAGCGGCGCGCCGCTGCTGGAGGGCCACGCTCCGCGGGCCGGGAACTGCCGTTCTGAGGTTGATGTGGGTCATGGGTTGATTCTCCTCTCTGGGTGCGGCCGGGGGAACCGGGCGGGGCTCAGCGGGCCGCTTCGTACACCGCGGCGCGGAACACGGCCAGACCTTCGTCGAGTTCAGCGTCGGTGACGGTGATGGGCACAAGCACGCGAATGACGTTTGCGTACATGCCGGCTTTGAGCAGCAGCAGGCCGCGCCGGCGGGCCGCGTCGACGACGCGGGTGGCCAGGTCACCGCCGGGTTCCTTGGTGACCGGGTCCTTGACGAACTCCGCGGCGATCATCGGGCCAAGGCCGCGCACGTCCCCGAGGGCAGGCACGTCCGCCTGGATTTCGAGGAAGGCGGCCCTGAGGCGCTTGCCAACGTGCTGGGCGTGGGTGAGCAGCGTGCCGTCCTCGAAGAGGTCGAGCACAGCCAGGCCGGCGGCGCAGGCCAGCGGGTTGCCGGCGTACGTGCCGCCCAGGCCGCCTGGGGCGGGGGCGTCCATGATGTCCGCGCGGCCGCTCACGCCGCTGATGGGCAGGCCGGCGCCGATGCTTTTGGCGAAGGTGACGAGGTCCGGCTGCACCCCACTGGCCTCAACCGCCCAGAAGTGACCGGTGCGGCCCACGCCGCTTTGAATTTCGTCGGCGATAAACACGATGCCGTGATCGTCACACAGGGCGCGCAGGGCGCGCAGGAAGGCGGGTGGGGCGGGCAGGAATCCCCCTTCGCCCAGAACGGGTTCGAGAATAATGGTCGCGACGCGTGAAGCGTCCACGGTGGTGCGGAACATCTCGCGCAGGCCCTCCAGGGCGGCGTCCACGCTCACGCCTCGGTACTCGTACGGAAAGGGCGCGTGGTATACCTCCGGCGCGAATGGGCCGAAATTCTGCGCGTAGTACGCTTTTTTTCCGGTGAGGGTCATGCCGAGCAGGGTGCGGCCGTGAAAGGAGTGGGTAAAGGAGATCACGGCGGGCCGGCCGGTGAAACTCCGGGCAATTTTTACTGCGTTCTCGGTGGCCTCGGCGCCGGTGGTGAACAGCAGGGTCTTGACGGCCCCGGCGCCGGGGTAGCGCGCGTTGAGGCGCTGGGCGAGGCGCAGGTACGGTTCGTACATCGCCACCTGGAAACTGGTGTGGCTGAAGGCGTCCAGCTGGGCGCGCACCGCCTGCGTCACGTGCGGGTGGTTGTGGCCGACGTTGAGGACGCCGATGCCGCCCACCCAGTCGTGGTAGGCGCGGCCCTCGACGTCCCAGAGGCGCACGCCTTCGGCGCGGGCGGCCACGACGGGGTGGGCGTTGCTTACGCCGCGCGGAACTTCGGATGCCCGCAAAGCCAGCAGCTCGTCCGTTTTGGACGGTGAAATGGTCATGGTCTTCCTCCCTGTGGCCTCAGCGTAGCGGCGCAGCCCGGCCGCAACCTGGGGAGGGGTTCACAAAAACCAGCGGGGGTTTTTGTGGCTTCACTCCAGGCTTACGGCGTCATGGCGTCAATCTGAAGTGCCAGCCACCACAGCGACCGGTTGGCTGGTTCCGCGAGTGCCCGGTGGGTGAGCGCCTCGATGCGTTCCATGCGGTAGCGCAGGGTGTTGCCGTGAATGCCCAGCCGCGCCGCGGCTTCCGCCTGCGCGAAGCCCGTCTCACACAGGGCCTGCACGGTCGCGATGAGCGCCTCGCCTCCACGCGCGCCGCGCAGCGGTGAGAGCAGACTGTGCAGCAGGTCCGCCTGCGCGTCCCGGTCGCCGCTCAAGGCGCGCGGCACCAGCACTTCTGCGTATGAACGCAGTTCACCCGGCCGGGCGTACGCGGCGAGCGCAAGCACCTCCGCGCGGCTCTGCGCGATGCCCGCCGTGCCGGGCCGCGCCCGGCCGTACACCATGCGGGGCGGCGGAGCGGCGGCCGCCCCGCCCAGCCTCGCCCAGACCCGCTCGGCCCGGACGTCTTCCGGCAGCAGGAACCACACCTGGTTAAGGTTCACGCTCACCAGTGGCGCGGCGCCCAGTGAGCTCAGGACCTCGCGCACCTGATGCGCGGCCCGTTCACGCCGCGCGAACCCCTCCGGCGAGAGCGGCAGTTCGTCCGCCAGGACCAGCAGCGCCACGCGGTACAGACCGCGCGGGTGGAAGCCCAGGCGGTGGGCGCGCTCCTGCGCGGCAGGATCGTCGGTGTACTGCCCTTCGAGCAGGGTGTCCACGAAGGCGTAGCCCAGGCGCGCCTCCCGCACCTCCAGGTCACGCTGCGCGAGCATCAGCAGCGCCGCGACCGTCGCGGCGTGCTCCGCGCCGCGCACCACCAGGTCCGACGCGGGTTTTCCGTCGCCCGCCACCCACACGCCTCCTTCGCGCTGGCCGCGCAGCAGGACCGGCACCAGTACCCCGCCGGCCAGGTCGCGCGGCGCGGCGCCGGGCCGGTCCAGCGCCTGCCGGGCCTGCGCGGCGTCCGGGGCGGGCCCCGCGGTGAGTGGTGCGCCGTCCCGCGCGAGCAGCGCCACGGCGCGGCCCAGCTGCGCCGAGAGGGTTGCGGCCACGTCGGCGGGGGTGCCGCCCAGGGCGGCGCGGGTCAGGGCGCAGTGAATCGCCTCGCTGCGCTCGAGCACGTCTGACTGGGCGCGCAGAATGAACTCGTGCACCTCCTGCACGACCTGCACGAACGGCACCTCCCAGGCGAGTTCCACGGCAGGAATGCGGCGCGCCTCGAGCGGCCCGGCGATTTCCGGCGGAAACGCGGTGAAGAAGTGCGGAACCGCGAGCACCACGCCGGCCGGTTCGCAGGCGGCGAGCAACTCGCCGAACGCCGCGAGCGCCCCACTGTCGTGCGGCCAGGACAGGCCGGTGGTCAGCAGCAGCGTGCCGGGACGCACCCAGCGCTGCGGTTCGGGAATGTCGATGACGTGAGCCAGGCGCACGGCCCGCGACAGGTCCGCGCCCGGCATGACCAGACGCGCGGCCGTGCAGGCCGGGAGGGCCAGCACATCACTCACCTGCATCATCGTGTCTCCATGCGCCGAGCATAGCCCAGGGGCTGTTGTGGCCTGCGTCCAGTTTGCAGCCGCGTCTTTTATCGGCCAGTCACAAGTCAGCCTGGCGGGCCGGGAACTATGATGCAGAAGTTACTTTTACAACTCACCTGTGTCACTCCGCCCTCATTCGACCCCCGGGAGGTTCCCTTGACAGACCTATCCAGCAGTGCGGCCCTGCACCGACCCAAACTCGGCCTCTGGGGCGTGATCATGGTGATCTACTTCACCGTCGCGGGGGCGCCTTCGGCATTGAAGGCCTGATCAGCGGCAGCGCTCCCGGCATGGCCATCGTCCTGATCCTGATCACCCCCTTCATCTGGAGCATTCCCACCGTCCTGATGGTCACTGAACTGTCCACCGCCATGCCGGTCGAAGGTGGGTACTACGTGTGGGTCAAACGCGGCCTGGGCCGCTTCTGGGGCTTCGTGCAGGGCTGGATCGCCTGGCTGTACGGCCTGGTGATCGCCGCGAGCTTCAGCGCGTTGTTCACCGACTACACCAGTTCGTTCCTGCGCCTGACCTTCGGCGTGAGGCTGCTCGACGATTCTCCCCTGGCCCGCTGGGCTGTGGCGGCCGCCCTGATCGCCGGTTTCGCGGCCCTCAACATCCGCGGCGCCAAAGCCGTCGGCGACAGCAGCAAGGTTTTCGCGGCGATGGTCTTCGCGCCGTTCATCACGATGTTCGTGCTGGCCGCCGCCCACTGGCTCGCGCACCCCACGCCGTTCTGGCAGCCGTTCACCCCCCCGAACACCGGCATCTTCGGTGCGTTCGGCCTGGGCCTGTTCATTGTCATGTACAACTTCCTCGGCTGGGACGGCGTGAGTACCATCCTCGCCGAGATCGACAACCCCCTCAAGGTCATTCCCCGCGCCATGCTGATCGCCGTGCCGCTGATCATCCTCGCGTACCTGCTGCCCGTCCTGGCCGGCCTGACCGCCGCCGGTGACTTCAGCAAGTGGGGCGACACCGTATTCTTCCCGGAACTCGCCACCGCCATCGGCGGGAAGTGGCTGGGCATCTGGGTCGCCGTCGGCGGCATGTTCTGCGCGGCGGGGCTGTTCAGCGCGGTGGTGCTGTCCAACAGCCGCCTGCCGTTCGTCCTGGCGGCCGACCGGTACCTGCCGTCCGCGCTGGTGGCCCGGCACCCCCGCTTCGGCACGCCGGTGATGTCCATCCTGATCTGCTCGGTGATCTACGCGCTGCTGGCCTTCGGGCCGTTCCAGACGCTCGCCGTGACGACCGTGCTGCTGTACGGCGTGAGCCTGCTGCTGCAGTTCGCCGCGCTGATCGCCCTGCGCGTGCGCGTGCCGCAGATGCCGCGGCCCTTCCGCATTCCAGGCGGGCTCCCGGGCGTGATCGTCACCGCGCTGCTGCCCGCCCTGATTATCGTGCTGGCGGTGATCACCACCGTCCGGGATGAAGGCAGCAGTTTCCTGGCCCTGGCGCTGCCGCTGCTCGCGTCTGCTCCCCTGGCCTTTCTCATGACGAGCGCCCTCTTCAAACGTGGCGCCCCGGACCGGCTGCACCACGACCGGGTGGAAGGCGCAGAAATCTGACGCGAACAACCACCTGAAAGGCGGCAGGTCGGCTGTGCCACCTGCCGCCTTTCGGTTCCCGCCGGCCGCGCCGGGACGTGACAGGCCCCTCCCCTGGACTGGAAGGCAGAAGGCTGTTTGGAAGGGAGCCTTCGCCTGATCCAGCGACGCGGCCAGCATTCCACGGCCCCCACTGAAAGACTGCCCAGGTGCCGACGAGCAGCGGACCCGGCGCGCCGCGGGTTGATATGACGGGTTGGCGCAGGCCGAGCCTGCCTTTCACCCCCGTGCAGCCGCCCGCTCTCCACCGAGGATGGTCCTTGGTTCACGTCATCGGTGGACGCCGCGCCAGATGCCGGATCACCACGGCAGCGTCCCGCCCTGCACCTCGGAGCGTCGCGGACGCCACCGCCCGCTGCCCACTCAGCCCCACGAAATACAGTCCCGGCACGCTCCGGCTCACCCCCAGACGCTGCGCCGGTTCGCCCTGCCTGTCCAGCGCCCCGGTGCCCCGCAGGTACTCCAGGTTCGCCCGGTACCCGGTTGCGAACACCACGGCGTCCACTGCTTCCTCCACGCCATCCGGCCAGATCACACCGCCACGGGTGAACTGCGTGAACATCGGCCGCTGGTCCAGCCGCCCCTCACGGAACGCGGCGCGGTACTGTCCCGGATCAAACACATGGCGCAGTGAGGGAAGCCGCCCGAGGTGCCCGAGCGTCAGCTGGTCGACGCGGGTCCACGTCAGCCAGTCGTGGATGTCCCGCCCCAGGGGGCGCTGCGGGGTGAACTTCACTGGGATCCGGGCCACGAGACTCACCCGCGCCCCGCCGGCCAGTTCCACCGCGATCTGCACCGCCGAGTTGCCTGCACCGACCACCAGCACCCGGCGCCTGGCAAAGGGCGAAGGCGCCTGGAAGGCCAGGGAATGAAGGGTTCTGCCTTGGAACGTTTCCTGACCGGGCAGGACCGGCATGAACGGGCGACGGAACGTGCCGGTGGCTGCCACGACGGCGCGGGAGGAAAAGGTCCGGCCGTCTGCCGTCAGCACCCGGAAGCCCTCAGCGTCCCTCAGAACCTGGGTGACCTCTGCATCCTGGACGACAGGGAACCGGAAATGGGCGGCGTACGTCTCCAGGTAGGTGAGGACTTCATCCCGGGTGGGGTACCGCTCGGGGTCACCTGGGAACGGCAGCCCAGGCAACGCCGCGTGGCGCGCGGGGGAGAAGCTCTTCAGGCTCGCGTAGGGCAGCGGCCAGGAGCCGGCAGGGCGTCGCGCCGCTTCCAGAACCTGAAACGTCAGGCCGTGCCCTTGAAGGTGATACGCGGCGGCCAGACCGGCCTGCCCCGCGCCAATGACCAGGACGTCGGGACGCTGACTCACCGGGACACCCCGGCATTCAGCGTCAGCTGCATGACGACGGCTGACGCTGGACAGGCGCCCTGAAGTCCGGGAGAGGCGAAGACGCAGGGTGGCAGGTCTTCGCGCGCGAGGCAGCTGAAGCCGAACCTCGAGTAAAACCCGTCTGCCGTGGTGGTCAGCAGCACCAGGCGTTCAAGGCCCGCCTCACGGGCCCGCCGGATCATTTCGCTGGTCAGGGCTTGACCTGTGCCCTGCCCCCGTTGATCTGCGCGCACTGCCACGGAGCGCAGCAGGCCATGGACCCCATGACGCTCGATTCCCGCGACACCCGCCCCTTGTTCGCCGCGGAATGCCAGCACGAACCCGGGCAGATGTGCCTGAACACCGTCCAGGGGAAGCCCCGCAGCGGTCAGCAGCGCCTCGATCACAGGCCGGTCAGCCGCCGCGGCTTCCCGGAACGTCACGTCGCGGTGCATGACGGCCCGAGCTGAACGGCGTATTCGGCTTCCAGCGCGTCAGCCAGGACTTCAAGCGCCCGCAGCACGCCCGCCTGTTCCTCCGGGGGAACGCGGCTGAGCAGTCGGGCGGACTGGCTGCACAGTTCGGTGTTCAGGGCCTGAAACTGGGCCTGTCCCTCCGGGGTGAGCGTCAGGGTGACGGCCCGCCGGTCGGCCGGGTGGGGCTGCTTGTCGACCAGGCCGCCCTGCACCAGGTCATCGACGTTCCGGCTGAGCCAGCCCTTGTCGGCCCCCAGACGGCGCGCGAGGTCGGCCAGGGTCAGGGGGCCTTCACGGCCGAGGGTGGTCAGAAGCTGGCACCGCGTGAGGCTCTGAATGCCGCAGCAGCTGGCGGCGCGCTGCTGAACGGCCGTGTGAAGGCGGGTGATGCGGCGCAGGAGGTCACCGGCGTCGTGGGTCATGGCTGCTCCTTTCGTTGAGCTTGACAACGATCTGGAAAGACCGTACATCTGAAGGGAACTCGTTGTCAAACGCAACAGTCAGGAGGTCCTGCATGATGCCCCACCACTCCCGCCCCGCGACCCCCACCGACGCGTCCGACCTGGCCCGCATCTATAACCAGGGCATCGAAGACCGCAGCAGCACCTTCGAAACCCGGCCCCGCACCCCGCAGGACATCGAAACCTGGTTCGACGGACACCCCATCGTCGTCGTCGAGCAGGAAGGCCAGATCATCGCCTGGGCCAGCACCAGCACCTACCGCACCCGCGACTGCTACGCCGGCATCGCCGAATTCAGTGTGTACGTGGGCCGGGCCAAACGGGGCACCGGAGCAGGCACAGCGGCCATGCAGGCTCTGATCCCCGCCGCCCGGGCAGCGGGGTACTGGAAACTCCTCTCCCGCGTGTTTCCAGAAAACACCGCGAGCCGGAAACTCCTGGCGTCCGTGGGGTTCCGGGAAGTCGGCACCTACGAGAAGCACGCGCAACTCGACGGTGTCTGGAAGAACGTGGTCATCGTCGAACTGGTGTTGTGAGCCCCGGAAACTCCAGCGGCGCGGCGCACTGCTCCGTTCCGGCCTGCTGGTCCTGTGCGGCGCCGCCCGGCCGTTCAGCGCTGGCACCGCAGTGGGCAGCCAGAGGCGGCCAAGAACCGTGCGCAAGACACAGTTTCAAGTTGAAATGAGCAGAATGCAGCGCCCTCAGGGCAAGCTCCTGTTCACCTGGATCAGCGGGCGTCGCCCAATGCCTGTTCCACAAACCAGCGGTGCCGCGCCCGCATCCGCTGCTCAGCCTCAGGTTCCAGGCCCCACGTGTGCAGGCGTCCTGCCGGCCGCAACGCGGCATACAGATCCCACAGTGGCAGCGCGCTGAAGTCACACTGCGAATGAGCCCGGTACGCCTCGGTGAAGCCTTCCATCGCTTCTTTCCCAAACGCGAAGAGAAGTTCAAGGCGCGCGTTGCTCACATCCAGCAGGGGATCACTGATCCCCGCATCTTCCCAGTCGATCACCGCGGCCAACCGGTCCCCTTGCCACAGCAGGTTCCCTGGCCACACGTCGCCGTGCACCATGCACAGTTCATTCAACGGCGGCGGCCAGTGCCGGTCCAGGACGCGGCGGATTGTCGTTTCCGAGAGCGTGTCGTCAGGGGAATCTGGCCACGGCGACAAGGTGACCTTCCGGGGCAGAAAGGTCGTCACCAACGTTCGGTCGACATGTTGATGCAACTGCAGGAGAAACGCCGCGAGGCCCACAACCGCCTGCGGAAGGGCTGACCGCTCGATCTCGGTTGTTCCCTCAACAAAGGTGGTGATGAGAACAGGCCCCGGGACGACGCGTGCGGTGTCGTCGAAGGCGACAGGGCCGGGCACATAGAGCCCAGCGGACTGAAGTATTTTCAGCAGTCTGAATTCATCCCGAGCGATATGCGGGTTGCGCGTCCGGTCGATCTGGCCGTACTGGCGGACAACGACCGTCTGCAGGTGCCCGGTTGAGGAGCGCAGTTCCACAGCGGTCACCGTGGCCGAGACGCCGCCCTGAAGGGGCCACGCCCGAAGCACCTCATGGAGTGGAGAACTGGACTGCAACAACTGACGCCAAGGTTCGAGGGCCACGCCACTGATGGTACGGGGTGGTGCTCCAGAACATCCGACAGAAAGTCTCCCGGCCATTGAGAGGGTCGGGCACACTATTGATCACGGCGAAGATCTGAGCTGATTGGCTTGCCGTATGCCTGGTTGGCAGCCGACCCATTCCTCTCGCGCTCAACTCGAGGAGCGCCGCCTGGCCGCTTTGGAATGGATTGAGCGCGGAACCCACCGCAACCAAGAGAGTGCGGACCACTTCGGTGTCTCTGTGCACACGGTCTCCACCTGGAAAGCACGACTGCGGCGCAATGGTGGCCTTCAGGCCACCGTTGCGGGTGGTGCGGTCTCGCGGCTCACCGCCGCACAACACGAGCACCTGCGCACCCTCCTGCAGGAGGGTGCGGTGCACCACGGGTTCCCCGATCCGACCTGGACGACACGTCGGGTCACCGATCTGATCGGACGCCACTTCGACGTGTGGTCTCACCACGACCACGTCCGAAATCCTTCGCCAGTTGGGCTTCACACCCCAGAGGCCGGATGGACGCGCTGCCGAGCGCAATGAACTTCGGATCGCCTCCTGGACAGAACAGGTCGCGCCGGAGTTGGAAAAAAAAGGTCGCCCAAGGCGCGACCCTCGTCTCTCTGGATGAAGTCGGATTCTCGTTGAAGGGCGTGCGGCGACGGACCTGGTCGACCAAGGGCGTGACGCCCTTGGTCACGCTGAGGGCGAACTGGGAGAAGCTGTCCACAATTGGAGCGATCACTTCGGAGGGACGCTTCTTCCAGCACACGAAGTCTGGGGCGATTCGTCGTGGGGACGTCATCCGATTCTTCCAGCATCTCCTGCGTCACATTCGGGGGGAGATCGTGGTCGTGCTGGACAACGCGGGGATCCACCGGGCGAAGGCAACACAGGCGTTCGTGCAACTGCACGAACGCCTGTCCTTGGTGTTTCTGCCGCCATACGCCCCAGAGTTGAACCCGATTGAGCTGGTCTGGGCGTACGTCAAACGGCATGTGCTGGGCAACTTCTGTGCCCGTTCGATCACTGTGCTGAAAGCGAAGCTCATGACGGCCTGGCCTCAGTACCCGACAGTTTCTCAGATGTGCGTCTTGGACGGCATGAACAGGTCAATCAGTCGTAAGAGGGGCACCTCTTCGTGATCAACCTTCCGGCTGATGGCGCGCACCAAGGCCCGTAAGCCCAGCGTCACGACGCTCCAGGCCCGGCGACCATGCTGTTTGTTCGGGCAGATCTCGGGGATGCTCACCAGCACGCACCAGACGTCGGTCAGGGTCAGCAAGCACAGGAGGCGCTCCACGTGATCGTGGAGCGTCATAGGCGTGCTCTCCAATTTGAACCCTTTGCTTTTGAGCGCTCGGAACAGGCACTCGACCCGGAAGCGATGACGATACTGCGCCTGAATGGCGGTGACGGCGCCGGTGTTGCTGGCAATGATCAGGGCGTCTCCGTCCGGCGTGAACGTCAACACGACGTTCATCGGCTGCCCGTAGACCTCGGCGTGTTCGACCAGCAGACCGGCAGTGCCGGTCTGCAGACGTCCCAGCCAGGTTTGGGCCGTCCACTCGTCCATTGGGCTGTCGCGTCGCAAGCGCACACAGATCGGAATGCCCTATTGCGCCAACTCCTGGATCCAGTCGTGCCCGATAACTTCACGATCGGTGTACAGCACGCGACTCTGCGACGCCGTGAGCAGACACAGCGCGTCATCCATCAGGGTGTGGCGCACCGCCGTATCGCTGCTGCCCCCGTGGGGCAGCAGCGCGTACAGCAAGGGGACCGCCACACCGCGCCACAGCACCGCCAGCATCAGGACGTTCACGTCCGTCTGACCGTATTTCCAGTTCGTACGGTCGATGATGAACTCGCGAGGCCGCGTCTGTGGGAGCAGCGCCAAGACAACATGGGCTACATCGGCGGGACACAGTGGATGGCGATCAAAAAAGCGCTCCACGCGGCGAATCACCGAGCTGGTCTGCGCGCGTCCAGAGAAGCGCGCCGCGAGTTCAGCGTGCCGGACATCTTTGGCCTGAAGCAGCGCGAGCACCATCAGCGACAGCAGCTCCACCTGGTTCTTGCGGAACTCCGGAAAGTGCGCGGTGAAGCAGCGGGTCAGTTTGGCCAGGATATCGGGAGACGCACACTGTTCTCGCGTGTCACTCGCGGTTTTTCAACCCCTACAGAAACTGTCGGGTACTGAGCGGCCTGGCAGCGGGTTCGGTACGTCGACTTGCCCCATCAGCTTATGAATGCGAATCTATGCCGCTAGCAATAGCATCACCTAAAGCCCTTGTCAACCGAAAATCGTTAAATACAGCTGCTAACCCCTGCTAACTTGGCAACGTACTAAGGCATAGGCGAAAATATAGGGTATCTCTTTGGGACTGCCCGCATCAATTTAAGCTTGCTCTTCGAGTGTCATTGGATATCGTAACGCTTGTACTCAGGATTATAATCCTTTTGAATGCAAATGAGGTGTGAATGAAAATAATTCTTGCATCCATTAGTCTTACTGCTGTTTTCGGCGCAGCATCACTCTTCTTTGTTCAAGCTAATAAGAAAGAAGGATTGAGATTTTCTAATGAACAGGCTGGCTTAATCGAGAATGACGTGAATGTCTTAATGAAGTCATTTGAAGAATTTAGAGGCTTTGCAGAACAGGCAACAACCGGAGATCGCATTGATCCTCTGAAATTTACTCCATTTCCATGTAGAAATTCGCCTAACTGGTCGAAGCCAATGCTCTTGACTTTTGGAAGTGAATACTCTCCAAATGTCAAACTATTACACAAAGATCTTTCATCAAGTGAAGCTACGCGTGATTTGCAATTCGTACACATCGTGTATCCCAGAAGTTGGGTTACGAGTGGAGATCCTATTAATCAAGAGGGGATCACCAGTTTTCAATCAGAAGTCTCTGTCTTGAATGCTACTGACGATAAAAAAGCAAAAACTTTTCTTATGCGCTTAGGTATACATGATGGTGGATATGTATTTATTTTGGACGAGTCGGGAATAGTTAGATATTCTGCAAATGATATTGGTCTTGATTGGAAGCATGTCAGTGATGCAGTTAAAAAGTATATTAGTGGCACAAAAATAGAAGTCTCTGATAATAAAATCAGAAAAATTGGTTATCAGTTACCATTAGAATCTCTGAGCACCGATATCCAGGAAGCACTCAAGAAAAGATTCTCTTCTGAGTACAATGTATTAGTGGTCAAGTCGACTCGAGAATGTTCGATATGTGGTTCAAACATGGATGCCTCTATTGACCCAATTCTGTTAGATCTACAGCGAAGGAACATTAACGTTTCTGTTGTTGATGTCAATACGTCGTCTAGTTCAATTAAATATGACTCAGGTATCTTACGAATATCGGATGCCATAGAAAACGATAAACCGCGCTCTGCTATTTTCGATGCCTGGAATGTAAGAGGCTATCCATCTATTTTCATTGTCAAAGATGGAAAATATGAAGGCGAAGTATTATATCGTTCTTGGACCTTTACAGATGGCAAAAAAGCCGAGCACATACAGGCACTTGCCGCTTCCAGGCTTGTGCAGTAAACAATACTCTACCCTCCGTTGGAAGAAATAAATATGGGTAAACTGAAGATTGCTGCGCCAGCAGGTATGATGTTGTTTGGCTTCGCTTCGGCTGGTTGCACGGGTTACCGGGTTGATACAGGGTGCCGTGCCTGTGTCGAATCCTATATCCCATGGAAGCTGACTGGTATGCCATCGAAGCAAGTCACATCTTACGTCTCGAATCCCGATGGCTCCTGCCGTGACAGCTCTGCAGGCAGACAAGATACTTGCCGCTGCGGCGACTGCTAAATCAATAAGCCGAAGTAAGTAATTAAATATTAACGGAGAGTTGAGAGGTACAGCCTTATCCTTTCTGGATAAGGCTGTAACAATTCGGAGGCGACAGTGATACATAAGAGTTATATATATAGTAATATAATGATTTTACTGATTAGCTTGCTTACAGCGATTTCTTTTGTACAGCCTTTGAAAATAAAACAAGAAATAGAGAAATCCAAAGGATATCCTAAAGATATAATTATTTTTAGCTCTAAGCAGCAGATGATTGCAAATGCGCCCGAGATACCTAACGATTTACGAAGAATAGAGCTTAATAAGCTACAATATTTGGAAGATACAGGACTACTAGGTTACTGGGGTGCACAGGTTACATCATATCGAAATCTACCAATCATGAAGGTATCCAAAAATATTTACAAATGTGGGATCGCCAGCCTAGTACATGGCAGATCTCCAAAATTTGCTAAAGAGGTACTCTCTATTAATGGAAGTTGGATAAACGTTGGAAACAAGGTGAATTACTCGGGCAAAGATATGATTGTTACGGGAAAGATTACAACTGATTGGCTACCCGTAAATATAAAGCCATCGTCCTTGATCATTGTTGATAAAATAAGCAAGATATCGCTAAATGATTATCCAACCTATTTCGCCATTACACGAGATGCAGCGAAAATATCATTAATTCAGAATTCATTAGAAAGCATATATGGGATTGATTTTGAGACGATGAATATGTCAGACTTTACCTCGAAATCTGTTTTCTATACACAGAATGCTCGTCACAGAGTAGAAAGGAATGGAGGAATATTTCTAATTGCGATTTCACTTATAATGATCTTTTCTCTTGTTCATACGTCTTGGCTTAGACAAAGGAATATGTTAGAAATATATCGGATGCTTGGAAAAAGTAAAGCTGATTTCCGGAAGATGTGGCTCACTGCATGCATAAAATATTGGATTTACGGCTACGTTATGTCAATCGCAATCACTCTATTAATCACGAGTGATTTAATCACTGCTGCAGGCTATTATGTCATTTACATATATTTCGTATCATTGTTTTTAGCAGCTTTGGTAATAACATCCATTTTTGTAAAATCTGGCACAGGGATTGGTAGACAAAGCAATTCGATAGACCTAAGAGATAAAAAAATATATAATTCTATTATTTTAATTGTCTCCACTGTTATATGTATTGGCGTCCCATATATCATCAATTTTTCTTATAGGCTCTGGACAGACCAACAAAAAATAACAGAGGACTTAGGAATTGACACACTAGTAATACTCAATTCGAATATTTCTAATAAGGCAATTAACACGATTGACTGCCCAAAAGCCGTGTCTTGCACCGCATTCAACTGGTCTGACACATCGCTATGGCCAGCAGATATGGATGACATGATTCCTAACGATCTAGACCGTCACTCTAGCTTTATACCATCAGAAGCGTCGCTGCTCGGTCTTAAGCTGTCTGAAGGCAGATGGCCTAAAAATAATTCAAAAGAAGCAGTAATTTCATCTGCTGGAATCAATAGATTAAAAAAACTAGGGATCAATATTAAAATCGGTTTTTCGTTAAATTTCGGTTATAAAATAGTGGGAATAATAGAACTGCCAGCTCATTCGAGTATCAAATTATTTTCTGGCATAAATTTTTATGAATCATATCTATTTATTCCAATGCAAGATAGAGGGTTATACAATGATTCAAGCACAAATCAGAAACTATACCTCTCTCCTTTTGGTAATTCTGGAATCTTCATTAGGGAATCAAGTGCAGACTCTTCTCCTGAGATTATTGACTCGGTTGCACTGCGGACTGGAAGAAAAAATATAGAGATTTACACTCCGACTTCATATGCCAAAAATATATCCGATAACATGAAACGGGCGCTTTTGAAAGTGTCAGCTTTCTTAGTTGCCAGCATCATTATATCATGCCTCATGTTCTATATACTCTCCCGGGAAAGATTCAGCTTAATGACTGAGGAAATAAATATATATAGGACGTTAGGTATGTCCAAAAGCAAGACTCTTGTTAGATTCTACAAACAAGATCTTCCATGGATTTTTACTCCTTGCTTCTTTCTGACCATAGTATTTCTTTTGATAGGTGGTCTGAATAATATAATATTTATTTTCAGTGTAGCTATACTTGCTCTAATTGTAATCTTTACATATCTTATTGTAATAAATCTTTCGCTTAGCACCGTGTATCAGAAAACAATCAATCAATCTAATAGGGAGCCCCAATGGAAATAAATATTGATCAGCTAGGATATAATTATTATCTTGGCACTAGTAAGAATCCGAAGGAGATTCAAATTATCAAAGACTGCACTTGGCTATTCAAGAGCGGAACTTTTACTTCTATTCGAGGTTCGTCGGGTTCTGGAAAAAGCACTCTTTTGAGCCTCATAGGATTAATGGACTGTCCCTCAACTGGGGAAATTGCTTTTGATGGGAAATTAGTCGGTAGACTCAGTGATTCAACTCAAAGCAAGATACGTGCTAAACAAATAGGATTCCTTTTCCAAGACTTTCGGCTCGTTAAAAGCATGACCGTGTTTGAGAATATAATTTTAGCACTTGAAATATCTCACGGTAAGTCAGTAAACAATTTGACTAAGACTAAACAAATTCTCGAAAAGGTTGATCTATCAAACCGTGGATTACATTATCCTGCCGAGCTATCAGGCGGTGAAATGCAACGCGTCGCTCTCTGCCGAGCCATTGTAAAATCGCCAGATCTACTACTTATGGACGAGCCCACTGGAAACTTAGATGCCTTCAATCGTGAAATTGTAATGTCTATTGTCAGTGAATTTAACAAGCAGGGTGGGACTGTCTTGATGGTCACTCATGATGAGGACACCGCATCATGTGCCAAAAACCACGTTGTGTTAACCAATGGAGTTATAACAAGCGAGAGGAGTCACATTAGCAAATAAAATACCGTGTCGCTGAGCTATTGATCACGGCGTAGCTTTGTATCGGTTGCCGTCAGACTTCAGGTGTCTAGGTGAGCTTGATCGCCGACGGGTCTGGGCGGGAGCAAGGCGAACCTGTGCCGTTATCAATAAGTAGGTGACCGTTTCTGGGCGCAGTGGTGGAAGATGCGGAGCAAAGGGGGCGGGGTTCCACAGCAGATTGACGAACGCTGGCTTGAGGATATTGAGGCCGTACCGAACGATGGAGATCGCGAGTCGGCCATGAGCGAGCACCCGGATGGGTGCTTGCTCATGCTCAATGGCCCCCACGTGCCAGGCCCAGACGGATGCGATGGACACGACGCAGAGCAGGGTGTTGATCCGGTCCGTGTGGACGAGGTGGGTCGCCTCCCATTCGAAGCCTGAACTTTTCCAGTATTTGAAAAGCAATTCAATTTTCCAACGCTGTGCGTACGCGACCATGGCGTGACGACCCTGTTCCAGGGTCGCGACATACACCCGCACCGCGCAGACCCCGAGGGGCACGCTGTAAGACCATCAGGGGTCGGTACCACTAGCGAACCCCGATCAAGACCTGTAACAACGCAGAGGCCTGAAGTTATTAGCCGACTTGGCACGGCTGGATAGGGTAAGCGGATGGAGCGGCCAAAAGCGGACTCATCCCTGATAGACAGGTGTATAGGGAGTGCCTGCACTTGGCCACGGCGTAACAAAGAAGGCGACCCAAATGTCGGCGGCCTAAGCGGTTTCGTGCAGCCGCGCCTCAGGCTGTTGCGAGTCGGATCTCAGTGCTTCTGATGCTGCGGCGATATCTTCTTGCCCTTGCCAGCTTGGCCAGGCTAATCACAGCTGCTTTAGCTTTATTGATAACGGCACAGGTTCGCCTTGCTCCCGTCCAGCCCCGTCGGCGATCAAGCTCACCCAGACACCTGAAGTCCGGCGGCAACCGATACAAAGCCACGCCGTGATCAATAAGGGAAATCCCGGACACGGGACGCTCGAACGCCCCTTTGCCTGGTTTTCCTTTCACCGGCGACCGGTCCGCGTCTGCCCGGGGCCCCGGAAGCGCCGATGTGAGGCGACAATCCGCCTGTTCGCACGTTGACCTGCGCCTCCTCCGTGCCGTGCCCCCCGCGTGCACCCCGGACGTCACTCCTGGACCGACGGGCTCGACGGCTCCTGTTCGGGCCGCTGATGGGCTGGCACGGCCCTCACCCGGACGCGCGTGATTTTGAGGCCAAGCACTTCCTCTGCCGTCAGGTCATGGCCCTGCACGTTCACCGTGATACCTGGGGCCGGGACCGTTCCGTACTCGCCCAACAGCAGCTCCGCAGCGGTCATCGCGTCTTCACTGTGCAGGTTCAGGCCATGGTCCTCCCGCAGTTCGCTGAGGGTGACCTGACCGTCCACCGTCAGGGAACCGTCCGCATTCACCTGCACCCAACCGGAGGTCCCCGCCTCCTCTTCCTCCATCACATCCTCGATCAGGTCATCCATGGTCACGAACCCCAGGGTGCCTCCGGAGGCATCCACCACCAGGGCCGCGTGCAGGCGTTTGCGCTTGAACAGGGCCAGCAGATGCTCAGCCGTTGAGGACGCCGCGACGCTCGGTAACGGCCGCACCAGCCGGTCCAGTTGAGGGGACCCACCCGACACGCGCGCCCGGATGAAATCCTTGACGTGCAGCACCCCGATGATCTCATCAAGGTTCTCCTCAAACACCGGGTACCGGCTGCGCGGCGAAGCGGCAATCCGCCGGGTGACCTCCTCAGGCGAGGCGCGGATCGACAGCGCCTCCAGGCTGCGCCGGGGCGTCATCAGGTCTGCAGCCGTGCGGTCCTCGAGCGCGAAGATGTTCTGAATCAGGTCGCGCTGCACCTGCCCCAACTGCCCACTGTCCGCACTCTCATCCGTAACGATGCTGAGTTCCTTGCTGGTGTACAGAAACGTGTTCTTTCCCGGTTCCCGGATCCGCAGAACGCGCATCAGCCCGAGCGCCAGGATACTGAGCAACAGGATCAGCGGCCGGAAAAGAAAGCCAACGGCCCGCATCAGCGGATTCACCTGCAGGCTGACCGTTTCCGGAGCCTGCAAGGCCAGCGCTTTCGGGATCATCTCCCCAAACACCACGTGCATGAAGGTCACCAGACTCAAGGCGAGAATGAACGCCAGTGTGTGCGCCGCCGCGTGAGACAGCCCAGCTTCCTCGAACGGCCCATCCAGCCACCCGGCAATCGCGGGTTCCCCGTACATGCCCAGCCCGACCGAAGCGAGGGTGATCCCCAGCTGCGCGGCGGCGACGTAGCGGTCCTTTCCAGTCTCATCATCGAACACGGCCGCCAGCCAGCGGGCCGCCGGATTGCCCGCCGTCGCCAGCGCGCTCAGCCGGGACCGCCGGGACGCCACCAGGGCGAATTCAGCAGCGACGAACAGGCCGTTGAGCACCACCAGAACGATGATCACCACGGTGGAAAAGGCCGTGCCCAGCATCAGATGGTCCGCCCGGTGTCCCCGTCCACCGTGCCGCGGGGCAGCGTGAAACTCGCCCGCTGCACTGCGCGGCGGTCCATCGCCTCAACCCGCACGATCACTTCACCGACGCTCACCTCATCGGCCACCATGGGCAGCCGGCCGAGTTCATGCCAGATCAGACCGCTGACGGTATCCACCTCGTCCGCAGGCAGGTCCAGTTCGAAGCGGTCATTGAGCTGATCAATCCGCACGTCCCCACGCACCGTCACCCGGTCACCATCGACCGTCAGGGGCTCCTCCTCCCGGTCGAACTCGTCCTGCATTTCCCCAAAGATCTCCTCAAGGGCGTCTTCCAGGGTCGCCATCCCCGCCACGCTGCCGTACTCATCGACAGCGATGGCGGCGTGCCGCGACGCTTCCCGCAGGCGCCTCCAGAGGTCCGGGACAGCCATACTTTCCGCCACAATCAGCGGCGCACGGGCCACCTCGCTCACCCGCCGGCCCGGCTGGGTTTCACCCGTCAGGAAGAGTTGCCGCAGGTGAATGATGCCGATCACATCGTCAGGCGTTTCACCCGTCACCGGGAAACGGGTGTACGGCGTGTTTGCCAGGCGCCTGAGGGCCTCGTGCACGGTAAGGTGCCCAGGCACGCTGACGAGTTTCGTACGCGGGGTCATGATCTCCCGCACCACCCGGTCCTCGACGTTCAGCACCCCCGCAACCATGGCCCGCTCACTGGCGTCAATCAGGCCTCCGCGGGCACTCTCGCGGTACAGGTCCTCGAGTTCCTCAGGCGAGTGAACGTGCGCGTGGCTGTAATCCACCCGGAGGTTCAAGACCCGCATCAGGGCAAAGGCCGAGCCGTTGAAGAGGCTGATCAGGGGCCGAAAAACAAGCAGACTGAACTGCATGGGCCGCAGAGCAGCCACGGCCAGCCGCTCGGGGTAACGCAGCGCCACCGTTTTGGGCAGCAGCTCTCCGAGCACCACCTGCAAGGCCGTAATCAACGTCAGCACCAGGATGGTCGCGAGGACCGGACCACCCACTGGGCCGACCACGGGGGTGAGCAGAGGGATGAGCCGGGCCTGACCGTACGCGCCCGCAACCAGGCTGCTCAGGGTAATGCCGATCTGGCACGCGGCAATGTAGGTGTCCAGGCGCCCTGGGTCTTTCAGGATCTCCAGCAGGTCCGCGGCCGCGCGGTTCCCATTTTCGGAGGCTTCCTGCACGCGGGAGCGTCTCGCGCCGACCGTGGCGAACTCGGCAGCGACGTAAAGAGCATTGACGGCGACCAGCAGCAGGATGATCAGAAGGGGCAGGAGGGCCGTCAGAGCGCACCACCCAGCCCCGTGGCCCTATTTACGGGCGCTGGGCGGTGGGCCGAACTGGGAGGTTCAGCGGTGTCGCTGGCGGGCAACGGCATAGACGACCACCATAGCGCACCTGCCGCGACGAGCGCGCCTGAGCGCGGAGAAGAAAGCCAAACGCGCGGCTGTGAAGTGGCCATTAAATCCATAAGCGCAAAAATTCTGATCAGCGGCTGCCTGCAGCACCCTCCCCGTGAGAAGTCATTCACTGTGGCCGGTTTTGGGAACAACCAGTACGGCCGCGTCCAACAGGTGCCCTTCGCGTTCCCGGGGGTTCAATCCTGAACTTTGGGAAGCCACACGCCCGACACAAGTGGCGTTGCCTGCCCCTCTGGGTATGGCCGTTTTTGACGATGCGGACGGCGTCGCACTGCGGACACTCGATACCGTTCATGCTTCATTCCACACCTGTCACGCTCAAAAATTTACGATCACCCGATGTATACCCTTGACCTAGCCTGCATTCGACGCTATATTCAAGAAATCAAGGCGGCCTTCGGGTCGCCTCTTTTGTTTGCTGTGGCCAGTTGCAGGACCCGGGTGTAAGACTGTTTATCAACGACAATGAAGCTTCGCAGCCGAAGCCTAAACTTAATCCCGACTGTACCGGCGCATCTCAGACTTCTTCTGCGGGGTACAACAGGTCACCAACCGTTCACTGCCGCTCAGTCGATTCCTTGATGACTCGGAACCAGTTGCCGGCAACCCATAGCGGCAGGGCACCAGCCACATAACTCAGCAGTGCACCACTAAGCACGAACTTCAATATCCCGTTCATCTCTCTGTTTAACCCCCCTAGAACAAGGAAAACTCCTATCAACGCCGTGGCCAAGCTGCTCAGAATCACGCCTATGAATCCCCGCTGACCCAGGTCAGAGCGTCCCCGCCAGATGCCGAAGGCAAGAACGCCCCCAGCAGCTAGAAGAATCAAAGCAAAGACCGCTGAGCTGCCTACATTCGCCGTAGAGGTGGACACAGCCGTAGCAGACCACAGAAGGCAACAGAATGTGGCTCAAATACGCAGGCTCAGGAATCGGGTGCGTAGAGGGTTCAAGGGAATGACGCGTTGTCCTGGTGGATGAAGAACCAGACGACGGTCTCCAGATGCGACTGGCGACGACTGAAGGCCAGGGAACGGCGCACCAGATGGGCCAGGCGGGCGCGCAACGTGGCGTTGAAACGCTCAACATACTGCGTCCCACCGAAGCGGTGCAACTTCCCAAACACGACACTTTTGTAGGCGGCCAGGCGGTCTGTCATACAGACCACGTCCAGGTCAGGATATTCCAGGCTATGCCACAGCCCGTCCGCGCCCAAGGTGTCACGGGGACCGAGGAAGCACCCGACGATCAGTCGAGTGTCCCGCTCCGTCGCCAGCCAGATCCAGAGGGGTCGTTGATGGCTGCTCACGAACGTGCATCATTCGTCGCATTCCAGCACCCTCTCCAAGGGTGCTGGAATGCTCAGGCTATTTTTGCTAGGGACAGCGGGTCATCAGATTCGTGGAGGACGCTGCCAGTCGACTGTTTAAGATGCGGACGGAACCACGAGCGGCTCACGCCGGTGACTCGACAAATCCCTCGGTGGGAGATCCGTTCGGTCAACAACCGCTCAGCCAGAGCGATGATTTCAGCGGAAACCCGATGCCAACCGGGCTGCAGGGTGAACTGGTGGCGGCACCGACACAGTTACCGCTGCTTACCTGTGTGAGCGTGACCGTTTTTGACGATGCGGACGGCGCCGCACTGCGGACACTCCAGACCGTTCTTGCTTCATTTCACACCCGTCATGCTCAGAAATCCATGACCACCCGGTGGATAAGGTTGACAGGCCCTGAATACCGCTCTATATTTAAGAAATCAAGGCGGCCTTCGGGTCGCCTTCTTCAGTTGTGCGGCGGCCCGGTGTGATCGCCGGTTCTTCGCCGTTCAGCGTCGGTCCTGAGGCTATCCACGCAAGCAGCGCAGGCGCGCCGCGTCCGTTTGGCCACTGGTCCTGGGGCCTGATTACCGGGGCCCGCCCCCCGGGGACTGGTGGCGTGCATGGGGGCGTCAATGCCGCCCGGTGAGGCCGGTCTGGAGCGCAGCGTGGATGGTGGGCAACGCGACGCCCCAGCCCGAATGACATGGAGGTCGCAATGCCTTGAGGCGTCCACTAATGGTTGTGCAGCGCCCACAGATGCCACTGCTCGACCAACTCCTCGGATTCCGGCCACTGTCGTTGCCAGAACACGGCCATGGCGGCGCTCACCTTCCGGCGGGTCACACCCAGCAGGCGGCGCCACTTGCCAAAAGCCCGGGGCGACGGTGCCGCACTCCCGGCGTCCGTCTGGAGGGTTTCCTTGGCCCGGCGGTGTTCACCACGTTCCGTCTGCCAGAGGACAGAAGCTGCTGACCCCTGTGGATCTAATGCTGCGTGCATGCTGTTCTCCTCAGTCGTCAGGGCCGCTTCGAGACCACATTGATCGTGGTTTCCAGCGTGAAGGCCTTGTGCGCCACCTGCAGGATGTACAGCTTGACTTCCCTGCGGTCACCGAGGCTGTTGAAACTGACAGTTCCGGAAATGAGGCCCGTGACGGTCCCCTTGCGGATGGCCTGTTCCACCTGCTCGCGGGTTGGGCGCGTGTTCCCCTGATTCCGGATGGCACTGAGAATTCCCTGAAGTGCGACTTTCGTCGCGTCGTAGGAGAACAGGCCGAACCCCTGCAGCGGGCGGCCAAAAGCTTTCTGGTACTGGGCGGCCAGTGTTTTCGCGGCCGCCAGCGACTCGGGCGGGGCCGCGATGGTGGTGAAGTAGATGCGCTCGGCGCCGGGGCCCGCGATGGTCCGGAGTTCAGTGCTGTCGAATCCATCTCCCCCCACGATGGGGGTCAGGATGCCCGCTTCGCGCAGTTGCCGGGCAAACACGCCTGCCTGGCTGTACATGCCGCCGAAGTAGATCGCGTCAGGCCGCTGCAACTTGATCTTGGCAATGATGCTGGAGAAATCGCTTTTCTCCTCTGTGCCTTCGTTCGCCAGGACCTGCACGCCTGCGGCTTTGAGGGCCCGTTCGACCTCGTCCGCGAGCCCTTCTCCGAACGTGGTCTTGTCGTTGAGGACATAGACCGTTTTGACCTTGAAGGCTTTCATCATGAAGGTGGCGGCGGCGGGGCCCTGCGCGTCGACGCGCGCGACGATGCGGTTGACGTTCTTCAGGCCCCGGTCGGTCACCTCGTTGGCGGTGTTCAGCGGAGACACCATCGCCACGTGGCTGGCTGCCAGGACGCTGCTGACGGGAATCGCGACGCCGCTGTTCAGGGTGCCGACCACCGCCAGCACACTCTTGTCGGACACGATCTTGCGGGCGGCGGCGGTACCGGTGGTCGGATCGGCCTGGTCGTCGTAGGCCACGAGCTGCAGGTCGAAGCCGAGCTTCTTGAACTGGGCTTTGGCCTCGTTGAGGGCGAGTTGAGCGCCGTTCCTGAGTTGCAGCCCCATGTCCGACTGGGCGCCGGAAAGGGGCGAAACTGTGGCGACCTTGAGGGTGGTCTGCGCGTGGGCAGACCCGAGCAGCAGGGCGGACAGGGGGAGTGCAGCGGCGCGCAGCAGGCGGTGGTTCATGCGGTGACCTCCGGGGTAAGGGGTTCTTGCGTTCGCTGGCCGTCCACCAGCCGCCAGAGCTTCAGGGGGTTGGCGTTTTGCAGCTCGGGCGGCAGCAGGGCGTCGGGATGGTCCTGATAGGCGAAGAGACGGGTGAAACGCTCGGCGGCGCGGGTGCCGACGCTGGTGCTGGCGCCGTCGCTGGTGGCCGGGAACGGGCCGCCGTGCACCATGGCGTGGCCCACCTCCACCCCGGTGGGAAACCCGTTGAGGATGACGCGCCCGGCCTTGCTGCTCAGCACCTCCAGCACGGGCTGCCACGCGGGCAGTTCTTCAGGGCGGGCGTGCAGGGTTGCGGTGAGTTGCCCTTCGAGCGCCTGCAGGGCCCCGGTCAGCGCGGCAAGGGAGCCGTACCGGATGGCCAGACTGACCGGTCCGAACACTTCCTGAGCCAGGTCGGGGGCAGAGGTGAGCGCCGCGAGGGGCGCCGCGTAGAGCGCCGCGTGAACGCCGCGACCCTCCCCGGCGGCGTGCTGGAGTGTTTTCACCTCCGGGTGCGCGGCCAGGGCGGCGGTGCCGCCGGCGTAGGCCTCGTGGATGCCGCCGGAGAGCAGGGTGCAGGCGGGCGCCGCCTGCAGCGCCCGGGCCAGGTCGAGCAGGAGGGCGTCTCCAGCGGCGCCGTCCGGCACGAACAGCAGGCCCGGCTGGGTGCACAGCTGCCCGCCGGAACCAGTGATGCTGGCGGTCAGCCCGGCCACGAGCGGGGCGCCGCCGGCCTGCACGGCACGCTCGCTCAGGATCAGTGGATTGACGCTGCTCATTTCCGCGAACACGGGGATGGGCACCGGCCGGGCCTGCGCGGCGGCCAGCAGCGCCTGACCGCCCGCGCGTGACCCGGTGAAGCCCACCGCGCGGATGTGGGGATGACGCACCAGAGCGAGGCCCACGTCATGCCCGTCGTCGTACACCACGGTGAAGGTGCCTTCGGGCATCGCGGTCGCGGCGGCGGCGGCCTGGAGCGCGCGCGCCGCGACGGCCGACGTGGCGGGGTGGGCCGGGTGGGCTTTGACGATCACCGGGCAGCCTGCCGCGAGGGCGGCCGCCGTGTCGCCTCCGGCCACACTGAACGCCAGCGGGAAGTTGCTGGCCCCGAACACCGCCACCGGTCCCAGGGGGACGCGCAAGCTGCGGACGTCCGGCTTTGGCGGCGTGCGGCGCGGGTCGGGCCGGTCCAGCCGGGCGTCCACCCAGGAGCCCTCGCGCGCCAGGTCCGCGAACAGCCGCAGCTGCTGGGCGGTGCGGGCGGCCTCGCCCCGCAGTCGCGGTTCCGTCAGGGCGGTTTCCTCCATGGCCCGCGCGACGAGTTCGTCGGTCAGGGCCGTGATCTGGTCGGCCGCGGCAGTCAGGAACGCCGCGCGCCGCGCACCGGGGAGCCGCGCGAACGGGCGGGCCGCGCGGGCCGCGGCGTTCACAGCCGCTGCGAGCGCTTCGGGGGACGTGACCGGGACGGGCGTGGGCAGGGCCTCCCCTGTGGCCGGGTTGAGTGCGTGAAAGGCGCGCGGGGCGGTCATACCGGGGTGGGCTGCTGGGCGGCCGCCTGACGGACGAGGGCCTGCACGTCGCGGACCTCCTCGGCGGTGAGGGCGAGGCGGGGCGCGCGCACGCGGGCGCTGCCGCGGCCGGTTTCGGCCTGCACCTGTTTGATGAGCTGCACGAACTTGATGCCGGTGTCCAGGCGCAGCAGCGGCAGGAACCAGCGGTACAGGTCCGTGGCCTCGTCCAGGCGCCCGTCGCGGGCCAGGTCGAACAGCCGCACGCTCTCGGCCGGGTAGGCGTTGACCAGCCCGGCGATCCAGCCGGTGGCGCCGGCCGCGACCCCTTCGAGCAGCAGGTCGTCCACGCCGACCATCAGTTCGACGTGGGGCGGCAGGGCGGCCGCCAGGGCGGTCACGCGGCGCACGTCGGCGCTGGACTCCTTCACGGCGCGCACGTTGGGGTGCTCGGCGGCGAGTTCGAGGATGTGGGCGGTGAGGAAGTCCGTGCGGTACGCGATGGGGTTGTTGTAGAGGATGACCGGCAGGTCGGTCGCGCTGATCACGGCCGCCATGTGGGCTTTCATTTCTCGCCAGTCGCTGGTGTACACGTAGGGGGGCAGCACCATCAGGCCCTGGCACCCGGCGTCCCGGGCGGCCTGCGCGAGGCGCACAGCCCCGGCGGTGCTGAGGCTGCCGATGCCCGGCACCACCGGCGCGTCGCCCAGCGCCTCAACCAGCGTGTCGAGAATGGCGATCTTCTCCGCTTCCTCCAGGGTGTTGCCTTCGCCGAGCGAGCCCAGGGGCACGATGCCCCGGCTGCCGCCGCGCATCATCCACCGGGCGTGGTCGCTCAGAAAGGCGTGGTCCACGCTGCCGTCGGCAGCAAAGGGCGTGGTGATGGCAGGAAAGACACCTTCGAAGAGTTTGGGGTGGGTCATGCGGGTTCCTCCTCAGGACAAGCGAATGGGGCGGCGGGTGAGCGGTCAGGGGCCGGCGCGGCCGGCTCCGCGCGCGGCCGGGCGGCGCACAGCAGGTCCGCCAGCGGGAGCGGGGTCAGGGGCGGGCGAACGCCGGAGAAGGACCAGCCGTACAGGGCGGCGGTGGCCGGGCCGCAGACGCGGCCCTGGCAGGTGCCCATGCCGCAGCGCGTCTGGAGTTTGGCGTCCGTCCAGGACCGGCAGGCGGTGAGGGCCTGGTGTCGGACGTCCTCGCAGCGGCAGATCACCGTGTCGGGGCCGGGGAGGGCCCGGACCTCCGGGCGCAGGGCAAAGGACCGGTCCAGGGCGGCCTGGAAGCGGCGCTGGCGCCCGAGTGGCAAGGCCACGTCACGCAGCCGCTCGATCTGCCCGGTGGCCGCGCACCCAGCCAGGAACCCTTCGAGCTGCGCCTTGTCCACCCCGCCGACCCCGGTCACCTCCCCTGCCGCGTAGATCCCTGCGCGGCTGGTGCGCTGCCAGGCGTTCACCCGCACTGCGCCGGCGCGGGTCAGGGCGCAGCCCAGCAGCGCTGCCACGCGCGTGTCGGGCACCAGGCCGAAACCGGCGGCCAGCCAGTCGCAGGCGAGGGTCCGCTCCCGGTGCCCACGGCGCAGGGTGACCGTACTCAGGCGCCCCTCGCCGCTGGCCCGCAGCGGGTAGGTGCCCGGCCAGTACGGGATTCCCCTCAGGGCAGCCGTCAGCTTCATGGCCTCCGGGCCTTTGCCCGGCAGGCGACTGGCACTCAGGGCAAAGCGGGCCAGGCTGGGCCAGGAGGCCTGCTCCGCCACCGCGATCACGTGCGCCCCTCTGCCACGCAGGCTGGCCGCCACGGCCAGCAGCAGCGGTCCGCTGCCGGCCACCACCACGCGCTGCCCACGCACGTCCAGACCGCTTTTCGTCATGGCCTGCAGGCCCCCGGCACCCACCACGCCGGGGAGCGTCCAGCCGGGAAACGGCACGAACCGCTCGGTGGCGCCGGTCGCGAGAATGACGGTGGGTGTCTCGATCCGGCGCAGGCCGACCGGCGTGGACAAGACCAGCGTGTGCCGGTCGGGCCGGGCGGACTCCACGGCACTGACTTCAGCCTGCGTGAGAACGTGAACGCCCAGGCGGCGCACCTCCCGCAGCAGCGTGGCGGCGGGCCCAGGCTGCGCTTCGGTCAGGCCCCGCCAGATCTGCCCGCCGGGGCCCGGACCGGCGTCCAGGACCAGCACATCCGCGCCGCTCTGCGCCGCGGCGCGGGCGGCGCTCAGGCCCGCCGGCCCGGCTCCGACCACCACGACGTCTGCCGTCAGGTCACTCGTCACCGCGCGCCTCCGGCAACCGCTCGATGACCATGCCCCCGCGGACCGGGGTGAGGCAGGTCCGGACGAGACGGCCGTCGACGAACGCGCGGCATTCCAAGCAGACCCCCATGCCGCACAGGGCGCCGCGGACCTCGCCGCTCAGGCTGCGCCGCGTCACGTGCACGCCCAGGTTCTGCAGGGCCGCCAGGACGGTCGTGCCGTCCCTGACCGTCACGCGGCGCGCTTCGAAGGTCAGCTCAGGCATGGTGCGCCCCCGCGTCAAAGCGCTCGAGGCCGAGGCTCACGCCGGGCAGTGGGGAAGGCTGCCCCGCCAGGTCCGCCCGGAGCAGGGCCGCGGTCGCCAGGGCCGTGGTGATGCCCAGGCCCTCGTGCCCCACGGCGAGGTACACGCCCGGCCGGGCCGGGTGAGGCCCGATAATCGGCAGGTGGTCCGGGGTGGCGCTGCGCAGCCCGGTCCAGAGCCGCAGCGCCTGCACGTTCGGCAACGCTGGAAGAAATTCGGCCGCCCGCGTCAGCATGCGGCGCAGCAGAACCCAGTCGATCTGCTTGTCGACCGGTCCGAACTGGCGGCTCGACCCGATCAGCAGCTGCCCGGTCGGGCGCGGCTGCACGTTGAACGCCACGCTGTCCGCCTCACTGGCGTGCGCGCTTTTCAGATACCCCAGTTCGACCAGCTGGTGACGCACCTGAAGGGACATGCGCTCCGTGATCAGCAGGTGACCCTTCCGGGCGCGCAGCGGCAGCTCCGGCAGCAGGGTCCCGGCGGCCGCGCCGCCCGCCACGACGGTCAGGTCGGCCGTCAGCTGCCGTCCGTCCCTGAGCTGCACGCGGCGCCCGTCCAGCGCCACCACCTCACCGCACTGCACGTCGGCGCCGGCCCGCTCAAGGAGAAAGCGCGCCACGACCGGAGCGTAGACCACCGCGTCCCCCGGCACGCGCAGCGCGCCCGCCAGACCGGCGCGCAGGGCCGGCTCCAGGCGGGCCAGTTCACCGGCGTCCAGCACCGTCGCCTCCCGGCCGGCCGAGCCGTACTGCCGCTGCTTCAAGAGCACGCCGCGCCGCTCGTCCTCATCGCTCGCCACCCACAGGGTGCCGCAGCGCCGGTAGTCCGCCTGGACCGGCAGGTGCGGCGCCAGGGCCTCCCAGAGTTCCAGGCTGAGACTGGTCAGGGCAAGTTGCGCCGGGCTGTCGTCCATCACCACGAGGTGACCCATGCCCGCAGCGGTCGCGCCGCCGCCCACCGTTTCCGCTTCAATCACCGTGACCCGCCAGCCCTGACGCGCCAGCGCCGCCGCGCAGGCCGCGCCGACCAGGCCGGCACCCACCACCACGCCGTGCGGCCGGGTCATCCCCGCTCCACGCTCACGTCGGGCGCCGCGCGGATGCCCCACGCGAACGGATCCCCAGGCTGAACGATCAGCTCCCCCTGCGCCGTGATGTAGGCCCGGCCGGTGATGGTGGGGTGCACGGCGTCGTCCTCCCAGCGGTAGTGGCCTTCAAAGGCGGTGCCGATCACGCTCTCCTGCACCCAGCGCTGTCCGGGCGCCAGGAGACCGTCGGCCGCCAGGCAGGCCATTTTCGCGCTGGTGCCCGTGCCGCAGGGACTCCGGTCGTACGCCCGGCCGGGGCACAGCACGAAATTGCGTGACACCCCACCGACCTCACCGAGCAGTTCAATGTGGTCGATCTGCGCGCCGTTCGCGCCGGTGACCCCCGCGGCCTGCAGCGCCTGACGGACACGCCAGGCCCGGTCGGTCAGCGCCTCGACGTTGGAGGCGTCAAGCACTTCTCCACCCGCGTCAGTCAGGAAAAACCAGTTGCCTCCCCAGGCCACGTCACCGCGCACGTCGCCGAGACCCGGCACCTGCACGGTTACGGCCTGCTGGTGGCGGTAGGCGGGGACATTCTGCACACTGACCCGGCCGTCCCCGTGCAGCGTGGCGGCAACAACGCCGACGGGAGTCTCAAGGCGGTGTTCGCCCGGTTCAATCCGGCCCAGGTAGGCCAGGGTGGCGATCACACCGATCGTGCCGTGCCCGCACATGCCCAGCGGCCCCACGTTGTTGAAGAAGATCACCCCGGCCACACACCCCGCCTCCGACGGGGGAAGCAGCAGCGCACTGACGAGCACGTCATTGCCGCGGGGCTCGTTGTTCACCAGGCTGCGCCAGGCGTCGAAGTCCCGGATCAAGGCGCTGCGCTGGTCGGCCAGCGTGGCGCCCGGCAGGGCCGGGAAACCGTCCAGGATGACGCGCGTCGGCTCTCCGGCCGTATGGGAATCGATGAAGTGCACACGCCGCGTGGCGCGCGCCGAGCTGATCTGGGACATGCCTTCACCATAGGCAGGCCCTGGCACGGCGTCTTGTACAGGTTCGCGGAACGCCGCGACGCTTTCTGCACAGTTCACCGCCCGGGGTCCGGTGGGCCAGACGGGACAGCCTGCAGGGCCGCCCACCACATCGCCAGCCCGGTGCGCGATAGTGCCTGCGGAGGACGACATGCAGCGACCCACCCTGCCGGAAGGCTTCGGCACCCCCGGTCTCCTGACCCTGCTGGACCTCCTGCACTTCCTGCCGGACACCGTCGTATTCATCAAAGACACCCAGGGCCGGTACCTGTACGGCAATGAGACCCTGCTCCGCCGGCTTGGTCTGCCGTCGCCCGGGGCCCTGACAGGCAAACAGGCGAGCGACGTCTTTCCGTCGCCGCTCGGCCTGAACTACTCCCAGCAGGACCAGGCCGTGCTGACGGGCAAACCGCTCACCGAGCACCTTGAACTTCACCTGTACACCGGCGGACGGTCCGGCTGGTGCCTGACCACCAAACGCCCGCTGAGCCTGCCCAGCGGCCAGCCGCTCGGACTGATGGGCATCTCACGGGACCTTCCGGTGTCCTCCAGTAACGGCACGGCGTTGTCCGCCGCCGTCGCGCACATCCACGAGCATTACGCTCAGCCGCTGCCCATCGCCGCGCTTGCCCGGCAGACCCGCATGAGCCTGGTGACGTTCGAGCGTCAGATCAAACGGGTGTACGGCGTCACGCCAAGCCAGCTGCTGACGCGCGCCCGGGTCGACGCGGCCACACGGCTGCTGCAGACCACGGACCTGCCGGTCGCCCGCATCGCCGTGGAATGCGGGTACTTCGACCACAGCGCCTTTACCCGGATCTTCAAAGGCACGGTCGGGGTCACGCCAAGACAGTTCCGTCAGTTGTTTCTGGCGGAGACCCGCAGACGTCCGGACGACAGCGGGTAACGCAGCGCCAGCGGGGCCAGCGACACGCCACCGCGTGCCGGCAGAAGCGGATGCCCACGCCGGTCTTGTCAGGCACCGCCGGGGAGGACGCGCCCTGCGGGCCTCAGAACGGCGCCAGCGCTGCGGGCTTGCCGGCGTCAGACCGCAGGTCAACGCGACGGCATGAGGCCGCCGCGCCTGAAACATGCCGTCCCTCTGCTCACCTCACCTCAAGACGCCACGGCCCTCAACCGCCCTGTTCAGCGCTGAAGTTCCCGGGACTTGAAGGTACCTCCCGGGCGCGCCTGAGTGCATGTCCCGGCTCAGTCAGGTGGCGAGCAGGAGGTTATGGGAGCCTGAGCCCACGCTGTCAGTCGTCGAGGTACTCCCGCAGGTACCCCTGCCGGCTCTGCTGGTACTTGAGTTTGCGCAGCGCTTTGTTCTCGATCTGCCGGATCCGCTCGCGCGTCACCCCGAAGTGCCTGCCGACCTCCTCCAGGGTGTGCTCCCGGCCGTCTTCCAGGCCCTTGCGCAGGCGGATCACCAGCGCCTCCCTCGGCTCGAGCGTCCCCAGCGCCCGGTCCAGCGCCTCCCCCATCAGCACGCTCGTCACCTGACTGAGCGGGGACTCCCGCTGGTCATCCGGCAGGAAATCCGCGATGGAGGAGTCCCCTTCATCCCCGACGGGTGTGGCCAGGCTGACGGTATCGCGCGTGACCCGCAGGGTCTCCTCGACTTTGGGGGCGTCCCACCCCGGGCCCATCGCTTCGGCAATCTCCTCCGCACTGGCTTCCCGGCTCAGTTCCATCTGCAGCTGCCGGGCCGTCCGGCTCAGCTTGTTCATGGTTTCCACCATGTGGACCGGAATGCGGATGTTGCGCGACTGGTCGGCAATGGCGCGGTTGATCGCCTGACGGATCCACCAGGTCGCGTAGGTCGAGAACTTGAACCCCCGGCGGTACTCGAACTTCTCCGCGCCGCGGATCAATCCCTGATTGCCTTCCTGAATCAGGTCCAGGAAGCCCATCCCGCGGTTGGTGTACTTCTTGGCAATGCTGACCACCAGGCGCAGGTTGGCCTCGATCAGCTGCTGCTTGGCGAGGTCGCCGTCTTCTCCCGTCCGCTGCAGGTGACGGCGCGCCCGGTCCTCAAGGTCAATTTCGCGTTCAAGTTCAGCGCGGGCGGCCTGCCCGGCCTCCATCCGGCGGGCAAGCTCAATCTCTTCGGCCACGGTCAGCAGGGGCACCCGGCCGATCTCGTGCAGGTACTGCCGCACCGGGTCGTTGCTGATGGTGACTGGGTGCCCTTCAAGTTCAGCCCAGGGGTCCTCCTCCGCGGCGGCTTCCGGCTTGACGCGGTCGTCAGCGGCCTCATCCTCATCGGCGTCCGGGTCCAGGTCCTCCTCGAGGTCCAGCTCTTCAGCAAGGATTTCAGCGGCGGCGAGTTCTTCGGGGGTGGGCTCATCGCTCGGCGCTGGAGCAGCCTCGGGCACGGCGGCGTCCAGGGCAGGTTCAGGCGGAACCGCCAGCGGCGGCCCCTTGCGGCGGGAACGGGAGGGACGGGTCATCCGCCGCTCGTGGGTTGTGAGGAAACACCGGTCATGGCGCACAGACTAACGGGAGGAACGACCTCCAACGGTGAACACATCCGCAGAGCGCACGCGGCGGCGGCCCGGCGGCGCGCCAGTGACGTCCGGCCACCCCGGTCCAGGCGGCCACGCCGGCCCACGGCCAGGTTGCCTTCGGGACACTCAGCGAGAACTGGCGTCGCCTGCGCCCAGGCGAACAGACGCCCGGCGACGGCTCGAGTGTTCTGCGTCACGACGCGCTCCGCCGGGTGAAGGTTGCCGCCCGGACCTTGCGCGCAGTCGTTCTGCCCGAGGCAGTGCACCGGCTCTCAGAACACCGCCGCCTGACGCGGACGGCCGCACGCTGGCGGGAAGGGCGGGGCGGGGCGCCGGGCTTCACCGGTGCGCGCCTGCCCTGCCGTGGACCCTAGGCACCGCCTGGTGCCCGGCTGCCCCTGAGCGCATCAGTCAGGTGGGATGACCTCTCTGATCTGCCGGCCGGTCCGGACCGCCAGGGCCGCGAGTACCAGAAGGTGCGGCGTGCCGATCTCGCCTGCCGCCAGCAGCGCCTGTGCCTGGTCGATGACCGGATAACACCGGTACACGCCCGCTTCCATGAGTACCCCTTCGGTGTGGGGTGGAGTTTGACGGTCCGGTCACGGCCTTCCCATTCCCCGGAGGACGCGTCCCTGCGGCGCCGGCCTCCCTCCGGGAGTTCACCGTGCCCAAACGTCTCCGTTCAGGGTGTGAGCGTCCTGGTCAGATCATCCACGAAGCTCCACATCGCGTTTCCGGCGTTGCCCAGGACCGTCAAGGTCAGCTCCTGTTGAGGAT
The DNA here is from genome assembly GCF_020229735.1 of Deinococcus taeanensis. Taxonomy (NCBI): domain Bacteria; kingdom Thermotogati; phylum Deinococcota; class Deinococci; order Deinococcales; family Deinococcaceae; genus Deinococcus; species Deinococcus taeanensis. The sequence goes on along the minus strand of NZ_CP083457.1, from coordinate 8,622 downwards.
CCCACCACGAGCGGAAACTCACCCCCGGATCAGCTCCCTCGACAAAACACTGCCGGCGCGGCGGTGCGTCGTGGATCCATACGCCATAGCCGTAATGCGTATGCGGGGGCTTCCACCCGGTCCGGACGCGTGGGGTCAGCAGGGCCGTCGCGTCCAGCAACTGCCCCTGGTGCAGCGCGGTCCAGAACTTCTGCATGTCACGGGCCGTTGTGTAGGCGCCGCCATCTGGCCCGCCGATAACCGGGACACTGAACACGTTCGTTCCCCAGGCGCCGTCTGCCTTCCGGAGGTACGCATACGCGGTGCTGGCTGGTAACTGGTCCGCGGCGAAGTACCCGGAGTCGTCCATTCCGGCGGGCGTCAACACCTGCCGCTGGACGTACTCGGTGAAGGCCTGTCCGGTCAGGGCTTCCACGATCAGGCCCAGCAGAATAAACCCACTGTTGTTGTACGCGAAACGCTCGCCGGGGGAAAACGTCATGGGCCGGTTCTGGAAGAGGGGCAGAAAATCCCTGGCCTGGCGCACGGCATACATCGGCTGCGAGGCCCAGACCTCTGCGTAGTCCTGCATGACCGCTTCATCAAAGTAATCGGGGACGCCCGACGTGTGCGTCAGGAGGTGATGCACCTGCACGGCGGGATCGAACAGCGGAAAGTCGGTGTCCAGCACGTCTGTCAGACGCGTATGGGGTGTCAGTGCACCTCGCTGCATCAACTGGCAGACTGCGACCGCCGTGAAGATCTTGCAACCCGACGCCATCTGGAAGCGAGTCGCTGGTGTGTTGGGCAGGTTGAGGGCCTTGATGGCTTCACCCGTGGCCCAGGTCTGCTGCTCAGCCCCCCGGCTGAACGCGATGACGCCACTGAACGGCTCGGGCAGATCCCGTTGTGCCAGCCAGTGGTCGAGGTGAAGGGAAGACGTCATCCCGCGACGATACAAGGACGGCATTGAAACGGCATCCGGCAAACAGCTGAGCGCGAAGCATTGACCCCAGCGTCCGCACGGCCGTTCTGGGGGCCGGGGCTCACGGTGACGCGCATAAGGTGCGCCGGATCAGAGTCCGCAGCCCGTCCCTGCCCTCAGCCGCGCGGCCTGCCCTGAGATGTTGACAGGTGCTCCACAGGGCAATCACTGTCAATGTGATGGGCTCCGGTGCTCGACGGCAAGGTGCGGGCCAGGTTCCGGCGCGGATCAGGCCAGCCGCGTATCTGCACGACCAGCGGTCCGTGCCCCAAACAGGACCGTCATCAGGCGACGCCCGCCTCCGCATGCCGGCTCACCCGGACTCAGGCACCCATATCAATAAAAAACGGGGGTTCCAGACCGGCCATACGGGCCATCACCCACAACTGCCCCTTGTGATGAACTTCGTGCTCACGGTGAAAATCGATCAGGCGGTGCGCAGGCCACCGTGCGCCCCCAAACACGATCAGTTCACGGTTGAGGTCGTCGTGGGTCATCGCCAGGAGCTTCTGACTGATCGATGCCGTGTTCTGCCGGAGCCGTTCCGTTGCCTCCACCAGGGACGGTGAAGGCGGTTGCTTCTCCCAGGTTCCGCCGGACAGCATGTCGACCACGCCAGCGCCCGTACTGAACAGATGGTCCGCCGTCTGCAGGATGCTCATGCCGCCGTCCCAGGCGACAACGTGCTCTTTGCTCTCCGGGACCCCACCAAGCAGTTCAAGCAGTGCCGACCGGTGACGTTGAAACTGTCGGGCGTACTCTTCACCTGTATAGGACATGAGGCGCTCCTCCACAATCACAGTACTCTTCCGGCCCCGGGCGGGGAAGGGCCGTTATGTCCGTTCGCACTCAACCGTGCCCCCACCCCCACGTTCACCTGCCTCTCTCCGGCCCTCTGCAGAGTGCAGGGAGTCACAGCAGCGGATCTTGATGCGCTTGTAGGTCAGCGCTGCCGTCACAATCTGCTGCGTCCGGAAGCGCGGCCACGCTTTCCAGGCGCCAGGGGAGCCTGCCTGACGCGTCCCGATTCCCGCGCGTGCCGTCACCGTCTTGGAAGACTGGCCTCCGACGGGGCTGCCGTGGCTTGCTGCACCTGCGACCCCGGCCGGCTCGTCCCGGGGGGCGTCCCCGGCCACCGTATTGACTTCGCCGCAGTCGACTTCAGTGAGCTGGAGCCGCACGGCACACTGTGGCAGCCGGGCAAAAGCGATTGTGTGTGGAACAGTTGAGGCCGCCGCAGGTTTCCTGGGCAGGGCCAACCTGGTCAACAGCTCCTGCCCGAACCACCAGAATAGGCGCGGCCTTCACCTGCTGCTGGCAGCCTTCGGCGTGCGCCTGGGTCGCCGGTTCACCGCAGCAGCCATCACGCCCAGCGCGACCCGTTCATCACAGGCCACCCCGGCGCAGACCACCGGATCCTTCAGTGTCAGGCTCATGGTTTCGTGTTCAGATGCTTGGCCCGGAGCGGCGCCACCGCCCGGTTCAGGCCACCCGCCTGCTTCACTTGTGCGGCAGACAGTGTGGCTGCACCAACGGGCTTGTCGGGCGCGCAGAGGGCCGGCGCCCCAACGTCTTCAGTCCCTCTGAACATCCGGAGGGAAGGCTACACTGAAGTTCAAAGGTCTTGACCGTCGTCCGCGCGGCCCAGGACCTTCCTGTGAGGCTTTCTATGACCCAACTTCAACCCGGCGAGAAGCGCAGGCTGGCAGAGCTCACGTCCGATTCACGCCTGCGGGTGCAGGTCACGCACGATCTGCTCCAGTCCGATGTGAGCGTGTTCGGCCTGGACCGCGAGCGTCAACTCCGCGACGACCAGTATTTCGTGTTCTACAACAACCTGCAGAGCCCAGGGCGCGCGGTGCGGCTGCAGCTGGACCCGAGCCGCGCCACGTTCGACCTGGATCTTTCGGCCCTTCCAGAGCGCATCGAACGGCTGGTGTTCGTGATCTCCCACGATCAGGTCCCGATGAGTCGACTGGGACAACTGCACCTGAGCCTTCAAGACACGCAGGGCACCGAGCGCGCCTCCCTTCTCCTGAAGGGCACGGCCTTCACGGCGGAGCGCGCCCTGATGATCGCGGAATTGTACCGGCACGCCGGCGAGTGGCGGCTCGGCAGCGTCGCTCAGGGCTTCCAGGGGGGCCTGGACGCCCTGTTGACCTACTTCGGCGGTCAGGTGGCCGACGCGCCGCCCCCAGCACCCGTCACGCCCCCGGCTCCGCCCGCACTGGTGTCCTCCCCAGCGCCCACGGCGGCGCCCGTCCAACCGGCCACGCCACGCCCAGCACCGCCGCACGTGGCCGGCGGCGGCCCGGCCGGGCACGGCACCAGCGTCGCGGACTTCGTGCGTGCCAGCGCTGAGCAGGACCGCCCCGGGGAAGTGTTTGAACTCGAGTCGAGCAAGATGCTGGAAGTCAAGGTCAACGGCCGGGTCTGGAGCAAACTCGGCGCGATGGTCGCCTACAAAGGCCGCCTCGATTTTCAGCGGGCCAGTACCCTGAGCGACCTGATGGGCGCCGTGCGCGGCGGCGGGATGGGCGGCCTGCTGGGCGCCGCGATGCGCCTGGGCAGTGGGGAGATGGGGCCCCTCGTGAGCATCCAGGGCCACGGCGTGTGTTACCTCGCCGATCAGGGCAAGGAGGTGTCCATCATCCGCCTTCAAGGCGATACGCTGAACGTCAACGGCAACGACCTGCTCGCGTTCGAGGACACTGTGACGCATGAAATCACCATGCAGCGTTCCGTAGCGGGCATGGTGGCAGGCGGCCTGTTCAGCGTGCGGATGAGCGGTCACGGCATGGTGGCCATCCTGAGCCACGGTCCTCCCCTGACCCTGCGGGTCACGCCGCAGGAACCGGTCTTCACCGACCCCAACGCGACCATCGCGTGGAGTGAACACCTGCGCCCGGATCTGCGGGTCGCTCAGGACCTGCGGTCCATGTTCGGGCGTGGCGGCGGCGAAACCCTGCAGATGGCCTTTCAGGGCACCGGGTTTGTGATCGTGCAGCCCTACGAGGAGTCCCCAGCGATGAGTAACCTTCCCCCGCACTGACACGCGCCGTCACGGCGGCAGCGTGCAGGCCGCCCCCCCGGGGTCCGGCGTGGTGGGCCACCGCGGCGGTCCGCTGCCGGAAGCGCCGCCCAGCCCACCGCAGCGCCGAGCGGCGCCCTGCCCTGAACGGGCGGTGGACCTCGTGCAGTCTGAACCGCGTCCGCCGGGCAGGGAATCCCGAGGGCACCTTCGCCCGGGATGAAGGTCGGGCGCGGGTCTCCCGGTGTCTGCCGTGACCGCTGGAGGGTGCTGGCGGGCAACCGGGAAGGCGAGCGTACCGTCTCCTCCGGGAGGATCTGGGGTGCAGTCAGGAGCAGGAGGCTCCGGGCAGGCGGGGCGCGCTCCGGTTCACCTGCACCACCGGGCGGCGAGCGTGCCACCCGGCGCAGGCCGCCGGACGCGTGACCCTGCGCTTCCCGTTCGGGTCAGGAGGATAATCAGACGTGCAACATCTGACGGCGGGAACACGGGTGGAGATTGACGCCCTGGGCGGGGGGAGGTCCGGACAGGTGCTGACCTTCTCGGTCCGGGGCCGTGAGGTCATGGAGCACATCCCGCCTGACCTTCAGCTGTGGGCGGTGCGCACTGGTGGTGATGGCGCGCCGGGGGTCGTGTTGACCTGGGGTCCGGGCGGCCCTGGGGTGGGCGAAACCCGGGGGGAGCCGGGCGCGGTGGGGGTCGTGCTTGACCTGGACCAGCTCCTGGGGCGGGGCGCCGCGGATGACCCGCGCACTGACTGTCAGGTTGTGCTGGTCGCCGTGGGGCCAGCGCGGACAGGCGCACCTCTGAATTTTGAGGTGCGGTGCCAGGGCCGCCTGGTGGCCAGGACCCCGGTGCCTGAAGGCCTGCCCTCCACGGCAGGGCACCAGACAGCGATCGTCCTGGGGCGCCTCTACCACCGGCAGGGTGGGCGGCGCCTGTGGGTTCAGGTCGAGCCTGTCGGCGACGCCGGCGTGCTGGAGAAGATCCTGAATTTACCTGCCCACACGTTTCTCCCCCGGCGACCGCGTCATGATTCGCCCTCTGCCGCTGCGCCCAGGCCAGCGGTCCAGCGACCGGAACAGGTGGCGCCGGTCCCATCAATTTCCCCCAGGCAGCGGGCTGAGGCCAGCCTGCCCGACCCGTCCCCAGGCGCCCTTCCGGAGCGCCCAGGCGGCGGCGCAGGCCCGCAGGGCGGGCCGTTGGCCTGGCTGGCTGAAGCGTGGGGGGCGCTGCGACGCCGCGCCGACCCGGAGGGCCCGGAAGGACCGACCCCTGATCGGCCGCCGGTCCGCCCTCGTCCCGCGTCCGCAGTGACCCTGGCGCCGCGGACAGCCGCCGCGCTGGCGGCGCTGGAGGTGCGGCTCGACGCTCTGGAGGCCGCGGCCGGTGAAGAAGAGGCCGAAAGGGCTGCGGAGGGGTTCCTGCTGTCGCCGGAACAGGCCCGCCGGCGAGCGCGGCTGGCCAGTCTGAGGGAGACGCTCCGGCGGGTGATTTCGGAAGCCACGGCCCTGTCGCGCCGCACCCAGCGGCTGAGCGCGACCAGGAGCGCTGTGGGCGACGCGAAACCTCAGGCTATCGTGGACGTGGAGAACGCCATTGAAAATGCGGTGCAGGCGCTGTCCGTGGCCATTGATCAGGAGGCGTGGGCCATCACCGGGGAGCCGCTGGCGCAAAGCCGGGCCCGCCTGCAGAGTGAAGCGAAATTTCTGGAGGATCTCCAGAACGACGGTCGCCTGCCCTGACGGTCCTCTGGAGACGGACTGGGCCCCGTCCGTTCAAGCGAGAAGGAACGTGCCCCCGCGCCGGCCAGCGCGGGGGCACGCCTGAGGCGCGGTGAACCCACCGGCCGTGAGCGGCGGCACCGTCCCTCTCACAGGACCAGGGCAGCCCCTCCAGCAGAATCAGGGGGCCATGAATCGCCCGGAACTCAGGGGTGACGGGCAGGGCCAGGCCAAACATGACCCCGGCAGCGCCGCGGCGCTGCGGTCAGCTCAGCCCCGGCGGGTTCTGCACCGGGCTGCGCTCAGACGTGAGGCCGGATGTCGTTGAGGTTGTCCTGCACGGTCCGGCCGGACGAGGTCTGACCGATCGCGGTCATGCCCCAGTCGTTGCCCTGCCGCTTGAGACTCGCCAGAATCAGCGCGCTGTGCCCGCCCTGGGCACTCAGGTTGTACCGGGCGAGTTCCGCCTCACCCCTGGCATTCACCAGGCGGCAGTAGGCGTTGTCCACCTCCCCGAAGTTCGACCCGGAGTAGTTGTTGACGCTGAAAATGACCGTCACGACGTTGCTCGGCAGGCGGGTCAGGTCGACCGTGATGGTTTCGTCGTCCCCTTCGCCTTCCCCGGTGCGGTTGTCGCCACTGTGGCGAACGCTGCCGTCTTTGCTCTGCAGCTGACGGAACCAGACCGTGTCCACCAGGGTGCCGCGCTCGTCGAACAGCAGCGCGTTGGCGTCCAGGTCCACGCTGACCCGTTTGGTGCCCATGCCGAACAGGCCCTTTTTGATGATGCCGTCCCAGCCCAGGCCCATGCGGACTTCCGTCAGGGAAGTGCCGGCGGTTTTGGCGAGGCTGATCGTCTGGCCTTTTTCGAGAGAGATTGCCATGGTTGCTCCTTGATGCAATGAGGGGTGATGAAGTGGCGGCGGTCGGCGTCAGGCAGGGAGCAGACGACCAGCCCTACTGGAGGATTCCTGCGCGCCTGGCGTCCCGCTGCCAGACGTCAAGTTCATTGACCAGCGCGTCAAACAGCTGCGCGTCCGGCAGGCGCACCGGAGAGGGGACCTTGAAGAAGTCGGCATTGTCTACCACGCGGCCGGTGAGGTCATCGAGTTTTTCCAGAAAGTCGAAGTTCACATGCCCCTGTTCGATGCCCATGAACTTCCAGAAAATGGGTTCACGGGCCGCGTCGCGCATCTGCTGGATGACACCCGCGGGGTTGCTGGTGCCGCCGTCTGTGATGAACAGCACCAGGGTCGGGAGATCGCGCCCTTCCCGGCTGACGTCTTCACGCACGAAGGCCATCACGGGACCGTAGTGGGTCCCCCCTTCGAGCTTGACTCGCATGCCCTGAACAAACGAGCGGGCGTTGTCCAGGGAGAGCTTGCCTTTGCGGTGAGGTTTGATTCCGAACAGGTAGACGTCGACTTCACCGTCGTCATCGAGGCGCACGGCGAGGGCCAGGGCGCGGTTGGCGAGCTCCTGCACCGCGCCCGTGCGGTACTCGTCGTGCATACTGCCGCTGATGTCCAGGACGAGTTTCACGCGGTAGCGGGCGTCGTCGAGGCCCCGTTTTTCCAGGCTCACCTGCGCCGCCTTGATCAGGCTGACGAGCTCCGGCGCCTGCTGCTGCGCTTTTTCGAGCAGGACCCGCTGCCGCTCCTTTTTCAGGTTGACGGGCGCGGCGGGCGGGTCGTCCGCGACCTCGCCCCCGAAGTGCCGGACGAGCGCCGCGAGCCCGCCGTCAAACCCCTGACCAACCGCGGCCACCCGCCAGACGTCCTTGACGTACAGGTCCAGCAGCATCACGGCCTTCTGCTGCTGAAAGTCACGCCCGGTCACCTGGTAGGTCAGGCAGGGACCGCAGCCGTCAGACAGGGTGACCGCCGCGTGGTCGATCTGCCCGAAGGTGCCGCCGTCGACAGTCGCGGCCAGACTCAGGCGCCGAACCGTGCTCGGCAGGCGCCCAAGGTCAATCTGGAAGGTCACCTCGGTGTGCGCGCCGGCCTGCAGGCGCAGGGCCCCCTCAGGACTGGCGGGCTGGTTGAAAAACACCATGTAGCGGTCGTCACTGAGCGTGCCGGCCTCGTCGAGGCCAAACAGAATGAGGTCGTACTCCGGTGCGGGTCCGCGGACCCGCACCGTGAGCACGAGGGTGGACTGGTCGGTCAGAGAGGACAGCGGGGACTTCTGACCGGTCTGGAAAGTCTGCACATCAGCTCCTTCGGGCAGAGCAGGCGGGACTCCATGATCATGGAGGTCCCGCCTGCAAGCGCCGGGTTCAGACGTTGACGCCGAAGTTCTTGGCGAGCGGCGCGAGGCCACCGGCGTAGCCCTGTCCCACGGCCCGGAACTTCCATTCTGCGCCGTTGCGGTACACCTCGCCGAAGATCATGGCCGTATCGGTGCTGGCGTCCTCGCTGAGGTCGTAGCGGGCAATTTCGGCGCCGCCCTCGGCGTTCATGACGCGGATGTAGGCTTTGGACACCTGACCGAAATTCTGCCGGCGGGTGTCGGCGTCGTGAATGGTCACGCAGACCGCGATCTTGTCAACGCCAGCCGGCACCTGGTCGAGGCGGACGATGACGGTCTCGTCATCGCCGGCGCCTTCGCCGCTGCGGTTGTCGCCGCTGTGCTCGACGCTGCCCTCGGCGCTTTTCTTGTTGTTGTAGAAGATGAAGTCGGTGTCGCTGCCCACCTTGCCCTGGGCGTTCAGCAGAAACACGCTGCCGTCCAGGTCGAAGTCCTGGCCGTCCGTGGCGCGGGGATCCCAGCCCAGACCGACGGTAATGGTCTTCAGACCGGGCGCTTCTTTGCTCAAGTTGACGTTGCCACCTTTGGAAAGAGAAACTGCCATGGGAACCTCCTGGGGTTCGGAAGAGAAGTGAGTGCCGCCCGCTCCGCGG